>JBCKPN010000101.1:0-6512 GCA_038901695.1 Usitatibacteraceae bacterium
CCACCGACGCGATTCTGTTTTACCTGTTTTTTGAAGCGATGCTGATCCCGATGTTTCTGATCATCGGCGTGTGGGGTGGACCGCGACGCGTGTACGCCGCCGTCAAGTTCTTCCTCTACACCCTGCTCGGCTCGCTGTTGATGCTGGTTGCGCTCATTTATTTGTACAACGTCACCAATGGCAGCTTCGATATCCTCGACTTCCATCGCGTGCCGCTCGGCATCACCGCGCAGACGTTAATTTTCATCGCCTTCTTTGCCTCCTTCGCCGTGAAGGTGCCGATGTGGCCGGTGCACACCTGGTTGCCGGATGCGCACGTCGAAGCGCCGACGGGTGGCTCAGTGATTCTGGCGGCCATCACGCTCAAAATCGGTGCCTACGGTTTTTTGCGATTCAATTTGCCGATCGCACCGGATGCCAGCCAGGCGCTGTCGGGTTTTATGATTGCGCTGTCGTTGATTGCCGTGGTCTACATCGGCCTTGTTGCACTGGTGCAGTCGGACATGAAAAAGTTGATTGCTTACTCATCTATCTCTCATATGGGATTTGTCACGCTGGGATTTTTTATCTTCAATGTGCAAGGTGTCGAGGGCGGGCTGGTGCAAATGATTTCGCACGGCTTCATTTCGGCGGCGCTGTTCTTTTGCATTGGCGTGTTGTATGACCGCGTGCATTCGCGCGAAATTTCCGCCTATGGTGGCGTGGTCAACACCATGCCCAAGTTTGCTTTCTTCGCCGTGCTGTTCGCGATGGCCAATTCGGGTCTGCCGGCAACGTCGGGATTTGTCGGCGAGTTCATGGTGATCCTCGGTGCCATGAAAGTGAATTTCTGGTACGCGTTCGTCGCCGCCACAACTCTCGTGCTCGGTGCCGCGTATTCGCTGTGGATGGTCAAGCGCGTCATTTTTGGCGACATCGCCAATGACGACGTGCGCGCACTGACCGATATCAATGCGCGCGAAATTGTGATTCTCACAGCGCTGGCGCTGTTGATTATCTTCATGGGCGTTTACCCGAAGCCATTCACCGATGTGATGCACGTTACGGTCGATGCGCTGCTCAAACACGTTGCCATTGGCAAACTAAACTAATTTGGTCACCACCACATGACACTCTCAGAAGTCAACATGCTGCTGGCCTTGCCTGAGCTGGTATTGCTTGGCGGCATTTTCGTCATCATGGTGTTCGACCTTTTCAGTACGCAAAAGGATCGGGCGACCAACTTATTGCGCATGACGCTGGTGCTGCTGTTCGCGGTGGCTGGTCTGGTCGTCGCAGGGGCAGCTGACACGCCGCGGTTTGGTTTTTCCGGGATGTTTGTGGCAGACCAATTGGCTGTGGTGCTAAAGATCGCGCTGCTCGTGAGTGTTGGCATCGTGCTGGTCTACAGCCGTGATTACCTCGCCCTTCGCAAGCTTTTCACCGGTGAGTTTGTGCTGCTGATGCTGTTTGCGACACTCGGCATGATGGTCATGGTGTCGGCCAATCACTTTGTTGCGCTGTACCTTGGGCTGGAAATTCTGGCGCTCTCAACCTACACCATGGTGGCGCTCAACCGCGATTCGGCAACATCGACCGAAGCGGCGATGAAGTACTTTATCCTTGGCGCGCTCGCATCTGGACTGTTGCTGTACGGCATGTCGATGATTTATGGCGGCACCGGCTCGCTCGATGTTGCGGTCATTGCCAAGACCATCGAGTTATCACGCGCCAACGATCCGTTGATTACGTTTGGCATCGTGTTCGTGGTGGCAGGCCTCGCGTTCAAGCTCGGCGCGGTGCCGTTTCACATGTGGGTGCCGGATGTCTACGAAGGTGCGCCAACGCCGATGGTGATGTTCATTGGTTCGGCGTCCAAGATTGCCGCGTTTGGTTTTGTGATTCGTATCCTCGGCGACGGTCTCGCCGGTGCATCGGGCGAATGGCAGGGCATGCTGGTGATTCTTGCCATTGGCTCGCTCGCGGTCGGCAATATTATCGCCATTGCACAGACCAACTTGAAGCGCATGCTGGCCTACTCGACCATTTCCCACATGGGTTTCTTGTTGCTGGGCATTCTGGCCGGGAGCAAGCATGGCTACGCCGCGTCGATGTTCTACATCATCACCTATGCCTTGATGACGCTTGGCGCGTTTGGCATCATCATACTGCTGTCGCGAGACGGGTTCGAAGCCGACAAGCTCGACGATCTGAAAGGCTTGAACACACGCTCGCCGTGGGTGGCGTTTTTGATGCTGGTGATGATGTTTTCGATGGCGGGCATTCCACCGTTTATCGGCTTTTTCGCCAAGCTCTCGGTGCTCGAAGCGGCACTTGAGGCAGGCTACACATGGCTGGTCGTCTATGCCGTGTTGATGAGCGTCATCGGTGCGTTCTACTACCTGCGCGCGGTGAAATTGATGTACATGGATGCGCCGCTCGATCATTCGCCGATTGTGGCGGGCCAAGCCATGCGTGCACTGCTCGGTGTCAACGCCTTTGCCGTGTTGTTGCTGGGACTGTTGCCGGGTGCGGGTTTGATGGGAGTTTGTCTGTCGGCGATTCAGAAGTCGCTTTGACGGGCGGGTGGAATAGCTTTTTTTTCCACAGATGAACACAGATGGACACGGATAGCATCGATGGCGTTGTGGGTTGCACCGCGAGCGCCATAAGCAGGTGCGTGACGGTGCGCACGGCGCACCCTACAACGAAGGCGGTTGTATCCACAGATGGACGCAGATGAACACAGATAAGAACTCCCGCCCAATGTTTCCGGCGATTCGGTTGTGTTGCGAACCTCAAAAAGTTGCCCCTGCTTTTGACCTTATCCGTGTCCATCTGTGTTCATCTGTGGATTGCATTTGAACTTGGTCGACGGTCGCCTACACGTCAGCAAAGATGGTGCACGAATGCATAACATGAAGTTCCCTGATCTGACCGAGCACCACATCGAGACCGAGCAGGTGCTCGACGGCAAGTTCATTCGCATGCACACCGACCGCGTACGTCTGCCGGATGGTAGCGAATCACACCGGGAATACGTGTTGCATCCGGGAGCGGTCGTCATTGCGGCTTTCATCGATGCGGATACCCTGCTGTTCGAGCACCAATATCGTTATCCAGTCGGCAAACACTTCATTGAACTTCCTGCGGGCAAGATTGACGATGGTGAACCCGAGCCGGAGACGGCCAAGCGCGAGTTGCTCGAGGAGACCGGCTACGTCTCAGACCACTGGCAGCACGCCATGACCATGCACCCGACTATCGGCTACGCGAATGAGCACATTGAGCTATACATCGCCAAGTCGGTACGTTTTGTCGGGCATTGGCGCGACAAAGGCGAATTTCTTGAGGTGTTCACCATGCGTTTGTGCGATGCCGTCGAGAGCGTGGGCCGTGGCGAGATCACCGATACCAAGACGGCATTTTCGTTACTGTGGTTGGAGCGGTTTCGCGAGCGTTGGGTCTAGTCGTTTTCCACAGATGAACACAGATAGGCACAGATAAATGCACCATATGGCAATGGTCGTCCCTCCAAATCGCCGGCGACATGATCCATGCGGTTTTGACGTGATCCGTGTTCATCTGTGTTCATCTGTGGATGCAGGTTTTGTTTTCATCGACGCGTGCTGCCCACAATGATCTACGACTTGGCCATCATCGGCGGCGGCATCAACGGTTGCGGTATCGCGCGCGATGCAGCGGGGCGTGGGCTGTCAGTGGTGTTGATCGAGCAACACGATCTGGCGAGTGCCACTAGCAGCCAGAGCACAAAGCTCATTCACGGTGGCCTCAGATACCTTGAGCAATACGCTTTTCGGCTGGTACGCGAATCGTTGCAGGAACGCGAAACGCTGCTCAAGATCGCGCCGCACCTGATTCACCCGCTGGCGTTTGTGGTGCCGCACGATGGCCACATGCGTCCGGCGTGGATGATTCGCAGCGGATTATTCATCTACGATCATCTGGGCGGCGGCTCGTCGTTGCCGAAGTCGCGTGGCGTCAGATTTCCGGACGCGGTTTGGGGTGCCGCGCTGCGTTCGGGCATTCGTCGCGGCTTCATTTATTTGGACACACAAGTAGATGACGCACGGCTGACGATGCTCAATGCCGTCGCGGCGCGCGAACAGGGCGCTGTTATCCTCACGCGCACACGATTGGCATCGGCGCGACGCGGCGACGAGAGCTGGCAGTTGCAGGTGACCTCCGCGGCCGGGCAGGGCGCGACACTGCAAGCGCGCGCGGTGGTCAACGCCGCGGGGCCGTGGGTCAAAGCGCTGCTCGACGATACGTTTGCCATCGACACCACTGACAGCATCAAGCTGGTCAAAGGCAGTCATATCGTGGTCAGTCGGGTGCATGAAGAACCGCACGCCTACTTATTGCAAAACGCGGATGGGCGCGTGGTGTTCATCATTCCGTATGAAGGTCGCTACTCGCTGATTGGCAGCACCGATGTACCGGTCGACGACGTCAACGCCAAACCGGAAATTTCCGAGCAAGAAACGCGCTACTTGCTCGACGCTGCCAATCAGGTGCTCGCCAAGCCGCTTTTTCCTCGCGATATTGTCTGGACTTACGCTGGTGTGCGGCCGCTGTATGACGACGGCGACGCGAATCCGAGCGCCATCACGCGTGACTATGTGCTGCGACTCGACGCGCCGGCGCGGCGGATGCCGCTGCTGAGTGTATTCGGCGGCAAGCTCACGACCTACCGTCGCCTGGCCGAACATGTGCTTGCGAAGCTAGCGCCGTTGCTGCCGCCGATGCGCGGCGCCTGGACCAGCGAAACGCCGTTGCCTGGTGGCACGCTTGATGGGTTTGACAGCGTTGATCAATACGCACGCTCGCTAATGCCCAAGCACGCCGGTGTGCCGCCGGATTTCATGCATCGTCTGGTGTTGCGTCACGGTGATCGTGCCGCGCGGGTGCTGGCGGGCGTGCGCAATATTGCCGACATGGGCGAAATATTCGGCATGGGGCTCAATCTTTTGTGCGAGCGAGAAATTGAATTCCTGATACGCGAAGAGTGGGCCATGAGTGCTGACGACATTCTCTGGCGACGCACCAAGTGTGGCTTGCACATGGATGCCGACGAGCGCGCGAGAGCGGCTGCGTTTATCGAACACAAGCTTAAAGTGCAGCACTGATGCGCCCTTTGAGCCCTTTTGCCTTGAAAGACCGCGCCAATATTAGAGGTTTGTTTTTCGATATAGACGACACGCTTACCACCGGCGGTAAGAGCCTGTAACGAAATAACTTGGACATTTGGCCGCTGGATTGGGATGCGATGCTAGGCGCGGAGCGCGCCGTGTGGCGAGCCACACAAGCGATTCGCAACGACGCAGCGCGCCCAAGCCCAGCGAGTCAAATGTTCATGTTATTGAGGAACAGGCTCTAAGCTCACCGCAGACGCTTACGCCGCGATGTGGCGTGCCAAGGCGGCGGGACTGATGCTATTTGCGATCACCGGTCGCCCAGCGGGATGGTGCGATCACATTGCGCGCATGTGGCCGGGCGACGCGGTGGTTGGCGAAAATGGCGCGTTTTATTTTCGCTATGACACCGCAGTGAAAAAACTTGAACGCTGCTATGTCACCGACGCTGCGATGCGGCGCACAAATCGCACGCGGCTCGACGTCATTGCGACACAAATTTTGTGCGAGGTGCCGGGCAGCGCGATGGCGACAGATCAAGCCTATCGCGAAGCCGACATCGCCATCGATTACTGTGAGGACGTGACGCGGCTACCGGTGGAATCCGTGTTGCGCATCAAGCGGCTGATGGAAACCGCAGGCCTCACGGCAAAGATTAGTTCGATTCACGTCAACGGCTGGTTCGGTGAGTACGACAAACTCACAACCACCAAACGCATGATGCGCGAGAGTTTTGGCGTGGATCTTGACACTGACAAATCGCACTACGTGTTCGTCGGCGATTCGCCGAACGATCAGTCGATGTTTGGATTTTTTCCACATGCGGTGGGGGTGGCGAATGTGCGCGATTTGGTGGCGCAACTCGACACGATGCCGGCGTATGTGTCGGCCGCGCGGTGTGGTGCCGGGTTTGTGGAAGTTGTTGCCGCGATACTGGATGCGTGTCCAAAGTGTGACGGCGTGACGACTGGCCGGTAACTTTTGTCGCTAGTATAGTGCTTCGTGCTTGGTGCGACTTATCCCACAAAAGGGGACTTGTAAAAACGATGGATTTTTCGTCGAATCAAGGCGCAAAGCACAGCAATAGCACCGCTATTGCGTGCATTTGCAACGCAGAGTCGGCGGAAAAGACGCGTTTTTATGTCGCATTAAGTGCGAAGCACTACACTACTCCCCGCCGCAGCAAGTCCGAGCCCCACCACCGCGTTCAAGATCGACTCGCGTGCGAAGGGTTTGAGCACCATGCCGTCATACGCGGTCTTGCCGCTCAACGGCGATTCACTCGCGAGCAGAATCTTCGGCGCGTTGCGTCCTTCGCCGACGTGCGAGTTCAGCGTTGCGACGATGTTGATGCCCTCGACAAAGCCCGCATCCACT
>JBCKPN010000102.1:0-6451 GCA_038901695.1 Usitatibacteraceae bacterium
GTCATTGCTACCGGAGCAGCGGTGGAAACATTAGGATCATTTCTGCGCGCAAAGCGACGGCATCCGAGGCCAAGAAATATCGATAAGGTATAGGTGATGAAAATGCGAAATGAATATGATTTCTCCAAATCACGTAAGAACCCCTACGCCACGCAATTGAAAAAGCAAATTACGATTCGTCTTGACGAAGAATCGATAAGCTATTTCAAAACGATTTCCGAGCGAATCGGTATCCCTTATCAAAGTCTGATCAATCTTTATTTGCGAGATTGCGCGATCTCGGGACGAAAGTTAAATTTGAATTGGAAGTAGATCTTGATCGCCGTTATGGAGAGTGAAGGAGACACCAGGGTGATATTCCGGACAAAGCAGCACAAGCGTATTGGCGCGGTCTCGTTGCAACGATTCGAGAAAAGGTCGCGGTCGGCGACTTGGATTGATGTGTCGCCGTTCAGCCATGCGGAAGCGGAAATCTTCCGCGCTCAGCAAGTAGGTTGGGCAGGCTTTATCTGCCTAACGTTACATGTGGATCAATCCCCGATGTTGGGCTTCGCTACGCTCAACCCAACCTACGGGCTAGGCACAAACCCAAGCATTGAAGGGCGCTTCGGGTCAAAAATGCTCGAAACCGCCCGCCAATAGGCGACTTTCGGTTTCAATCAAGCGCGTTCTCCACGTGCGCTATCGCACGAATCATCCGCCGCGTCGCAAACCGTCAATAATGCGGCTATGCCGCGCGCAACGCCCAATAAGACCGCTCCCAAGAAAGCCCCCTCGTCGCTTGCCCAAAAGCTCGGCGGCATCGGGCTGCGCAACGAGTGGGACTTTGCGTTGCACTTGCCGATGCGCTACGAAGACGAGACGCGCATCACAAGAGTACGCGATGCGCTGACCGCCGTTGACTGTCAGGTCGAGGTCGAAATTTTTCACACCGAAGTCGCCTATCGCCCGCGTCGCCAATTGGTGGTGCAAACGCGCGATGGGGATGATGTTTTGACTTTGCGCTTTCTGAATTTCTACGGCAGTCAGGTCAAGCAGATGGCGGTCGGCAAGCGCCTGCGCTTGTTTGGCGAAGTGCGCCAGGGTTTCTTTGGTGCGGAGATGGTGCACCCACGCTACCGCATCGTCAATGCGGGCGACGCCGTGCCGGAAGCCTTGACACCGGTCTACTCAACAACAGCAGGCGTGTCGCAAGTGGCGATTCGGCGCGTCATCGACCGCGCGCTCGGGGCGCTCGACGCGCAGTCCCAGTTTGACGATTGTGTGCCGGCCACCATTCGTGCGCAGCAACACCTGCAGCCGTTTCGCGAATCGGTGTTCGCGTTGCACCGACCCTCGCCCGATGCCTCCCTCGCCAGCCTTGCCGAACGCACGCACCCGGCGTGGCGACGCATCAAGTTTGACGAGTTGCTGTCGCAGCAATTGGCGATGAAAAAAGCGCGTGCTGCACGCGACGCCAAGAGCGCGCCTTGCATGCGCCCTCGCCACCAGATCACCACGCAAATGCTGGCAGCGTTACCGTTCGCCTTGACCCGGGCACAGCAGCGCACGGTGACGGAAATTTCAGCGGACCTCGTCAAGCGACACCCAATGCAGCGCTTGCTGCAAGGTGATGTCGGGTCTGGCAAAACGGTGGTGGCTGCACTCGCTGCGGCGCAGGCAATCGAAAACGGATTTCAGGTGGCGATGATGGCGCCAACCGAAATTCTGGCTGAACAACACTTTCGCAAACTCTCCGAGCTGCTCTCCCCGCTTGGCGTCACGGTCACCTGGTTGACGGGCAGTCTGAGAGCCCGGGCAAAGCGTGAGGCCATTGCCGCGATTGCCGATGGGCAAACGCAGTTGGCGATTGGCACGCACGCGCTGTTTCAGGAAGGCGTGCGTTTTGCCAATCTGGGGCTTGCCATCATCGACGAGCAACACCGCTTTGGCGTCGGTCAGCGATTGGCGCTGCGCGAAAAAGCCGGTTCTAGAAAAAATGAATTCGAAGAGGCGCACCAGTTGATGATGAGCGCAACACCGATTCCGCGCACGCTGTCGATGAGCTACTTCGCCGATCTGGATGTGTCAATCATCGACGAACTGCCGCCCGGTCGCACGCCGATTGCGACGCGCTTGCTTGCCGATACACGGCGCGACGAATTGCTGGAACGCATTCGCGCCGCGTGCTCCTCTGGTGGTCAAGCCTACTGGGTTTGCCCACTGATTGAAGAGAGTGAAAAATTGCAACTGCAAACCGCAGTCGATACGTTCGAGCGTATTTCGACCGAGTTTCCCGAATTGCGCGTGGGCTTGGTGCACGGTCGTATGAAGCCCGCCGAAAAGAACGACGTGATGCAACGATTTGTCGCCAACGACATCCAGTTGCTGGTGGCCACGACCGTCATCGAAGTCGGCGTCGATGTGTCCAACGCGACCATCATGGTCATCGAACACGCCGAGCGCATGGGGCTGTCGCAGCTGCACCAGTTGCGCGGGCGCGTCGGGCGGGGTGCCAAGCAAAGCACTTGCATACTGCTTTATCAATCGCCACTCGGTACATTGGCGCGCGCAAGATTGAAAGTCATTTATGAATGCACCGATGGCTTTGAAATCGCGCGTCAGGATTTGTTGCTGCGCGGCCCCGGTGAACATCTGGGGGCACGACAATCCGGCGCACCGTTGTTGCGATTTGCGGATATCGAGCGCGACATTGATCTTCTCGACGCCGCACGCAACGCCGCGACGTGGATGCTGAGCAACGATGCTCTCAACGCCGATAAACACTTGTCGCGTTGGCTCGGCTCACGCCAGCACTATCTGAAAGCCTGACTACGCCGATGAGAACCGTCAAACTCACACAACCGGACGCGTGGCAGCAAATGCCACCGATGGGTCCGTTGCGCCCGTGGATGACGGATCGTGGCTCACTGACGGCGCGCATCGTTACGCACTTTGATGCATTCAATCTGCTGCGACTCGGTCAGCAACTCGATTTGCCGCTGATCGATGAGCGCCGAGCGCTCGGCTTGCGGGGCGGGCAACTGGCGATGATTCGCGAAGTGATGTTGCGGTCTGCAAATACGCCACTGGTGTTTGCCCACACCGCCGTTCATCCTGATTCGTTGCGCGGCGCGTGGCGCGGCTTGGCGCGGCTCGGCGGGCGACCGCTGGCGGAGATGTTGTTTCACGATCCACTGGTGTCGCGTATGCCGATGGAGTACCGGCAATTGCACCCCGGGCACGCGCTCCTTCAGACGGCTGGCATCGGCACCGCCGCGTGGGCGCGTCGCAGCGTGTTTCTCAAGGGCGGACAACCGTTGCTGGTCACCGAAGTGTTTCTGCCTTCAATTACAAAACACCAATAAGGGCGCGCGGTTTCAGCCACAACAGCCTGAAAACGCCCGTCCTTGCTTGTGTTTGAGTTTTCGTTTTTGAAACTTGGTCACCGCAAAATAGCGCCATGCACGCCGCCAACCCGCCCTCGCGCATCACGTTGTACCTGCAGCTGATTCGGTTTGATCGACCCATCGGCACGTTGCTGTTGCTGTGGCCGACGTTATGGGGACTCTGGATCGCCTCAAGCGGCGTTCCTAATCTGACGTTGCTGATTGTGTTTACACTCGGCACGTTGCTGATGCGCTCCGCCGGTTGCGCGATTAATGATGTTGCCGACCGCGACATTGATCGCCATGTCGAACGCACTGCGCAGCGCCCGCTCGCCGCCGGTCTGATTTCACCGCGCGAGGCGCTCGTCGTCACTACCATCCTCGCGCTCTTGGCCTTGGCGCTGGTGATCGCATTTCTGAATACGCTCACACTGCAACTTGCTGTCGTCGCCGCCCTGCTAGCGGCAAGCTATCCATTCATCAAGCGTTTTTTTGTCATGCCACAAGCCTATCTTGGCATCGCGTTCGGCTTCGGCATTCCGATGGCCTTCGCCGCCGCGACCAACACGGTGCCTGCCATCGCGTGGTGGTTGTTAGCAGCGAACGCGCTGTGGACCATCGCCTACGATACTGAATACGCGATGGTTGATCGCGACGACGATGTAAAAATCGGCATCAAGACGTCCGCCATTTTGTTCGGCCGCTTTGATGTCGCCGCGGTCATGTTTTGCTATCTGGTGACGCTTGCGATGCTGGTGGGCATCGGCAAATTCATCGGACTCGGCTGGCCGTATTGGATTGGCCTCACGGTTGCATCGGCCATTGCGTTGTATCACTACCAGCTAATCCGCCGCAGAGTGCGCGAGCAATGCTTTCGCGCGTTTTTGCACAACAGCTGGTTTGGCGCGGCGGTGTTTGCCGGCATCGCGCTCGACTACGCGCTGCGCTAATTCGCGTCAGGCCGGCCAGTTCTTGATGTACTGTTTGAGGAGCTGATTTGAGATAGCTGGCGGGAGGCGAAGAGCAGGGACCCGCTACGTCGCTCGCAAGAACGCCGCGCCACACGGGATGCGACCGACGATCCGCCAAGGAGCATTCGATTAGCGTCCGCTGAAACTACGCGAGCCAGTTCTTGATGTATTGCTTCAGCAAACTGATTCTCGAATGCAATATCCTTGATGGCGCTGCGGGTGATGTCGTGAAACGACAGGATGGCGACCAGTTGGTCGGCTTTCATCACCGGAACGTGCGTGATGTGCAGTTCCGTCATCAGGCTGCGTAGATGATCGACCGAATCCTCCGGCGTTGCCGTCGGCGGATTGGCTTTCATGACCTGACGACATTGCGCTTGCATGATGGCAGCGCCGCGTGCGTGCAACGCGGCGAGAATTTAACCTAACGTGATGAGGCTCTGCATCTTGCCACTCTGCGTGACGATCACGGAGCTGATGCCTTTTTCATTCATGAACGCGACGGCCTCGGCCAGCCCGGCATCCGATCCGATGCTAAACAGCGTCGCCGCCGGTGCCTGCTTGGCCTTGTCGGTTAACAGCTCAGATACGGTCATGCTCATCGCTCACCTCGCAGTGATTTTCGCTTCGACGCCTCGCGCCGACAGTGCTGTCATGTTACGTGAACAAGTTGTCCAGCAATCCGGTCGTGATAACGTAAAGCTGAGCCGACGCTTGGAGCGTAGCGGAAAGCGGTCGGCTGGAGCGCCTTGTTAGCCAGCGTGTAATTGGAAATCTGACGCTTTGACTCCAATATGTCAAAGATGGTTGAGTCAACAATTTCATTGAATTTACGGGCAAACAGCGCATCACTTGCTAATAGAAAGTCAGCGTCGTTTGCCATGAAGGTTTTTGGGCGCAGTTTGATGTCTCCATCTGGTATCCAGATAATCGCTCTTTTATCGTCGTTTACAATGGTGCCGCTGTAACTGGTGTTCATTAGTACTGTTTGAAAGAAACCTTCATCTGGTATCAGGGTATTCTGATAGAAGCTCTTTAACTTTTCTACTTCACCACTACAACAAATGAATTCACAGCACTCTCTACTCAACATCATCCATTGACCACCGATGTAAGGTGTTACATCTGGAAGATAGAGTCTCTTGTATGGCGTCCCTGAAAATCCATTATCAGTTTCAACAAAGTAGTTTTCAACGCGATTCATGGTGTCGGGACGTTCCTTTGCCTGATCGAGAATTTGTATAAAATCCGTTCCTTCGTTCTGGCTAAGAAAATCTTGAATAAAAGCCTGCGACCTTAGCGGATAATCCTGTCCGCTAAGGTTGATAAAAAAATCCCATTCAGCACTGATCTTCAATAACTCTTTGATGCCCCTTAATTCAACATCCACCATACTATATCCACCCCAGACTACGTTTTGACTCTCCAAGAGGTGTGCATTAGAAAAGCTTGCCAAGAAATCTTGTATCTCCGTATGTAGTCCCCCCCCCCCCGCTCTCTTGTCCACATGTATCAAATAGTAATTATTGGGGTGGTAAATTGCTCTAAAAAGTCTCATGAACTGTTGCGGATAGCGGTGTACCAAAATGAGGTAGGCAGTTTTCATGTATTCAAAATTTCTTTTATAGTTTTTGCATGGTGATGGTATGGAAGGGGCTCGCTAAAACGGACACCATGGAGAAGTGCAATGCAAGCCGTTACGAAACGCACGTTTACCGCTGAATTCCGGGCTGAGGCAGTCAAGCTCGTCAGCGCACAAGGTCTCACTCAAAGCGAAGTTGCCCGTCGGCTCGACATCTCGTCGCAGACGCTACACAACTGGGTGAAGCTATCCAAAGCCGACAAGTTGGGCAGCATCAACGCCAAGCGCCTGATTGCCGTCAGCCCAATCGAAGCCGAGAACAGTCGGCTCAAGCCACGAAGTGGCGGTGCTGAAAGAAGAGCGCGACATCTTAAAAAAAGCGACGGCATTCTTCGCGAGACAGTCGCGGTGAAGTATGCCTTTATCGAGCGCCAGCGATTGTACCACCGTGTCACCACACTGTGCCGGGTGATTACAGGGTGATTACGGTATCCAAGGCAGGCTTTTACGATTGGCGTGAACGAAACCTA
>JBCKPN010000103.1:0-6247 GCA_038901695.1 Usitatibacteraceae bacterium
GGCAAGCTGGCATTCATCCCAGCGAATACGTTGGCAAAAACCGGAATGACGAACATGTTCAGAATGACCATCGCGATGGCTGAAGCGATTAACACAAAGCTGGGGTAGCGCAGCGCAGCTCGCACCTGCTCACGCACGTCTTTCTCGAACTCGAGGTGAATGAACAGCCGGTTGAACACCTCTGCCATGCGACCGCTGATCTCGCCGACTTTTACCATCGCGACGTAAAACAGCGAAAACACCTCGGGGTGGCGCCCCATCGCTGTCGACAAGTCGCGCCCCTGATCGAGGTCGTAACGGATATCACCCAGCACCGCCGCCAGACTACGATTGGCCGTCGACTCCTTGAGTCCGTCCAGGGCACGCAGAATCGGCACCGACGTCCGCTGCAAAGTGTACATTTGCCGCGTAAACAGAATGACATCGTCAGGTGTGATGCGCGGTGCGTTGAACTTTTCCCACCACGACGGTGCCACCACATCGGCCTCGACCATGCGCGCGGCATTGACATCCACCACCGCAACGCCGCGTGCGACCAATTGCTGCACGACTGCTTCGGTCGACTCCGCCTCGATGGTTCCCGTCACGAGTTCCAGCGCCGCATTTCGCCCGCTGTAGGTGTAGGCTGGCATGCGGCTTAATCCTCGCCGCTACTGACCACGCGCATGGCCTCTGCAACTGAGGTGAGACCCTGGCTCACCAGCGCGAACGCGTGATCGGCGAGCGTATGCCCGCGCATGCGCTGCCGCGCCGCCGCAAGGAACGGTGCGCCTGCACCTTCAATCGCGGCTTTGGTGAGCTCCTCGTCCATGACAAAAATCTCGTACAAACCGGTGCGGTCGCGATAACCAGTGCCACCGCACTGGGTACACCCCGACCCACGCTGGGCTTCGACGCTTGAACCCTCGCCGCCGCCAATCAAACTGAGCCACGCCCGCTCCTGCACCGACGTCGGGAACACGCGGCTGCAGCTCTTGCAATTGAGTCGACACAGCCGCTGGGCAACGACGGCGCGCAGGCACGTCGCCACCATATAGGGCGGTGCACCCATATCCAGCAGTCGGAAAATCGCGCTCGGCGCGTCGCGCGTATGCAGTGTCGATAGCACCATGTGCCCAGTAAGTGCTGCACGCAAGCCGACCTCGACCGTCTCGGCGTCGCGCATTTCGCCCACCAGCACCACGTCCGGGTCCTGCCGCAAGGTTGCCCGCAGCACCCGCGCGAAGGTCAGTTCAATCTTGTCGTTGACCTGCACTTGTACGATGCCGGGCAAGCGGTATTCAACCGGATCCTCGACAGTCACAACCTTTTGTGACACCAGATCGATCTCGGACAACGCCGCGTACAGCGTTGTCGTTTTGCCAGCGCCCGTTGGCCCGGTCACCAGCACCATGCCCGATCCCGCATCGAGGATGGTTCTCAGGCGCAACACCATGGCGTCTGGCATGCCGATCGCATCGAGCCCACGCACGGCACCCGATTGGTCGAGCAAGCGCAGCACGATCGATTCGCCGTGTTGCCCGGGCAAGGTCGACATGCGTACGTCGATTTCACGATCGCGCGCCTTCACCGAAAAGCGGCCATCCATCGGCAAGCGGCGCTCGGCGATATCAAGATCCGCCATCAGCTTGAGTCGCTGCGTCAATGCGCTGGCGACGCTGACATCGACCTCATTTTGCTGGTGCAGCACGCCGTCAATGCGAAAACGGATTTGCAACGAACGCTCCTGTGGTTCGATGTGCACGTCGCTGGCGCGCACTTGCACCGCATCTTCAAGCAGCGATTGCAACAATCGCGCAACCGGTGAATCCTCGCTCGCGCTCGCCACTGAGGCAACCCGCTCGCCTGCCCCGCCGACGTCTTTTTCCAGCGCGCGGGCGTGCCCGGAGATCTCGTCGGTGCGACGATAGTACCGATCAAGCGCCGACAAAATTTGGTTCTCCGGACAAGCGACCGGTGTGACGGTGTTCTTGAGCACGCGTTCGATGGTATCGATTTTGCTGATGTCGCTCGGATCGGCCATGCCGACCAACCAGCCAGCAGGCTGTTTTTCCAGCACGATGGCGCTACAGCGTCGCGCTGTCGTCTCGGACAGCATCTTAACCAACTCGGGGCGAAACTCGAATTGACTGAGGTTGATGAACGCGATGCCGAGTTGTTTGGCCAGCAACATCGCCAATGCGACTTCACTGATGGCGCCACTTTGCACCAGCACACGGCCGATGCGCTGGCCGGTGGACGCGCTGGCAGCGAGCGCTTGATCGCGTGCCTCAGGGGTGATCACACCTTCGCTGACCAGCAACTCGCCGAAGCGCAGCCGTGCGCGACGTCCGGCAGCGGGAGTATCGCTTGGTGTGTTCATAAGTGGCAGTGTCCTAATTGGCAAACGCGTGTCGAAGTAAGCCCAAAAAGTTCGCGCGGGTCAATAGCGGTCATGACGCAAAAAATGGGCGCAGCAGCAGTGCACACAGGATAACGGAACTATCGGCACCCGCGCACTCGCGCAATCCGAGTTCACTTGGCAACAAGAAGTGAAAATGTCCATTTGGCGGGCACTTCCAGACATTTTTGCCTGAAACACCGCACCAGACAATGAGTTTTATTTTTTGATTGCGGCAGATACCTCGGGCACATGCAACGTGGCTCAAGGCAAGCGCAGCGCCGTCAACGCCAAAACCTTCGCTTCACCGGTCGCGCCGACGCGGCCTGCGGCGACTAACGTCCGCACGCGTTCGATGTCTGCCGCCAGACTGCGGTCTTGCATCATCGGCGGCGACACGGCGCGCAGTAGCAGCAGCACCCCCTCAATGACGGCAGAGCTCTTCAGCGGACGCAAGAACTCGATGCCCTGCGCCGCCGCGAGCAGCTCGATGGCGACGATGTATTCGGTGTTGCGCAGCATGCTCTGCAAGCGGCGCGCGGCGAAGGTCGCCATGCTGACGTGATCCTCCTGATTGGCTGAGGTCGGCAGACTATCCACACTGGCCGGATGGGCGAGCGATTTGTTTTCCGATGCCAGCGATGCCGCGGTGACATGCGCGATCATAAAACCGGAATTGAGTCCCGGCTCCGGTGTCAAAAATGCCGGCAGGCGCGAGACAACGGTGTCGACCAGCATGGCGGTGCGGCGCTCGGAAATCGCGCCGATTTCAGCAATGACGACCGCCAACGCGTCTGCCACCAGCGCCACCGGCTCGGCGTGGAAATTGCCACCGGACAACAACGAGCCACTATCCGCGAACACCAGTGGGTTATCGGTGACCGCGTTGGCTTCGCGCAACAACACCTGTGCCGCGTAGCGCATCTGATCTAGGCAGGCGCCCATCACCTGCGGTTGACAGCGCAAGCAATAAGGATCCTGCACCCGATCGTCGCCTTCCAGATGCGACTGGCGAATTTCACTGTGGGCAGTGAGCGCCAAATAGGCGGCGGCGCAATCGATCTGGCCGGGCTGGCCGCGCACGGCGTGAATGCGCGCATCGAACGGGCCATCGCTGCCGCGCGCCGCGTCAAGCGTCACCGCCCCGGCGATGACGGCCGCTTCAAACACGCGCTCAGTCGCGAACAGCGCATCGATAGCGAGCGCGGTCGAGACTTGCGTGCCGTTGATCAACGCGAGCCCCTCTTTGGCCGTCAGTCGAATCGGCGTCAGCGACGCTTTGGCCAACGCGACACTCGCCGACACGCGCTCGCCCTGAAAAAACACCTCACCTTCACCAATCAGTGGCAAACAAAGGTGCGCCAGTGGTGCCAAATCACCCGACGCGCCGACCGAGCCCTGCCCGGGAATCACCGGTGTCAGCCCCAAGTTGTAAAAAGCAAATAAGCGCTCAATCACAACTTCACGAATACCGGAGAAGCCACGCGCCAAACTGGCCGCCTTGAGCAACAAGATTAAGCGAACGACGCGTTCCGCCAACGGCTCGCCGACGCCGACGGCGTGCGAGCGCAGCAGATTGAGTTGCAGCGTTTCGAGATCAGCCGCGTTAATACGCTGGTTGGCGAGTTTGCCGAATCCGGTGTTGACGCCATACACCGCCGCGTTGCCGTGCGCTGCCTGCTGCACCACCGCAGCGCTGGCACGAATGCCCGCGAGCGCAGATCCGTCCAGCGTGACCTGGGTTGGGGTGTCGTGCAGCGTCCGCAACTGCGCGAGTTGCAGTTTGCCTGGCTCGATATTCATGTGCCTCTTTCTAATTTCACTGTCATTCCGAACCGCCCTTGGGGAGGAATCTCATCCGCTCGAAACACATCGTCACCACCAGAGTCGCCTCGCCAAGGGATGAGATTCCTCGGCGCGTTGCGTCTCGGAATGACCGAAGTTGTTTAAGGGCACCTCTAAAAATTCACTGAAGCCGCGCTGGCGGCGTTGCAAAGCCGCTCAAAATGCTCATGTACTACGTGTACACGGCGCTTTTTCGCGACTTTGCGCCTTGCCATCATCGGCTTGATTGAATTTTTAGAAGTGCCCTTAATCCGCTTGGACTCATGCAGCAGGCCGCATCAACATCGGCAAATTCAAGTCGTTGTCTTTGGCACATTGCAACGCCATTTCGTAGCCCGCGTCCGCATGGCGCATCACACCGGTCGCTGGATCGTTGAACAACACGCGAGACAATCGCTCGGACGCGTCGTCACTGCCGTCGCACACAATCACCACGCCTGCGTGCTGCGAGTAGCCCATGCCGACGCCGCCACCATGATGAAAACTCACCCACGTTGCGCCACTCGCCGTGTTGAGCAACGCGTTCAGCAGCGGCCAGTCGCTGACCGCGTCGCTGCCATCTTTCATGGCTTCAGTTTCACGGTTGGGTGAGGCAACCGAGCCGCTGTCGAGGTGATCGCGACCGATGACAATCGGCCCGCTCAACTCACCGGTTTTCACCATTTCGTTAAACGCCATGCCGGCGATGTGCCGCTCACCCAAGCCAATCCAGCAAATGCGCGCCGGCAAACCTTGAAAGGCAATGCGCTCACCGGCCATGTCCAACCAGCGGTGCAGCGGTTTGTTGTCGGGAAATAGTTGCTTCATTTTCGCGTCGGTCTTGCGAATGTCCTCGGCCTCGCCCGACAACGCCACCCAACGAAACGGCCCAATGCCGCGACAAAATAGTGGACGAATGTAGGCCGGCACAAAACCGGGATAGGCAAACGCGTCGGTCACGCCGAAGTCTTTAGCCACCTGTCGAAGGTTGTTGCCGTAGTCCACCGTCGGAATCCCCATCGCGTGAAAAGCCAGCATGGCCTTGACGTGCGCGGCACACGAAACGCCCGCCGCCTGTTTGAGCTTGGCGTGCTGGGAAGCGTCCTGTTGCGCCGCCTGCCATTGCGCGACCGTCCAACCAGCAGGCAGATAACCGTTGATCAAGTCGTGCGCGGAAGTCTGGTCGGTGACGATATCTGGCCGCATACCACCCGCCTGGGCGCGCCGCACTAACTCGGGAACGATGTCAGCCGCGTTGCCGCACAGCGCGATCGAAATCGCTTGCCGACGACTGGTGTGGTGTCGAATCATATCGAGCGCTTCGTCGAGTGTCGCGGCCTGTTTATCGACGTAGCGGGTACGCAGCCGAAAATCGATGCGCGATTGCTGACACTCGATGTTGAGTGAACACGCGCCCGCAAAGCTGGCCGCCAACGGCTGCGCGCCGCCCATGCCGCCGAGACCGGCGGTCAGCACCCAGCGGCCAGCGAGGTCACCGCCGTAGTGCTGCCGACCGGCTTCAACGAAAGTCTCATAGGTGCCCTGCACAATGCCCTGCGTGCCGATGTAAATCCAGCTCCCCGCCGTCATCTGGCCATACATCATCAGCCCCTTGCGATCGAGCTCGTTGAAGTGCTCCCACGTCGCCCACTGTGGCACCAGATTGGAGTTCGCAATCAGCACGCGCGGCGCGCCGAGGTGGGTGCGAAACACGCCCACTGGTTTGCCGGACTGCACCAGCATGGTTTCGTCGGGCTTGAGGTGACGCAGCGTGTGGAGCATGGCGTCGAAGGCGGGCCAATTGCGCGCCGCCTTGCCGATGCCGCCATACACCACCAGCGCATCCGGATTCTCCGCTACCTCGGGGTCGAGGTTGTTTTGCAACATGCGATAGGCGGCTTCAATCTGCCAGTTTGCGCAGCTCAATACGCCGCCGCGTGGCGCGCGCACCGGCCGCGCCACGCTATCGTGGAAAGGCGGGTGCGGTAGTTCGGACGTGTCTGGCATGTGCTGACCTCAGCAAATTTTTGCTCTGACGAATCC
>JBCKPN010000104.1:0-6140 GCA_038901695.1 Usitatibacteraceae bacterium
CCTTGCGCGACGACGGCTTGGTCGAATGGGATCAGCACTGGATTACCGTCACGCCGCGCGGGCGTATCATGGTGTGCGCGGTGGCGATGATATTCGACAGTCACTTGCAGCATGATCGGGAACGAGCCCGATTCTCGAAGCTGATTTGAAGCAAGCGTTCGCACAGGAGCATCGATGGGACTGGAAACTGCCCCCGCCACGGTCGCCGCGTTTGCCGCTGCATTGAGCACCGGCTTTCTGGGCAGCCTGCACTGCATTGGCATGTGCGGCGCGCCCATCGCGAGCGCGTTGAATCGGCACGGTGAAACGGCGCCCGCCTTGACCGTGCATCGCTTTCCCGGGCGGCTTGCCGCGAGCGCGGAAGGGCAATCCGGCGTCACCCTGTCCGGCTATCGCCCCGCCGAACCGATGCCTCTGATCCGTGCCAGCATCGCGTTCAACACCGGGCGCATTCTGAGCTACATGATCGCCGGCGCGCTCGTGGCTGGCGCGGCCAGTGCCGTTGCGGGGCGAGTGGTGGTGAACGACATGACGCCGCTCAGACTGATACTGTTCGTATTCGGACAATGTCTGGTCATCGCGACCGGCCTCTACATCGCCGGCTTCACAAAGTTGCTGGCTCCATTTGAACGCGCCGGGCAATGGCTTTGGCAGCGACTACAGTTCTGGATTGCGCCACGCTTGCAAGCGCATTTCGCCACGGGACCGGCACAGCCGTTCGCCCTTGGCGCGCTGTGGGGGTGGATCCCGTGTGGACTGGTTTACGGGACGCTGGCGACCGCCATGGCCAGCGGCAGCGGAACAAATGGTGCCCTGATCATGTTCGGATTTGGTCTTGGCACACTGCCAGCGATGGCCATGGCAGGCGCGGCGGCAGCACCACTGAGACGCGTTTCGAAAATGCCACGCGCGAGACTGGTGGCAGGCAGCATTGTCATTGCGCTTGGTGTGTTCGGACTGTCGCGGTTGCCACACGTGGCCGATTTTGCCGCGTTCGCCCAACTTTGCAGGGACGTGCTATGACCGCAAACAGCGGTCGCCTGTTTCATCACGCCATGCCGTTTGTCAATACCGACGTCGGCAGCGAGGCGTCGCTGATTTGTTATCACTGCGGACTGCCGGTGGCGTCTGATACCGATTTCGCGGTCGAAATCGAACAACAACGTCAGCGCATGTGCTGCGTCGGATGCGAGAGTGTGGCCCAGACCATCATCAATGCCGGTCTGGTTGACTTTTATCGGCACCGCACTGACTTCTCGGAAAAGGTCGACCTCGCCGCGCTGCCTCGAATATCACCCCCGGGCAGTTTGGTCGTACTCGAACCAACTGGCAGCGCACCGGCGTTCGTAGAATTGCAACTTTATTTGACCGGACTGCGCTGCGCGGCCTGTGCCTGGTTGGCCGAGCGTGCGCTGGAAGCGATTAGCGGGGTAGATCGCGTCGCCGTCAATCTGACCACCCGAAGTGCGCGTGTCCGCGTCGATTCCAACCGCGTGTCGGCCTCGACGATCATCGACGCACTGGCGCGTGTCGGCCTCGGTGCGGAACCGGTCGAACATGAAGCGCGACTGCTGGTGCGCAGAAACGAGCGCCGCACACAACTGCTTGAGTTCGGCGTGGCGGCACTGTGCATGATGCAGGTGATGATGCTGGTGGTACCGATCTATCTGGCCGATCCTGATGAAATTTCTTACGACGCGCGGCAATTGATGGCATGGGCAGCGTGGCTGTTGACGCTGCCGGTGTTGCTGTTTTCGGCACGCCCGATCTTTCTGAGTGCGTGGCGCACCGCCATGCGTCGCACCCGCCACGCCTACTTGGGGATGGACGTTCCGGTGGCGCTGGCGCTCGTGCTGACATTTGCAGCGAGCACCGTCGCGCTCATCACGCAGTCCGGCCAGCACTACTTCGATGCCATCAGCATGTTCGTGTTCCTGTTGTTGGGCGCGCGCTGGATCGAGTCCGCGCTTCGACGACGAACCGCCGAGAACATTGATCGATTGTCGAACGCCCGACCCCTCGAGTGTGTGATCCTGCGGCACTACCCCGTGAACGAGGAAGGTGACACCATCCGCGCCGATCAACTGGCCGTTGATGACGTTGTCTCCATTCGACCAGGCGATATAGTGCCGGCTGACGCCGTCATTGTGCGTGGCGAAAGCGAAATCGATGAAGCGCTGATGACAGGCGAATCGCGTCCCGTGGCTCGTCGGGTGGGCGACCCATTGTTCGGCGGCACCGTCAATACCAGTTCGCCGTTGGTCGTCCGGGTGACGGCAACGGGCGAGCAGACGTTGCTCGCGCGACTGGGCAAAATGGTCGAGACCAGCCTGATGTACCGGCCACAATTTCATGGCATTGCCGACCACGTCGCGCGTTGGCTGGTGCCGGCGACATTGCTTGCCTCGGCTGCCGCCGCCGCGCTCTGGTGGCAACTCGACCAAAGTCGCGCGGTCGAGATTGCCATTGTCGTACTCGTGGTCACCTGCCCGTGCGCGTTCGCCCTCGCTGCGCCCACTGCACTGGCCAGCGCACTCGGTCGCCTGACCCGCGAAGGCTTGCTGGTGACGCGTGGACACCTGGTCGAGACCCTTGCCAGCGCCACCGACGTGGTGTTCGACAAGACGGGCACCCTCACCACAGGAGAAATGGTCGTTACCTCCATGCACAGCGAGGCCGCAATCAGCCGCGATGTACTACAGATTGCGGTCGCGCTCGAACGCGGTACGGCACACCCGGTTGCGCGCGCGATCACGGCGCATGCGCAGCAACACCTTGCAGAGCTGGGCGCGGCGAGCCAGATCCCGGTCGCCACGTCACTCATCAGCCAGGCTGGTGCCGGCGTCGAGGCGGCCGTTGACGGGCGCACCTATCGACTAGGCACACCCGCCTTTGCCGTCCCGCGCACCATGCTGGCCCCGCCGGCATTGCCGCGCAGTGGTGAGTTTGAAACCGAAGTGATCCTCTGTAGCGTGGACAACGCGCAACCGGTCGTCTACGTGTGCTTTCGTCTGGCGGATCCGATTCGCAGCGATGCCAAACGATGCGTGGCCCGATTGCAGGCCAGCGGGTTGCGCGTCCACATGCTGTCGGGAGATGCGTCAGGCGTCGTGCATGCCACCGCTGAGGCGCTCGGTATTCGCCGCGAAAACGTTCGTGCGACACAGACACCTTCACAAAAGCAGGACTATGTCAAGCAGTTGTGCGCCGCAGGCGACCGCGTCGTGGCGGTGGGGGACGGCGTCAACGATGCACCGATGCTGGCGACGGCCACCGGCAGCATCGGCCTCGCCGAGGGGTCAACACTGACCCGAGTCGCGGCCGACGCCGTCCTCGAGGCGACGCGCGAGCGAATGCTCACCGCGCTGGTGAATGCCTTCGCGCTGGCTCGACGAACCGCGCGCGTCATTCGCCAGAATCTGCTGTGGGCGTTCGCCTACAACCTTATCGCGGTGCCATTGGCCTTCGCCGGCAAGGTGACGCCACTGATGGCGGCCATCGGCATGGCGGCGAGTTCGTTGGTGGTGGTACTCAACGCGAGTCGGCTGACGCGCGCACCGACAGAGACCACCATGATGAACGGGAAGTAGGTCGATGGAATCACTGTGGATTCTCATTCCCCTGTCTGTCCTGATTGCCGTCCTGATTGGCTGTGCATTCTGGTGGGCGGTGGCGGGTGGCCAGTTGGATGATCTCGACGCACCAGCCGGAAGAATCCTGATCGATGATGATCGTGCGCCACAAGTAAACCCGGCACCGGGCGCACGGATGGAGAGCAACGATTCCGGGCACCCGCGATAGGCCGAGACAAAGTTTCGGTTGCATTGTCGTTCATTTGATCCAAATCAAAATCCGGCTCACTAGGCACGGCGAAAATCGACGCAATTGTTTGATTTTTCTCTCACAAAAAAGGTTCTTGCGATGCAAGTCAACGCCAACACGTATAACTACAAGGTGGTTCGCCAATTCGCGATCATGACCATCGTCTGGGGCATCGTCGGCATGTTGGTCGGCGTCATCATCGCCGCGCAATTGATCTGGCCTGACATGACATTCGGCGTCGATTGGCTCTCGTACGGTCGCCTGCGACCCTTGCATACCAATGCCGTGATCTTTGCATTTGGTGGATCGGCTCTGTTCGCCACGTCCTACTACGTGGTGCAGCGCACCTGTCAGACCAGAGTCCTGTCCGACACATTCGCCTCCATCCATTTTTGGGGATGGCAACTGGTCATTGTGCTGGCTGCTGTCACCCTGCCACTCGGGATCACTTCAGGCAAGGAGTACGCCGAATTGGAGTGGCCCATCGACATCCTGATCACAGTGGTGTGGGTGGTCTACGCCATCAATTTTTTCGGCACCATCATGAAGCGTCGCACCCAGCACATCTATGTGGCCAACTGGTTTTACGGTGCCTTCATTCTGACAGTCGCCATCCTGCATATCGTGAATAGCGCCGCCATTCCGGCGTCATTCTGGAAGTCCTACTCAGCCTATGCGGGAGTACAGGACGCCATGATCCAATGGTGGTATGGCCACAACGCAGTGGGCTTTTTCCTTACGGCCGGCTTCCTCGGCATCATGTACTACTTTGTCCCCAAACAGGCCGAGCGACCGATTTACTCATATCGCCTGTCGGTGGTTCACTTCTGGGCGCTGATATTTACTTACATGTGGGCAGGCCCGCATCATCTGCACTACACCGCCCTGCCAGATTGGGTACAGTCGCTCGGCATGGTGTTTTCGCTAATTTTGCTGGCTCCGTCCTGGGGCGGCATGATCAACGGCATCATGACCCTGTCCGGTGCCTGGCACAAACTGCGTGATGATCCAATTCTGAAATTTCTCATTGTCTCGCTGTCCTTCTACGGCATGTCGACCTTTGAAGGACCGATGCTGTCGATAAAAACAGTCAACAGTCTTGCCCACTACACCGATTGGATCGTCGGGCACGTCCACTCAGGCGCGCTGGGCTGGGTGGCATTCATCTCCATCGGCTCGATGTATTACCTGATACCCAGACTGTTCGGCCGCAAGGAAATGTACTCGATCAAGTTGATCTCGCTGCATTTCTGGATTGCCACGCTCGGCGTCGTGCTCTACATCGCAGCGCTGTGGATTTCCGGCGTGATGCAGGGCCTGATGTGGCGCGCCGTGAATAGCGACGGCACCCTCACCTACACCTTCGTCGAGTCGGTGAAGGCCAGCTACCCGTACTGGATGATCCGGTTACTCGGCGGCGTGCTGTTCTTCAGCGGCATGCTGCTGATGGCCTACAACGTCTTCAAGACGGTGATCGCGGGCAAGCCTTACGACGCGCCGATACCAGAGGGCATCGCCGCCGGCGCACTCCCCATGCCATCGGTCGCCGACCGCGTTGTTGTACAAGGAAGCTGATCATGAAATTCACCCACGACAAAATTGAGCGCAATATCGGTCTGATGATCATTCTGATCATTTTGACGATCGCTGTCGGTGGTCTGGTCGAAATCGTTCCGCTATTCTTTCAGCGTAGCACCACCGAACCGGTCGCTGGCCTAAAGCCTTATACGCCGCTGCAGCTGGCGGGGCGCGACATCTACATTCGTGAGGGCTGTTACAACTGCCACTCGCAAATGATCCGGCCATTCCGCGCGGAGACTGAACGCTACGGCCACTACTCGGTCGCGGGCGAGTTTGTCTACGACCACCCGTTCCAGTGGGGCAGCAAGCGCACCGGGCCGGATTTGCATCGCGTGGGCGGCAAGTACAGCGACGAATGGCATCGCCTGCATCTGCGTCAACCACGCGATCTGGTGCCTGAATCGAATATGCCTGCCTATACCTGGCTGGAAAAGGCAATGCTGAATCCGGCCGATATTCGCCCAAAGATGCGCGCGCTGCGGTCGGTGGGCGTGCCGTACACCGACGCTGAAATCGATGCCGCGCCAGACGCCGTCAAAGGCAAGACCGAAGAGGACGCAATCATCGCCTACATGCAGGTGCTGGGCACTGCACTCAAAACCAAATAGGACGAATGACCATGGATCTGGATCTCAACACACTCCGTTCAATCGTGACGCTGCTCTCGTTTCTGATTTTTGCCGGTATCGTGTACTGGGCGTGCCGCGCAAAAAACCAGGCGCGCTTCGACGAAGCGG
>JBCKPN010000105.1:0-6106 GCA_038901695.1 Usitatibacteraceae bacterium
TTCCTTGGGGCGGTGGCGCTACTGTTTGTCGGCAACGGACAGCGCAAGTTTGCTGGCTGGCTGGCGGGGGTGTTCACGCTTGCGGGTTTCGCGCTATTGCTGACGCTCGCACCGATGGTCTGGAATGGCGAAGTGCCACGCTTTCGCGTTGAATGGCTGCCGTCGTTGGGCGTGGGCTTTGGCTTGCGCCTCGATGGCCTTGCGTTTCTGTTTGGCGGACTCATCCTCGGTATCGGTGCGCTGGTGGTCTTGTATGGTGTCTACTATCTGGCGGATAACGATCCACCCGCGCGATTCTTCGCGTTGCTGTTGTTCTTCATGGGTGCCATGTTGGGCGTGGTGCTGGCTGACAACCTCATCCTGCTGGTGGTGTTCTGGGAACTCACCAGCCTCTCGTCGTTTCTGTTGATTGGCTTCTGGCGGCATCGCGAGGATGCGCGGCAGGGCGCGCGCATGGCGCTCGCCGTCACTGGCATAGGTGGTCTTGCCCTGCTGGCTGGCGTGTTGCTCATCGGCAAAGTGGTTGGCAGCTACGATCTGGACGTTGTGCTCGCGAGCAAGGTGGTGTTGCAACAGAGCCCGATGTTTGTGCCGATTTTGTTGCTGGTGTTGCTGGGCGCATTTACCAAGAGCGCACAGTTTCCATTTCACTTCTGGCTGCCGCACGCGATGGCCGCGCCGACGCCGGTTTCGGCGTATTTGCACTCAGCGACCATGGTTAAGGCTGGCGTATTCCTGTTGGCGCGACTGTATCCGGCATTGGGCGATAACGATGTGTGGTTTTGGATCGTCTCAACCGTTGGCATGGTGACGCTGCTGATGGGCGCGGTCATCGCCATCTTTCAGCACGATCTGAAAGGCCTGCTCGCCTACTCGACGATCTCGCATCTCGGTTTGATCACATTGCTGTTTGGCCTCGATACGCCGCTCGCAGTGGTCGCTGGCGTGTTTCACATCATCAACCATGCGGTGTTCAAGGCGTCGCTGTTTATGGCGGCTGGCATCATTGATCACGAAACTGGCTCGCGCGATATGCGCCAACTTAACGGCCTGTGGAAGAGCATGCCGATTACGGCAACGCTGGCAATCGTTGCGTGCGCGGCAATGGCAGGTGTGCCGCTGGTCAATGGATTTCTTTCCAAGGAAATGTTCTTCATGGAAGCGACGGCCGTGGATACGCATCGGTTGTTGCAATTGGCCATGCCCATCGCGGCCACTATCGCCGGCATGGCGAGCGTGGCGTATTCGCTGCGGTTTATTCACGATGTGTTCTTTAATGGCGAGCCGGTCGGGTTGAGCAAAACACCGAACGAACCGCCACGCTTTATGCGCGTGCCGGTTGAGATTCTGGTGGTGCTGTGCCTTGTTGTTGGAGTGTTTCCGGCATATACGGTCGGCCCGCTATTGTCTGTCGCTGCGCAAGCGACGCTGAATCTGCCGTCGGTCGCGCAGATGCCACAATACACGCTGGCGATCTGGCATGGCTTCAACCTGCCGTTGCTGATGAGTGCAATCGCGATGGCGGGCGGTGTGACCGTCTATGTGCTGCTGCAACGAAAAATCAACCTGCACACCGTCGTCAAGCTGCCGGGTGATGCCAAGGTCTTGTTTGATGTGTTCATCGAAAACATCACTGTGATTGCTGGCGCACTGACCCGTCTCACCCAGAACGGCAGCCTGCAACGCTACCTGTTGTTGATCATTATCACAGCTATCGCCGGTGGCGTTGCAGCAGTGTGGCTGTATCCGGCGGTCGGTGTGACATCAAGTGTTCCAATGGAATCGGCCAACCTCATGGTCGTCGCCATCGCGCTTGTCGGCATCATCGCCTCGATTGGTACCGTGGTGATGTACCGCGAGCGCCTCACCGCGCTTATTTTCATGGGGGCGGCGGGCCTGGTGGTGGCACTCACGTTTGTCTACTTCTCCGCGCCCGACTTGGCGTTGACCCAGCTACTGGTGGAAGTCGTATCGATCATCCTCATGATGGCGACGCTGAATTTCTTGCCCAAGCAAAGCAAGCCCGAAGCGGCTGGTCGCAGGCACGTGAACTGGCGCGACGCGATCATCGCCTCGGCGGCCGGACTTGGCGTGAGCTGGATTGTCTATCAGGTGCTCACGCGGCCGTTCAATTCCATCTCGCCGTACTACCTGCAAACGACAGTGCCGCAGGGTGGCGGCGCGAATGCGGTGAACGTCATCATCGTCGACTTCCGCGGCTTTGATACGCTCGGCGAAATCGCTGTGCTTGGCATGGCGGGGTTGATTGTGGCGTTACTGTTGCGTGGATTGATCGTGCCAGCCAGCAACGGAAACTCGCCATTCGGCGCGGCGTTTGAAGCAAAAATGCCTGAAGTCGCCCGTCAATCCTTGTTGCTACAGGTGATTTCCACGCTGCTGTTGCCAGTGGCAATCATGGTGTCAATCTACTTTTATCTGCGCGGCCACAACCTTCCGGGCGGCGGTTTCATCGCCGGGTTGATTTTTGCCATTGCCTTGATTCTCCAGTACGTTGCCTTCGGTCAGGCGCGTGTCGAGGCTTCGTTCAAACTCGACTACGGCAAGTGGGTGGGGTGGGGATTGCTGGCGGCCGGACTCACTGGCATGGGCAGCTGGCTGGTCGGTTTTCCGTTCCTCACCAGTACCTTCAAGTATTTCAGCGTGCCGCTGATTGGCGCGGTGCCGATTGCCTCGGCGATGTTCTTTGACCTTGGTGTGTTCCTGTGCGTGATCGGCGGCACCATGCTCGCCTTGGCAACCATCGGCAGACTGAGTCAACCCGCCAAGGAGGCCGCATGAGCCTCGCGCTGCTAGTCGCACTTGGTGTGGGTGTGCTGATGGCATGCGGCGTCTATCTGCTGTTGCGTGCTCGCACCTTCGACATGGTGTTGGGCCTCACGCTGGTTTCCTATGCCGTCAATCTGTTTATCTTCTTCATGGGTCGACTCGCCGTTGGCAAGGCACCGATCATTCGCGCGGGTGTCCCGGAAACCCTGACTAACTATGCCGACCCGCTGCCGCAGGCGCTGGTGTTGACGGCGATTGTCATTTCGTTCGGCATGACCGCCGTTTTGCTCGCGATCGCGGTTCGTTCGCATGCCGAGAACGGCCACGACCACGTCGATGAAGAAGGGCGATCCGGCGTTGCCGTTGATACGCCGCCAATACCGGGGCGAACGCCAAAATGATGGCCTTCGCACTTCAGCATCTGGCAATTCTGCCAATCGCCATCGCGTTGCTGGCCGCAACGTTAACGCTGGTGGTGGGCGAGCGGCGCTTGGCACAGCAACGCGCCATCGCCTGGATCGCAATTGCGTTGCTGCTGTCGTGCGGCGCGCTCGCGGTGCTGCGAACGTCAAGTGGAGAGATGTTTGTCTATTTGATGAGCAACTGGCGCGCGCCGTTCGGTATCGCGCTGGCGGTCGATAAACTCACGGCAATCATGCTGCTGCTGACGTCATTCATCGGCGCGGTGGTGATGGCAGCGCAAACGAGTAGCCGCCGACCGGTCGGCACCTATTTCTATCCCCTGTTCATGTTGCAGTTGATGGGCTTGAACGGTGCGTTTCTCACTGCGGACTTGTTCAACCTGTTCGTGTTCTTTGAAGTGCTGCTCGCGGCGAGTTACGGAATGCTGCTACAGCATCCCGACCGCGCGCGAACAAATGCGGCGACACACTACGTGGTCATCAATCTGCTCGGCTCGGCGCTATTCTTGATTGCCGCCTCGTTGCTCTATGGCGTCACCGGTACGCTAAACATGGCTGATCTTTCACTAAAGATCAACGCGCTGGGCCCACAATCGCGCGCGCTGGTGGCTGTAGCTGGATTCACGCTGCTGGTGGTGTTTGCCATCAAGGCGGCGCTGCTGCCGTTGAACTTCTGGCTTACCGGCACCTATCGCGCCGCCGCCTTGCCGGTTGCCGCATTATTTGCGCTAATGACCAAGGTCGGGGTGGTCGCCATTGTGCGCACCTTGACGCTGATCTATCCGGATGGGAGCGCCATTCATTCGCACATGAGTCAGGCGCTGTTGGTGATTGCACCACTGACGATGCTGATGGCTGCGTGTGGCGCATTGTCAGCGCGAGACGTCAGTACGCTGATTGGCTGGTCGGTGGTGGGATCGGCGGGGATGCTCGTTACTGCTATTGCCATCGGTGAGCCGAAGGCTTTATCGGGCGCGCTGTTTTATCTGATTGGCAGTACGGTGGCTACCGCGCTGCTGTTTCTCAACGCCGCGAGTCTCGATCAGGCCGGTGCGCGAGTCACGAGTGTGGGTGAGGCAGGCGGTCGCCAATGGGCTTGGACAGGTGCCTTGTTTGTGATCGGTGGCGCGGCGATGGCAGGCGTGCCACCGCTCTCCGGCTTCATCGGCAAGGCCACCATCCTCGCCGGTTCGGCATCGCATTCAGCGCAGGTCTGGGTGTGGACCGCCGTGTTGCTCGCGGGCATGCTGTCGATACTCGCCTATGCCCGCATGGGAAGCCGATTGTTCTGGAAGCGCGACGCTGCGCTGGTGCTAGGAGCCTGTCGGGCTTGGGGCGTCGAAAGCGAAAATTGGCCCCAGCGCGGCCGGTTTTTGCCGGATTTGCAGCCCCATAGCCCAGCTATGGGGCAAAAAGACGGTGAAAACTGGATCGCTGCGGTCGGTTTGCAGCCGACGATTCCCAAGTCCGACAGGCTCCTAGGTGCCAGTCTTGTACCAACGGGCGTGCTCGCCATCGCGCTCGTATGCCTCACGATTTTCGCCGCGCCAGTGCAACGCTTTACCGACCAGGCTGCCGCTGAACTCAAGCGGCCACAGATCATGATCGGAAATGTATTGGGCAAGCTCCCGCAGCAAAAGCCCGTGGTGCCGGTTCCGGTGACGGGGGTCAACAAATGAAGCGCTGGATTCCGCAACCGCTGGTGTCGGCGATGTTGCTGCTGGTGTGGTTGGCGCTGAACAACACTCTGCATGCTGCGCATCTGTTGCTGGGCGGGTTGCTGGCGATCGCAATTCCGCTGTGGACTTCGCGCGTCAGCATCGGCAAACCGAAACCACGGCAGCTGCTGACGGTGATTGCGCTCGCCTGCATTGTGCTCTATGACATCATCAAGTCAAATATTGATGTGGCGATTCTGATCCTGGGGCCGGAGAAAAATATCAAACCTTCGTTTGTCTGGGTGCCGCTCGACTTGACCCACCCGCACGCCAAAGCCGCGCTGGCAGGCATCATCACCATGACGCCGGGAACCTTGTCTTCGGATTTTTCGGAGGACGGCAAGTATTTGCTGGTGCATGCGCTCAACGTTGCCGATGCCGCCGCACTGGTCGCTACGATCAAAGCGCGCTATGAGCTTCCGCTAATGGAGATTTTCGAATAATGTCCTCGTCGATTTCCGCGTTCATCGCATCGTCGTCGCATCTGGGCGGCTTCACGATGTACGCCGCCATGTTTGGCGTCACTGCCTTCGTGATTGCGTTAGCCCTGAATCTCTACCGGCTCATTCGCGGCTCCAATACAGAGGATCGTATCCTGGCGCTCGATACTGCGTACATTAACTCGCTGGCGCTTACCGTACTGCTGGGTATCGTGTTCAACACGGCTGTTTTTTTTGAGGCTGCATTGGTCATCGCTTTGCTGGGCTTTCTCGGCACCGTGGTGATGGCGAAATTCCTGCATCAAGGAGATATCGTCGAATGATGCCCATCTGGCTTGATGTGTTGATCGCAGGCTTCATTGTTATTGGTGCCGTATTTGCACTGATCGGATCGTACGGACTCGCCAAGCTGGGCGACTTCGTGAAGCGCATTCACGGCCCGACCAAAGCTTCCACGCTTGGCGTGGGCGCGGTGCTGATGGCCTCAATGCTCTATTTCAGCTTCACGACCAAGAGCCCGAGCGTGCACGAGTTGCTGATCGTATTGTTTCTTTTTCTGACGGCGCCCGTCTCGGCGCATATGCTGATGCGGGCGGCGCGGTTGCGGCTTCGGGAGTCGATCCCGCGTCTCGACGAGAGCGAAAATCGTGGAACCGCAGATGAACGCCGATGAACGCAGACAAGAGCAAACGTCATGGCTGTTTCATTGCCGCCGGGTGGCGGCAATGAACTTATCCGC
>JBCKPN010000106.1:0-6064 GCA_038901695.1 Usitatibacteraceae bacterium
AATGCAGTGCGAACCCGATGGAACAATTTGTTGAACAGCGCGAACGGCCGGTGCAAATTCGACAACGACGCGCGGATTTGCTGCTGTCCCGCTAGGGCTCGCGATCCGGCGCCCGAGCGGATTACTTCTCGATCAAATGCGCCTTGTCCTTGACCTTTGCCCACTCATCCGCATCGGGCGGCCCGGGCTTGCGTTGAATAATCGGCTTCCAACCCTTCGTCAACTCTGCATTCAATCTGATAAACGATTGCTGTGTAGTCGGTACGTCGTCTTCAGCGAAGATGGCTTCAACCGGACACTCTGGGACACACAGCGTGCAATCGATACATTCGTCCGGGTCAATGACCAGCATATTTGGCCCCTCGCGAAAGCAATCGACCGGGCACACGTCAACACAGTCGGTGTATTTGCACTTGATACAGGATTCAGTAACGACGTAGGTCATGTTGCGTTTCGAGTGATATCACTGCGGTTGGGTTTGAAGCATGTCAGCCGCCGATAGGCCGCGCGCGACGAGGTGTTTGGGTTGCCGACAATGTTAACAGAGCGCTCATGCGACGATTCATCGGCGCGTGGTTTGTGGCGCGGGTGGAATCGGCCCTCGCGTGGCATAATCGCGCCTTTCCAGGTCGGTCGACACAAGTCGGCTGGCATCACAGATTGCGAGGATTTCATGAGTACTGCCATCGTCCATGTAAGCGACACAACGTTCGACGCCGAGGTGTTGCAAAGCACGACTCCCGTGCTGGTTGACTACTGGGCTGAATGGTGCGGGCCGTGCAAGATGATCGCCCCTATCCTAGAGGATCTGGCGAAGGATTACGCCGGCAAGTTGAAGATTGCCAAGCTCAACATCGATGAAAATCAGGCAACGCCACCCAAATATGGGATTCGCGGCATTCCGACGCTGATGCTGTTCAAGAATGGCAATGTCGAGGCAACCAAAGTCGGCGCCTTGTCCAAGACCCAACTGTCCGCATTCATCGACGCTAACATCTAGCGTCGGATTAGGGGCAAGCAAAAAAACCTTGCCCCTCTAAGCTTTTTGGTTATACTTGGTTTCAAATCTGCGCGCTGTGTATACCGCTGACGTTCGTCCGCAGATTTCTTGGCAGTCCTTCTGATACACACCCCCGCAAGAGTTGTACGCTGATTGGATCACGGCAAGCCGTGCCATCAATCGAAGGACGGGTCAATTTCTCGCTGCCTGCCGCCAAGTGTTTTTGCTCGACGTCGTGTCAGCCTTGCGGTAATACAGTCCATGTTCGACTTTGGGATATCCCCAATCCGATTCAACGCCACACGGTAAATCCGCCATGCAATTATCCGAAATGAAATTGAAGCACGTCTCCGAGCTCGTCGAGATGGCCGGTCAGGCCGAACTCGAGGGCGCCAATCGGTTGCGCAAACAAGAGCTGATCTTCGCGCTACTCAAGCATCAGGCGAAAAAAGGCGAGGCGATTTTTGGCGACGGCACGCTTGAAGTGTTGCAAGACGGCTTTGGCTTTCTGCGCTCGCCCGACATCTCCTACCTTGCCGGACCGGACGACATTTACGTCAGCCCGTCGCAGATTCGCCGCTTCAATTTGCACACTGGGGACAGTATTGAAGGCGAGATTCGCACGCCGAAGGAAGGCGAGCGATATTTCGCGCTGGTGAAGGTGGACAAGGTCAACGGCGAACCACCTGAAGCCGGCAAAAACAAGATTTTGTTTGAGAACCTCACCGCGCTGTTTCCGAATAAACCGTTCACGCTCGAACGCGACATCAAGTCCGATGAGAACATCACCGGCCGCGTTATCGACATCATCGCGCCGATTGGCAAGGGTCAGCGCGGTCTGCTGGTCTCCTCGCCGAAGTCCGGCAAGACTGTCATGTTGCAACACATCGCACAAGCGATCACCACCAATCACCCGGAAGTCGTGTTAATCGTGTTGCTGATAGACGAGCGCCCGGAAGAGGTTACCGAGATGCAGCGCACCGTCAAGGGCGAGGTGGTTTCTTCAACCTTTGACGAGCCCGCCACGCGCCATGTGCAAGTCGCCGAAATGGTGATCGAAAAAGCCAAGCGCCTGGTCGAGCACAAGAAGGACGTCGTGATTTTGCTCGACTCGATCACCCGTCTGGCGCGCGCCTACAACACCGTGGTGCCGGCATCCGGCAAGGTGTTGACCGGTGGTGTAGATGCCAACGCATTGCAACGACCAAAACGCTTTTTCGGTGCGGCACGCAATATCGAAGAAGGCGGCTCGTTGACCATCATTGCCACGGCACTGATCGACACCGGCTCGCGCATGGACGATGTGATCTATGAAGAATTCAAGGGCACCGGCAACATGGAAGTGCATCTTGACCGGCGCGCGGCGGAAAAACGCGTCTACCCCGCGATCAACGTGAATCGCTCAGGCACACGCAAAGAAGAGTTGTTGATAAAGCCGGAAATTCTTCAACGCGTCTGGGTGTTGCGCAAGATGATGTATTCAATGGATGAGCTCGAAGCGACAGAATTCTTGATCGACAAGCTCAAAGGCACTAAGAACAACGCCGAGTTTTTCGATTCGATGAAAAAGATCTGAGGCAACGCTCAGCCACGCTCCGGTCACGGTACGACCACGCGCGGATCAACAAAAAGTACGCATTTGTGAGCCGGATACCCGAAACGCGGTATAGCCCCTTGCCCTGCGTCACAGTGAGTGTGTCGAGCACGGCGCTATCCGACATCGGCCCCCATCCGACTGCGAAATCGATGGGTGAAATTGCCGCACCGTCGTCAAAGCGGTACGCCTCGTACGCTTAGCACGCGGGCTCGCATCTCGTATTGTGCGAGCGGCGTGACGCTGAAACCCCTCACGTCAAACCGATCCGCACGCACCGATTTTTGCAGCGGCGCGTCGGCCACCAACATCCCCGACGTCCGATAGACGCGGCGGGCATCAAACCAGTTCCAGCCACCATAGGCCAACAACGCCAGGCACAGCCACGGGAACCAGTGTTTCATGTTGTCGCGTTGTCTCTGGTTGCGAAACAGCCGACGCTGTGATCAGGCGCGCAATGCCGTCAACACTTCGTCGAGCATTTTTTTCGCGTCACCGAACAACATGCGATTGTTGTCTTTGTAGAACAGCGGATTATCGATGCCCGCATAGCCGGATGCCATTGAGCGCTTCATGACGATGCTGGTCTTGGCCTTCCACACTTCGAGCACCGGCATGCCAGCGATCGGACTGGTCGGATCATCCTGTGCCGCCGGATTCACGATATCGTTGGCACCGATGACCATCACCACGTCTGTGTCCGGAAAATCTTCGTTGATCTCATCCATTTCCATGACGATGTCGTACGGTACACGCGCTTCGGCGAGCAGCACGTTCATGTGCCCCGGCATACGACCCGCAACGGGATGAATGCCGAAGCGCACGTTGACTTTTCTCTCTCGCAGCGTCTTGGTGATCTCGAACACGGTGTGCTGCGCCTGCGCCACCGCCATGCCGTATCCAGGGACGATGATCACACTCTTGGCGTCGCGCAATAAATCTGCCGTCTCCAGCGCATCGATCGCAACCACCTCGCCGACCGGTGCCACCGCGCCACCGGCCACCGCCGTCGGCGCACCGCCACCAAAACCACCGGCGATGACGCTGATGAAATTTCGATTCATCGCACGACACATGATGTACGACAAAATCGCGCCGCTCGAGCCAACCAACGCACCGACCACAATCAGCAAATCGTTGGACAGCATAAAGCCGGTCGCCGCTGCGGCCCAGCCGGAGTAACTGTTCAACATCGACACCACCACCGGCATATCCGCGCCACCAATGGCCATCACCATGTGAATACCAAACAACAGCGCGATGACGGTCATGACCATCAGCGGCACCATGCCGGCTTCAATCGTGGGGGCTTTCATAAACTGATAGCCGAACACAATCACCAGAATCAAGCCGATCAAATTCAACCAATGGCGCGCGGGCAGCAACAGCGGCTTGCCGCCGATTTTGGCCGACAGCTTGAGAAACGCGATGATGGACCCAGAGAATGTCACCGCACCGATCAGAATGCCGACATAGACCTCGATGTGGTGGATGGTAACTTCGGCGGGCGTGAATCCATTCGACGAGGTGGGATCGATGTAACTGGTGAACCCCACCGCCATCGCGGCCAAGCCGACCAAGCTGTGCATCAACGCAACCAGCTCCGGCATTTGCGTCATTTGCACGGTGCGCGCGGCATACAGCCCGACACTTCCACCGACGAGCATGGCACCGATAATCCACGGGATGCCCGCCGCTGTCACGCGCGGGCCGAAGATCGTCGCGGCAACCGCAATCGCCATGCCGATCATGCCGTACAGATTGCCGCGACGCGAGCTTTCCGGATTCGACAGACCGCCTAGGCTGAGGATAAACAAGATGATGGCCGCGATATAGGCAACCGTTACCAAACTGTCTGACATGGTTGTGGCTCCTATTTGCGAAACATCGCCAGCATGCGGCGCGTAACGGCGAAGCCGCCGAACATATTGACGGCCGTGAGGCCCATGCCGAGCACCGCCACCCAGCGAATCAGTTCATCTGGCCGTGCGCTGCTGCCCGCCACACCAGCCACGGCGGGCGGTGCAATTTGCACCAGCGCACCAATGATAATGATTGACGAGATGGCGTTGGTGACGCTCATCAGCGGCGTGTGCAATGAAGGCGTGACATTCCACACCACCATGTAGCCGACAAAACACGCCAGCACGAATACCGTGAAGTGGCCGAGAAAAGCAGGCGGCGCATTGGCACCGACAAACCAGAACAACACCGCTGCGACTGCAAACATGATCGAAAGCCTGGTCGCGCTCATCGGCTCGGATGGCGCGCCGCGACCTTTCTTAGCCACGCTCGGCACGGCAGTTTTGGTCACTATCGCGGGGGCTGCGGACACTTTTGGTGGTGGTGGCGGCCATGTCACCACGCCGTCCTTGATGACCGTCGTGCCACGCAGCACTTCATCATCCATATTGACGTTGATGACGCCGTCTTTGGTCTTGCACAATTCTTCCGACAAGCGAAACAGGTTGGTCGCATACAGCGTGCTCGCCTGCTTGGCCAATCGGCTCGCGAGGTCGGTGTAGCCGATGATGGTGACGCCGTGCTTGACCACAATCTTGCCCGGCTCGGTCAACTCGCAATTGCCGCCCTGCTCACCCGCCATGTCGACGATAACGCTACCGGGCTTCATCGATTGCACCATCTCGGCGGTAATCAGCTTGGGCGCTGGCTTGCCCGGGATCAGCGCGGTGGTGATGATGATGTCAACCTCGCGCGCCTGCTTGGCGAACGTGTCGCGCTGTGCTTGCTGAAAGCCCTCGCTCATCACTTTGGCGTAACCGCCGACGCCAGTGCCTTCTTCGACGTAGTCGACCGGCACGAATTCGCCACCAAGGGAAGTGATTTGATCGGCGACTTCGGGCCGCGTATCGTTGGCGCGCACAATCGCACCGAGTCCCACCGCCGCACCGATGGCCGCGAGCCCCGCAACACCGGCCCCAATGACGAACACCTTGGCGGGTGGCACCTTACCCGCCGCGGTGATTTGGCCTGTGAAGAAACGACCGAACGCGTGCGCGGCTTCGATCACCGCGCGATAGCCGCCGATGTTAGCCATTGAACTCAGCGCATCGAGTTTTTGCGCGCGGGAAATGCGGGGCACGGAATCCATCGCCAGCACTGTGACGCGGCGCGCGGCGAGTTGCTGCAACAGCGCCGCATTCTGCGCGGGCCAAATGAAGCTCACCAGTGTGACGCCCTCGCGCAGCATGCCGACTTCTTCCTCACTCGGACCACGCACTTTGAAAATGATATCGGCGCTTGACCAGAGTGCGGCAGCACTGTCGGCGATGGTCGCGCCCGCCGCGACATAGGATGCATCGTCAAAATTGGCGGCGGCACCAGCCCCCATTTCAACCTTGACACCAAAACCTAACTTGATCAACTTTTCGACAACTTCCGGAACGGTCGCAACACGCTTTTCGCCGGGAAACACTTCGCGAGGTACACCAATGGTTAGGCTCATCTTT
>JBCKPN010000107.1:0-6030 GCA_038901695.1 Usitatibacteraceae bacterium
ACGCTGCGCTCCTTCCGGGCTACGTGTACTGTAAATGTCGTCGCTGCAACTGGCTAAAGCAACGTTGGGTTGAGCATCGCGAAGCCCAACGTCACGATCGATTGTTGGGCAAACAAATCTTGCTCAACGCTACGCTTTCGGCGCTAATGGTCGTAGACGCCAATAATAAAAAGTCGCCATCTGGCGCGCCGTTTCGGGCAAAAAGTGCCCAAACGCCGCGCCAGTGCTGGGGTTTCAAGTTATGTCCAACCTCGACTGCTGCCGCTCAAGCACCACAAACGCGACGTCGTATTTATTTTTTTCGTCCGCCGGCCGCGCTTGCCTCGACACTTCACGCCACGTGTCGCTGGCCAGTGACGGAAAAAACGTGTCGCCTGCTACGTCCGCATCAACCGACGTCAGGTAGATGCGATCTGCATGTGGCAGCGCGGCGGTATACAGGGTCGCACCACCGATAACGAACGCGGACTGACCCGCTATCATCTCCCGCGCTGCGTCGAACGAAGCCGCGACGTCCACACTCTCATGCTGCCACGCCGGATTGCTGGTGACGACAATATTGCGGCGCCCGGGCAAGGCACGGCCGATGGATTCAAACGTCTTGCGGCCCATGATGATGGGGTGTCCCATCGTGACTTGCTTGAAGTACGCCAGTTCGGCTGGCAAGTGCCACGGCATTTTGCCGTCCATGCCGATGACATTGTGCTGTGCCACTGCAACGATCAGGTTGAGCATGCGCCTTGGCAATCAGACAGCAATCGGCGCTTTGATGGCCGGATGCGGGTCGTAGTTTTCCAACGTGAAGTCGTCAAACGTGAATCCGAAAATATCGTTCACCGATGGATTCAATCGCATCTGCGGCGCGGCACGCGGCGCGCGCGCAAGTTGTTCGCGCGTTTGCTCGAGATGGTTGGCGTACAAGTGCGCGTCGCCAAGCGTATGGATGAATTCGCCGGCTTTGAGTCCACACACTTGCGCGACCATCATGGTCAGCAATGCGTAGGAGGCAATGTTGAATGGCACACCAAGAAAAATGTCGGCACTGCGCTGATAAAGCTGGCAAGACAGTTTTCCGTCAGCCACATAAAACTGAAACAGGGCGTGACATGGCGCAAGTGCCATGCGCGGGATGTCGGCGACGTTCCACGCTGAAACAATCATGCGGCGTGAATCGGGATTGGATTTAATTTGCCGGATGACGTCCGCGATTTGATCGATGTGCCGCCCGTCGGGAGTGGGCCACGATCGCCATTGGTAGCCGTATACCGGTCCTAGTTCGCCATCCGCGCGCGCCCACTCATCCCAGATGGTGACCTTGTTATCGCGCAGATAAGCGACGTTGGTGTCGCCCTTGAGAAACCACAGCAGCTCATGAAGGATTGAGCGCAAATGCAGCTTCTTGGTGGTCAGCAACGGGAACGTGTGGCCTAGCTCGAAACGCATTTGATAGCCAAACACCGAGCGCGTGCCGGTGCCGGTGCGGTCGGATTTGTCTACACCGTGTTCGAGCACGTGGCGCATCAGCGCAAGATAGGTAGCGTCAGCCGAAGCGATCATGCGGTGCTCGTTGCGTGCGTAATCAATGGCAGCAATTGTGCGACCGCCTCGGCAACACTGGTCGAGGTTGTGTCGATAACGACCTGTGCTTGAGTCGGCGACTCATAGTTGTCGCTGACACCGGTGAACAGCGTGATCTCCCCGCGTCGCGCTTTCGCGTACAGGCCTTTGGCATCGCGTTGCTCGCACACGGCGAGCGGTGTGGAAAGGTGCACCAAGATGAAGCTGCCGTGTTGCTCGACGCGTGCTCTGGCGGCGGCGCGCGCGTTCTCATACGGTGCGATCGCCGCCGAGATGACGACACCGCCGTGTCTGACGACTTCAGCGGCCACAAATGCGATGCGCTCGATGTTGGTGTCGCGATCGGCACGCGAGAACCCCAACTCGCGGCATAGGTGCGTGCGCACGACATCGCCGTCGAGTAGTGTGACGGGCCGAGCAAGCGAGGATTGAATCGCCGCGCTGAGCGCGGTTGCGATGGTCGATTTTCCGGAGCCTGACAGACCGGTAAAAAAGACGCAAACACCAGCGCTGGCGTGACTGCGACTTGAACCTAGATTCCTCAGTTGAACGCACTCGAGTGTGCGGTTTTCGGGCTGTCTGGCAAGGCGCGAGGAGGACGCAGGAGCGTCCCCTGCTACGACGAGCAACGCAGCCAGGCGGCTCGAAAACCGTGCAATCGAGTGCGTAGCGAACTCACCCAAACGGTGAACGCTGTCGAAGCCGGGAAAGCCTATGTTGGCGCGGCGTTTCATAGGATGATGAGCGGTCAACTGAGGAATCTAGGTTGAAGCATCGGAAGGGCGGGACATCACGGAAGTTTAGGGCAATCTCTAGGAGCCTGTCGGACTTGGGAATCGTCGGCTGCAAATCGACCGCAGCGGTTCATTTTTCACCGTTGCCCCATAGCTGGGCTATGGGGCTGCAAATCCGGCAAAAACTGGCCGCGCTGGAGCCGATTTTCGCTTTCGACGCCCCAAGCCCGACAGGCTCCTAGCCGAAAAATGAACAATACCGTTGGCCAAAAACAAACGCCCCGCGGTGCGGGGCGTCAGGGACGTTGGCCGAAGCATTATTCGGCTTCTTCGCCAGACAGCTTGTAGGTGATCGCCAGCATGGCGATGTAGCCTGCTGTGTCTGGTTCGAAGCGACAGCCCCCAGAAGTGATGACACCCATTGCTGCGCGGTCGAAAACACGCCGTGGATTGGAGTTAGCCACTTCAACGCCAGTCGGCCTGCCATCCGGACCTACCGTCACTTGTAGCGTCACTGTGCCTTCCGTTCCGGCACGCCGTGCTTCACGCGGGAACGATGCCTGGAACGCCGCCACACACGCGGGTCGATTGACGATCGAGCCAAAGCCACGCGGCCCGGTGGGACGCGGCGGTGCCGGCGGCGCGGGCACATAAGCCTGTATCGGCGGCGGCGTCGAGACGGCGGCGATGACGGGTGCCGTCGAAATGGTCGGCTGCGGCACTTCCGATACCGGCACAAAATCAGGCGGCGGTAGCGGTTGATCCTTGGGTCGCGGCTTTGGCGGCTCAGGCGGTGGGAGCGGTGGTGGTTCGGGTGGCAATATGATTTCCGCAATGCTCACCGGTACCACCATCTTCACAAATTGTTGACCCGCGCCACTCAGGATCAGCCAAAGCACCAGCGCGTGCGTGCCGACCACAAAAGTTATTCCACTCAAGTGTTTCTTCGGGTCGCGCTGTCTCTGCGCCCACCCCGACATCACAATCGTACCGTCGGTTTCTGACATGGCAGAACTCATGAACTCTTCTCCAACCTGTCTTGCTTACAATCTGGCTTGCGCCGGGTGATGATCGCGCGCATTAGCGAAACTGCTCGCCGCCGACAATGGCCAGTTTGGTCAGGCCACGTCGCTGCAAATTCGCCAACACAAATGCCACGGCTTCATAGCGGGCGAGGCGATCAGGGCGGATCATCATGTTGGGTTGCGGCGAATAGCGAGCCAGCTCCGACATCTTGGTGTCGAGCGAGATGCGATCAACGACGACGCCGTCCCAGAAAATCTGGCTGTTGCGATCGATGTCGATTCTGACTTCAAGCGGCTTTTCCAGACTTGGCGGTGCCGCAATCGGCATCTCCATATTCACCGAATGCATCTGAATCGGAATGGTGATGATGAGCATGATGATTAATACCAGCATCACGTCGATTAACGGCGTGGTGTTGATGTCCATCATCGGTTCCGTATCGGAACCGCCACCTGATCCTACGTTCATGCTCATGAAATTTCTCCGAAATGCAGCGCAAGGTGACGCGAGTCACCTGCCGATGGAATTAGGGGGTGCTGGGATCCGTGACGAACGCGACCTTGGTCAGACCGACTTCTTGAATCGCCAAAATCGCTCGACCAAACTGATCGTATGCCGCATTGATGTCGCCGCGGATGTGGACTTCCGGCGGCGGCTTATCTGCTTTCTTGGCGGCATCGCGCGAGCGGCGCAGTTTGTCCTTCAGGTCAGCCGTGTCCGTGACCAGCGAGTCGTAATAGAACAACTGGCCCTGTACATTGACCGACAAGATGATGTTCTCCGGCTTGGCTTCCTGCGGCGCGTTCGGCTCCAGCGGCAGCTTTAGCTTGACCGAGGTCGTGACCACTGGAATGGTGATCAGAAAGATGATCAATAACACCAACATCACGTCGACCAGCGGCGTGGTGTTGATGGTCGCGTTCAGCGAGTCTTCGGCTTCCGCTGAGCCAATTTGCATGCTCATGGTCGCGACTTACTTCTTGACGTTTGCGGAGGCAAGCAACACCGAGTGAACGTCGGAGCCAAAGGCGCGGATTTGATCAAGCGTGGTTTTGTTCTTGCGTATGATGAAGTTGTAACCGAGCACGGCGGGAACCGCAACCGCCAAACCGATGGCGGTCATGATCAGCGCCTCGCCCACCGGGCCAGCCACTTTGTCGATCGACGCTTGACCGGTGATACCGATTTTGACCAGTGCGCCGTAGATGCCCCAAACGGTACCGAACAGACCGACGAACGGGGCCGTGGAGCCGACTGAGGCGAGAAACGACAAGCCATCACTCATGCGGCTTTGCACGTTTTCAACCGCGCGGCTAATACCCATGGTGACCCAATCTGAAAAATCGATCTGGCCAAGTAGTCCAGTGTGTTTTTGCGTGGCTTCGAGGCCCTTTTCGGCGATGAATCGGAACGCGCTATCCACGTGCAGAGAGGCGGCACCGGCGCTCACGGATCCCGCAGTCCAGAACGTGGACTCAGCTTCGCGCGCTTGCTTGCCAATTTTCACGCCTTCATAAAGCTTGGTGAAAATGACGTACCAGCTACCGATCGACATAATCACCAGAATTATCAGTGTGATCATGGCGACCGGCTCGCGCTGCTCGATCAATGCGGCGAGGCCGAATGGGTTCTCCTCTGCGGCCGACTTCTTCGGCGCGGCAGCTTTCGGGGCCGCTGGTGCGGCGGCTGGCGCTGCGTCGGCTTTCGCTGCCTCCGTGCCGGCGGCAGCGGGGGCGGCTGGAGTCTGTGCATAGCTCGAGGCGCTCACGCCTCCAAATCCAACAAGCGCAGCGCAAACCATCAATCGAGCAAAAATCATGTGCATGTAATCTCCAATTAAGCCGTACCTGTGCGGCTACAAGCGATAAAACGATAGTTACCGACGAGGTCGGCGCTCTGAAACGGAACAGCATTCTAAACTAAACCGTCTCGCTTTGGCGAACCGGAATTGGTTCGGTTTGGCAGCTCGGGGCAAGCCTTGCGGACGGTGGATGCGCTCAGGATGCATCCTGCATGGCGTAAAATAGTCGCTGGGAGTTTGCGCGAAAGGTTCGGCTGACGCCGGACAACTGCCGCCCACGCCCGTAGGACAGCGCATTCGACGGCGCAAGTCACCTGCTTGTCGCCATCGTCCCCATAACATCCAAAGAATTTCGCCATGCAGCCGACGTCGGTTTTGGTCAAGACAGCCAAGGGGCTGGAGGAAATCGACAAACGCACCTGCAAATTGGCCGGGCGCTTACGTGCATTGTTGTTCATGGTCGACGGCCAACGTACTTTTGGCGAGTTGCTTGAGCAAGCAGGCAATATGGCAGCGCCGCTGCAAGCCCAGCTGAGCGATTTGGCGCAGCAGGGGTACATTAGGGAGGCCGGTGGCGATGAGCAAAAGTTAGGCGCATGCATCGAGGGCTTGGCGTCCCCTGCGGCGCTACCCGCCCCGTCCACCGCACCGGTGTTGCCCCCGGCGTCGATGGCCGAATTAAAAGTACGCTTGAGCAAACTGGCCGCCGACTCCCTGGGGATGCGCGCGGTGTTCGTCAACGCGCAGATTGACGCGGTGGTGCGCCACTCCGCTCTTGCTGATGTCATTAATGACATCGCGCGTTCCATTGCCTTGCCGAATGGTGCTGTTCGTCACCGAACAATGGCGATCGCCTGCCCGGACGCTGGTCGAGATCTCCCCGTGACGTGC
>JBCKPN010000108.1:0-5931 GCA_038901695.1 Usitatibacteraceae bacterium
GGGACAGGCGCTTGCCCGGGAACTTGGTGCCGACGCGAACAATTTTGTGGTCGAGATTTCGCGCGGTGCTTCAGGTGCAAATGGCTCGAACACCTTTGTGCATGCAGACTTTGGCGACATCGAGTCAACGGTAGCGGCGCTTGAAGGGCTCCGCGCGTTGATCACCGGTCGCACCTTCGCACGCGCAGTGCTCATCAACAACGCCGGTGTGGTCATGCCAGTCGCACGTTTTGACGACCTCGATGCCGTCGCGCTGCAAAACAACATCACCGTCAACGTGGTGGCACCGATTCTGGTGACTGCAGCTTTCGCCAAGCTGACGCGCGGCATCGCGACCAGGCGCCTGGTGGTGAACATCTCATCTGGTGCCGCCAAACGTGCCAGACGCGGCTGGACGGCGTATTGCACCGCCAAGGCCGGCTTGGAAATGGCGACGCGTGTGATGGCCGAAGAAGCGCTGGTCGACGATGCGGGGCTGGCCATTTGTTCCTTGGCACCTGGCCTGGTCGATACTGACATGCAAGCGAGCATTCGCGGCGTGGCGGAGGACGACTTTCCGGATCGCGAACGGTTCCGGGGAATGAAAGAACGTGGTGCTCTGCGCGACGCTCAAGCGGTCGCTCACGATATCATCTCACTGGTGAACACCGAGCGCCTCGCCAACGGTGGCAATTACGATATCCGCGAACTACTAAATGCCTAATGCCAGACCGCCCAAACGGGTAATTTCAACCAGCAGCACACCAACATCAAACAAGTCCGCAACTACCAGTAAACACACTAAGCTGCACTACTGTGACCTCGCCGCGTGCCAAGCCATTTGCTGTAGTGATGGCGCGTGTTTGCGACCCGAAGAAGTGCGCAAAATACACAAGCTTGTCGAGAAGCATCCCGAGCATTTCGCCCACCTGCCGCTGGACTACATCGTCGACGCGGAATGGGCTGAAGGCATCGGCAAGAAAACCAGCGTCCGCAAATTTCGCTACCGCGACAAACCGGAACACTTCAAGAATACGAGATGTGTCTTTGCCGAGACGGACGGCAAGTGTTCGTTTCAAACCTTGGCGATCGCCCATGGTGTGCACAAGTGGAAATACAAACCCATGGGTTGCTGGTTGTTTCCGCTCGAAAGTGATGTGAAAGGTCTCATTTCACCGCCGCGCAAGCGCAGCGACGACCCGAACAACTTGGGCCGTACATACCCTGGCTTTGCGACCTTCACGCCGTGCGGCAAACACTCCGAGAAAGGCAAGGTCTGGTGGATTGCGCTCAAAGAGGAGGTGGCGGCATACAAGAAGGCGTGTGACTGAGCCAACACGCTCCGCAGTGCGCCGATGCGTCACGCCGGAAACACCGATAATAGGCCATGACCCACGCAAACGACCCGACTCTGGCGCTACAGCAGGTCCTCAGCGAGGCTGAAGGGAAGCTATCGCGCATCGTCGAGGCGTTCGATCAACTCGACTCGGGTGTGCTGCTCTATAGCGCCGACGACCGGCTGGTGTTTTGCAATCGTCGTGCGAAGGAAATCTATTCAAGCGTCAGTAAGCTGCTCGTCCCCGGTGCGCAATACGCAGATCTGGCGCGCGAGTACTATCGGTGCGATCCGCAACTGCAGCGCACCCAGAGTGAGGCGGCGTACATCGCCGGACGCCTTGCGAGGCATCGAGATCCGGCACCGAAAGACGATGAAGTGTTGATGTCGGACGGGCGCTGGTATCTGGTCTCAGACCGCCGGACCGGTGACGGCGGGGTGATCGGCTTTCGACTCGACATCACCGAGCGCAAGCTGGCCGAGATGGGGCTGGCCGAAAGCGAGGGACGCTTTCGCAGTTTGGTCAACATGTCCACTGATTGGTACTGGGAACAGGACGCCGCGTATCGCTTCACCAGCATTTCGAGCGGCATGACGCGCGCCACTGGAATTGTTGCGGAAGCCCGCTACGGCATGACGCGATGGGACGTTGTGTTTTTGGGTATTTCGCAAGACCAAATGGACGAGCACCGGCGACAGGTTGAAGCACATCAACCGTTTCGTGATTTTGAGTATGCCTATGCGCTCGCCTCCGGTGACGTCTTGTGGGTCGCTGTTTCCGGAGAGCCGGTGTTCGACGCGGATGGCGTATTCACCGGCTATCGTGGTATCGGTTCCAACATCACCGGCAGGAAGCGCAGCGAAGCGCAGGTGCGGCAACTTGCCGAATTTGATTTTTTAACCGGCTTGCCGAACCGAATGTTATTGGCGACGCGATTTGATTTTGCGGTGCGCCAGGCCAGGCGCGTCAAGGACGGCATCGCGCTGCTGTTTATCGATCTGGATCGATTCAAGGTCATCAACGATTCACTGGGGCATCACGTTGGCGACACGATACTTGCCGAGTGTGCCAGTCGTCTGTCACGGGCGACGCGCTCAACCGACACCGTCGCGCGACTCGGCGGTGACGAATTCGTCGTCTTGTTACCGGGTGCTTCCGACGAAAACCAAATCGCGAATGTTGCCGACACCGTGGTGCACGCGCTGTCGCAGTCGCATAGTGTTGACGGACGCGAACTGACTGTGACGCCGTCAATCGGTATCGCGGTGTGGCCGGCCGACGGGAACGACCTGTCGCTGTTGATTAAGCACGCCGATATCGCGATGTTCCATGCCAAATCGCTCGGTCGCAACCAATACAGTTTTTTCCGCGAGGAGATGAACGAACGCGTGAACGAGCGCCTTGCCATCGAAAGTGAATTGCGTCGCGCACTGGATCGTGGCGAATTGTCTCTTGAATATCAGCCGATTTTTTCCCTGCCGGATCGCGCCGTGATCGGCGTCGAGGCGTTGTTGCGATGGCGCAGTGAGGCGCTCGGCCAGATGTCACCGGCGCGCTTTGTCAGCATCGCCGAGGATAGTGGACTCATCATGCCCATCGGTGAATGGGTGATCAAGGAAGCGTGCGCGCAACTCGCGCGCTGGCGCGCCAAGGGCTTGGCTAATTACCCGATCACCGTGAATGTCTCGGGCGTGCAATGGCGAACACCGCGGCTGTTGGACAGTTTGCACGCGGCGGTGCTGGCCAATGGCTTGACGCCGTCTGACATCGAGCTCGAATTGACCGAGACCGCGCTGGTTGGTGATGGCGACAGTACGCAAACGTTACTCGAGCGCGCCGGGAAAGCGGGCTTTCGGCTGGTGATTGACGATTTTGGGACGGGCTACTCGAATCTGGCATATCTCAAGCGATTCTTTATCACCAAACTCAAAATTGATCAGTCGTTCGTGCGCGATATCACCACTGATATGGACGATGCGGCAATTGTGCGCGGCATTATCAGCTTGGCAAAGAGTCTCGGGCTACGCGTGGTTGCTGAGGGCGTGGAATACCCGGCGCAGCTCGACTTTTTGCTGGCAGCCGGGTGCACTGAGGCCCAGGGCTACCTGCTCGCCAAACCGATGTCTGCGCTCGCGTTTCAGGAACGATACTAAATGCGCTACAAGCTGCAGGTGCAAGACGACGATGCACAGCGTCACGTCTGGCGCGACGTCAAGGCCGACGACGGCACGCTCTATGTTTTTGACAAGGAAAGTGACGCGCGGGCGCGCCTCGCGGCGTTGTTCCCGGTGTTGGTGAAAATGGAGCAGTACCAAGCTGATCGCAAGCGCACCCGCGTTGTGATCGTCAACCCGTATCAGGATATTGATCAGGAAAAGGAAACGTAATGGAATACCGTCGTATTGGCCGCGCTGGCGTGAAAGTGTCGTTGTTGTCGCTTGGTTCGTGGGTAACCTATGGTAATCAGGTGGACGAAAAAGCGTCCATCGAATTGATGTCCGCTGCGCGCGATCACGGCGTGAATTTTTTTGATAACGCGGAAGTGTACGCCTCGGGTCAGAGTGAATCGCTGATGGGTGCGTCGCTCAAGAAGCTGGGTTGGAACCGCCTCACCTACATGGTCACAACCAAGTTTTTCTGGGGGCTGCCGACCCAATTTGGTGATGGCATCAATGAGCGCAACACGCTCAATCGCAAGTATTTGTTGCAGGCCATTGATCACTCGCTGAAGCGTTTGCAGCTCGACTTCGTCGATATCGTTTATTGTCACCGTCCGGATCCGCACACGCCGCTGGAAGAGACTGTGTTTGCAATGCACGACATCGTTCAACAAGGTAGGGCCATTTACTGGGGCACTTCGGAATGGAGCGCCGCCGACATCATGGGGGCGTGGCACATCGCCGACAAGCACCACTTGCACAAGCCCATCGTCGAGCAACCCGAGTACAACATCTTTCATAAGCAGCGCGTGGAAAAAGACTATGCTCGGTTGTATTCGGAAATTGGCTTGGGAACGACGACGTGGAGTCCGCTCGCCTCGGGCCTTCTCACTGGCAAGTATGCGAATGGAATTCCTGCAGATTCGCGTGGCGGTCTGCAGAGCATGGCGTGGATGAAGGATCAATTGACCGACGCGGCGCGGAATGCAGCAGTGGTGAAGCTGGCCGCCATCGCCGGCGATCTTGGCGCGACCACCGCACAACTTGCCATCGCTTGGTGTGCAAAAAACCCGAGCGTGTCCACCGTGATCACCGGCGCCTCACGCCTGTCGCAATTTACCGAGAACATGAAGGCGCTGTATGTGCTGCCCAAGCTCACACCGGAAGTCATGGCCGCCATCGAGTCGCTGACGGGATCGCTTGCGGAGTAGCGACAATGGAGACCAAGAAAGTCAACGCGGGTAGCCTGCGCTCGATTGGCTACGATGCGGTGCGCCGCGTACTGGTGGTCGAGCAAAACAGCGGCACCTACGAATACCAGAACGTTGCGCCGGAAGTGTGGCGGCGCTTTTCCACGGCATCATCGGTCTTGAGCTTCTTCAAGGATACGATTGAAGAGGACTACAACAAGCGACGAATCAAATAGTAAAGTCGCCTATTGGTGCGGTGTTTGGAGCAAAAATGGTTGGAAATGCCAGCCCTTGCTGGTGTTTTGTCGATTGTCACAGACTTTTGGCGTTGAGCATCGGCAATATGGATTGCGCTGACAGGAAAAAATCCTGAGCGAAACGGCGCGACGCGGCTGAACTTCACTGGACTCAAGCAGCGAACAGAAAAATGGACCGATTCAAAGCCCTGCAAACGTTTCTCGACGTCGCCAAAACCGAAAGTCTGTCGGCGGTTGCGCGTGAAGAGGGCGTCACGCCAGCGATGGTGGGTCGGCGTATCGATCAACTCGAGGCGCGTATGGGCGTCAAGCTGTTCAAGCGCTCGACGCGAAAAATTACGCTGACGCCTGAAGGTACGTCGTTTTTCGAAAGTGTGCGCGATTTCATCACCGATTTGGATGCGGCGGAAGAAGCAATCGCGGTTGGTGCCCGAAGTGCGACTGGCCGACTAATTGTCTCAGCGCCGACCGCGTTTGGACGCCAGCACATCGCGCCGCATGTGGAGACATTTCTTGCGGAGAACCCGAACCTGACACTGACCTTGCACCTGTCGGAGCGATTGGTCGATCTGAAGAATGAACGAGTTGACTTGGCGATTCGCATCGCGGACCTGAAAAATGCCAATTTCATCGCTGTCAAATTGGCGCGCAACCACCGCGTCGTGGTTGGTTCGCCGAGCTACGTCAAACGCGCCGGTCGACCGCAAGCGTTGGCCGATCTGGCGCACCACAACTGTTTGGTGACTTCGACCGAAGGCGGGCTCGCAGACACTTGGCACTTTCAGGATCAAGGGCGCGCACAGCATTTGAAGGTCGCAGGCAATCTGCACTGCAACGACGGCGGTGTTCTCACTGCATGGGCGCTCGCCGGACTCGGACTGGCGTGGCGCAGTGCGTGGGAAGTTTCGGACAAGATTGCCGACGGGCGTCTGGTTGAAGTGCTCGGCAAGTACTCGGCGCCGGGCAATGACATTTATGCGGTGTATCCGGATCGCAAATTCTTGCCCGC
>JBCKPN010000109.1:0-5907 GCA_038901695.1 Usitatibacteraceae bacterium
TCTGCGATCACCATCAGAAGATTTTCGGGCATCCGTTCACCGATCAACCCGAAGAATGCGCGATTGAGGTACGGCGTTGAGCGGTGAGCGCGATAGGTGGCGGAATAGCACTGCGCGAAAAAATCCCAATCGTGTGCCTCGATGGCACTGCCGCGAATGCGGCGCAGCGTGACGCCAGCGTCTGATACGCGTCGACGTTCCTGTTTGATGCGTTTGCGCTTATCGTGGCTCATGCGCGACAGAAAATCATCGAACGATTGGTAGGCGGCGTTGTGCCAATGAAACTGCACTGCGGTTCTGGCCATGAAACTCTGCTCGATCAGCAGCCCCTGCTCGCGCTCATCGCTGAACAGCACATGCAGTGATGAGACGCCGCTCTCTCTCGCCAAGTCTTGCATCGCCGCAAGCAGCAACTGTCGGTCGTGATCGGTGTCGGCCATCAGCCGAGTGCCGGTGCAAGGCGTAAACGGAACGGCGCACAGCAACTTTGGATAATAGGCAAGCCCGGCACGCCGGTAAGCGTCGGCCCAAGCCCAGTCGAACACGTATTCGCCATAGCTATGCGACTTCATGTAGAGCGGGATGGCACCTGCGAGGCGTGGCCGCGCGTCGATCTCCCGCGTCAGCACGACAAACTGCGGTTGCCAGCCGGTGGCCGCGGTGGTGCATTCGGCGTCGATCATCGACTGCAGCCACGCGTGCCGCAGTGTCGGGTTACCGTCAGTCAGGCGGTCCCACTCTGCAGGCGCGATGCCAGCGAGGCTTGTTGCAATATGCAGCGTGAATTCACGCATGTGGGGCTGGCTCCAATTTTCCGCTGGCGCGCGGGGTCGAAACGCTCGGCTGCGCGCGCGCAGCGCAATCGAATCTAAAACTATAATGGCCGCAACTCACTGATGTTGGGTTTTTTGGAGCACCCCATGAAGATTGCGATAGCCCAGGTCAATTTGATGTTGGGCGACCTCAACGGCAATGTCGATCGCCTTGCTGCCGAAGCCGAAGCCGCTCGTGCGGCTGGCGCGTCGCTGATTGTGACACCCGAACTTGCGCTGTGCGGCTATCCCCCTGAGGATCTCCTGTTTAGACATGATTTTCGTCAGGCCTGTGCCGCTGCCTTGGCGCAACTTTGCCAACGGGTGCAGGGTATCGCCATGATCGTCGGCCACCCGCATGTCGTGCGCGGGCCGGATGACGAACGCGAACGCTTGTTCAACGCCGCCTCGCTGATTCGCAATGGACGTGTCGTCCACAGTTACCTGAAGCAGCGCTTGCCGAACTATCAGGTGTTTGATGAGAAGCGCTACTTCGAGACTGGACACAAGCCGTTTGTGTTCGAACTCGATGGCGTCCATGTCGGTGTACTCATTTGTGAAGATGTCTGGTTTCCGCAGCCGGTTGCTGCCACGGTCAAGGCCGGTGCGCAAATTATCGTCGTGCCCAACGCGTCGCCGTACGACATGCAAAAACGCGAGACACGCTACGACGTGGTACGCCAGCGCGTCGCCGAATCTGGCGTACCTATCCTCTACGCGAACTGGGTGAGCGGGCAGGACGAATTGGTGTTCGACGGCGCATCCTTTGGCATCAATCGCGACGGAACAGTTGGCTATCAGGAGCGGCAATTTGAAGAAGCGCTTGGATTGGTTGATTTCGTTGGAGGACAGCTCAAGGGTGCTATCCATCCGCCGCTAGCTCACGCTGCCAGCGTCTATAGGGCACTGGTGATCGCGTTGCGCGATTACGTTAACAAGAATGGGTTCCCGGGCGTACTGCTAGGGCTCTCGGGCGGCGTTGACTCGGCACTGACGCTGGCCATCGCCGTTGACGCACTTGGGGTATCGCGCGTCCGCGCCGTAATGATGCCGTCGGCCTATACCGCACAAATGTCGGTCGACGATGCACGCGAGATGGTAGCAATTCACGGCGTGGCCTACGATGAAATTGCGATCACGCCCGTGTTCGACCACTTCAAAGCGGCGCTCGCACCGGCCTTCAAGGGGCTGGCCGAAGATACCACTGAGGAAAACATCCAGGCGCGCATTCGCGGCACGCTGCTGATGGCCATGTCGAACAAGTTCGGCGCGATGGTCGTCACCACGGGCAACAAAAGCGAGATGGCGGTCGGGTACTCGACTCTGTATGGCGACATGGCCGGCGGCTACGCCATTCTCAAGGATGTTGCAAAAACATTGGTCTATGAACTCTGCGAATGGCGCAATGCGCAGTCGCGCGTGATTCCCCAGCGTGTCATTACGCGGCCGCCATCGGCCGAGTTGCGGCCTGATCAAAAGGATCAGGATTCGTTGCCCGAATATGCGATCCTAGATCAGATCGTCGAGATGTACATGGAGCAAGACCGTGCACCTTCGGAAATTATTGCCGCAGGCTTCAATGCAGCAGATGTTAACCGCGTGACGAGATTGCTCAAGATTAACGAATACAAGCGACGGCAGAGCCCGGTAGGCGCTAAGATAACGCGCCGCGGCTTCGGCAAAGACTGGCGTTACCCGATTACCTCAAAATACTGGCCGACTTGACGCATTTTTCCCGGAGAACCGCATGAAAAAAATCGAAGCTGTCATCAAGCCCTTCAAGCTCGACGAAGTGCGAGAGGCGCTCACCGCGCTGGGCTGCGCCGGACTGACAGTCACCGAGGTGAAAGGTTTTGGTCGCCAAAAAGGGCACACAGAACTCTATCGGGGAGCCGAATACAACGTCGATTTTTTACCAAAAGTTAAAGTTGAGGTTGTGCTGGCTGATGATCTGGTGGATAAGGCCATTGATGCGCTAATCAAGGCGGCACGCACCGGCAAGATCGGTGACGGCAAGATTTTTGTAACTGCGGTGGAGCAAGTCGTGAGAATTCGCACCGGTGAAACCGGCAATGACGCGATTTAGCAACGTCCGAAATAGGGGATTGCACTGAAAATCGGGTTAAATATGCTATTGCTTCCGGACGCATCAGCGTTCGGAAGTCCGCTGAATAATAAGGAAATGACATGCTGCTTGCGCTATTTTACGTATTCGCAATTCTTTGCATCACCTTCTACTACACCGGTCACCTGAAGCGGTGGAAGTGCGAATGGGTGCTGTTGGTGCTCGCGATCGCTGTGTTCCCCGCCGTTTTGTTCCTTTGACGACTCGGTACTGAAACGCCAATCACCGAAAAGACCCGTTGCGGTTGCGCAGTGGGTCTTTTTTTGTTCAACGGGTGCCGCGTTCTATCCAGTCTTGGCGGGTTCCCGCTGGCGTGCCTCCGGATCTTGGCGATAAAAGCGCGTCAGCAGTGCGTACACCTCGGGATAGGCGCGGCATACCTGTGCCGGAAGTTCAAAAAACGCTTCTGAGATCACCGCGAAGAATTCTGCAGGGTTCTCTGACGCGTAGGGATCGAGCGGCAGCGCATCGAGAGCCACGCCGCCGTCCCGATGTGCTGACGCGTCGGCTTGATCGACGCGCTGGCAAAAATCCAGGTAGGCGGCCTTCAAGGTGTGCTGCCATTCGCTGGATGACATTCCTTTGTGCAATGGCGGGAAGCCGTTCGCGTCTCCATTGAGCATATCGAGTTTGTGCGCAAATTCATGGATCACGACGTTGTAACCTGCCACCGCGTCAGACGAGCCCGTGCGTGCGACATCTTCGTAGGACAGTATCACCGGACCACCGAGCCACGCTTCGCCGGCCAGTGGGTCACGTGTTTGGTGAACCACGCCGATCTCGTCGGTCACTTCACGCTCTGGCATGAATTGGCCCGGATAGATGATCACGTCGGACCAACCATCAAAATAATCGACGCTGAGTTCGAGCACCAGAATCGACGCTTGCGCGGCGATTTCAACCTTCATTTCCGCTGTCACTGTGGTGTCGCCGGCGCCGACGATGGACTTTCGGGATAGAAAGTCCGACGCGACCAGCCGCAGTCGGCGCTGCTCTTCGACCGACAAACCGTGCATGAACCCGTAACCCTCGGTGGCGCGCCGCCAAAGTGATTCGTCGATGATAGCGACTGGTTTGCGCGTCCAGCCGGTCAATGCGCGCCAGAGTGAGGTCATTCGGCTTCGCTCGTCCCCGCGTGCGAGGCGTGCGCCACGTCGGGCAGTTGTACGATCTTCTCGGCGAGCTTTTGCACCGACAGCGGAGCCGAGCCCTCGGCCTTGTTATTAATGGTCACAAAACTGGCATAGCCGGCACGCGCTGCGGTTGCCGCGGCGATGGCGAGCGCGGTACGGCTGTCGAGGTCTTCATCGACCAGCCGGTCGAATGGAGCGTATTCGCGTTTGGCTTGTTCATAGCGCAGCCCTGCGTGCAGTGACCAGCGGCAAATGAAATCTCCCGACGGCAGATTGGCATTCATCAGCTTGATCTGTTCAGCAGGAGCAGGCATCTTGGCATGGCTGGCGACGCAAAAGCGCGTTGAGGTGGTGGAAAGACACTTGAAAAAGCGCGGCGTCAACAGTGCGGCGTCGCGAATTTCGACTGCGTACATCAGCTCGGGCGGCAGTTTGCTCAGGAAGCGATAAAGTTGGTTGATGAACGGATCAGGATTGGATGTCACCCGTCTACCTTGTGGTGGAAACTGAAAAACCAAGGGACCAGTCTTGGTGCCAAGTCCCATCGAACACGGCGCGATGAACTCGTCGATGGCGTAGGCGGCATCCAGGTAATACGGACTGTCGGCAAATTCGCCGCTGTCGCTGCGGGTGTAGCTTGAAGTTAGCGCCATCGGCGCTTTGACCACAAAGCGAAACTGTTCCGGAACTTGTGCCGCGTAGCGCACATATTCGCGTTCCGCGAGCGGCGCATAGAAGGTGCGGTCAATGCCCACGGTGTGCATCAAGGGGTGCGCTGCATAGGCGGCAAGGCCGTCGCGCGCCAGCTTGGATTCGCTGTGATCGGCGACGTACACTAGACTTGCCCAGCCGGGAAACGACCAAGACGATGTGCCGAGACGAATCGACGCCGACAGACGCGCAGCGAGCGCGACGACCTCCTCGCTAGGCGTGGCGGCCGCAACTTTGTCCTGACGTCGAAGCTTGGCTGCGGGCCTATCGCGAGGGGTACGGGCACGCGTCTCAACCGTTTCAAGCGGCATGCCGAACAAATCCGTTACTGGTGTGGGTGTTTTGATCACGGCGGTAGAGTGGCTCGACAGGCGCTAAAGTATGCAGCGCCGCTGCGTGTGACCATTATGGCAAACACGCGGCGGCACAATTTGAGTCTGGCGATTCTTGGAGACAGCATGACCCGAGCACTTTCTTGGCATTGCCAACCTCGCGTCCTCGTGCGGGTGATGGTCGCGCTTGCCACCGCCGCGTTCAGCCTGCTGAGCGCCCCGACACGGGCGCAAAGTAGTGTGCTGCCCTCGGCGGACGACGTGCGCAATCTGGTGCTGGTCGGCAACGTCGTGACCATGAATGCCAACTTCGAGGTGCTGGATGTTGGCATGGTATGGATCAACGACGGCGTCATCGTCGCGGTGGCGCGCGATCGCCAGGCCCTCGAAGCCGACGCCGGCGAAGCGCTGGCGTTGCTGCAAAGGGCCAAGATCGTTCATCTCGACGGTGTGATGTATCCGGGGATGATCGATTTGCATAACCATCCCGAGTACGCCATTTATCCGCTGCTGCCGATCAAGCGGCGCTACAAAGATCGCTACGAGTGGCGCTTTTACGACGACGAGTATGCGCGGCGCATCACCCATCTGAATACGTTGCTGACGACACCAGCATATTTTGATCTTGGGGTTGAAGTCGGCCGCTACGGTGAGCTCAAGGCGCTGGTCGGTGGCACGACTACGCTGCAGGGCTCGCGGCCGACGATGGCCTACGCCAAACAGGAGTGCTTGGTACGCAACGTTGAGACATCGCCCGTTACGTCACGGCTGGCGTATTCGCGCGTCGATATCGG
>JBCKPN010000110.1:0-5850 GCA_038901695.1 Usitatibacteraceae bacterium
CAAATTCGTCGGCTTGGAAAACGTTGCCGCGAGTGCGCTCCGAACCGCATCTGTGTTCATCTGTGTCCATCTGTGGAAAAGAATTGTTTCAACATTTCAATGTGCGATTAGCGCATCGCTTAGCACGAATTGGTCAAGCGCATCACGAATGGCGTTCGTATCCAAATCGCGCACGATAAATACTAGCCGCGTAGTGCGATCTTCATCCGGCCACGCCGACAGCAGTGGCGCCGGATAAAGCGTGTGCTGAACACCGTGCAACACACGCGGCCGTGTTTCGCCGCGCACGTTGACGATACCCTTGATACGCAACAACTGGTCGCCGCGAACCGATTGCAGCATTTCAATTGCCCCCACCAGGTCATCCCATTCGAGCGGCTGGTGGTATTGGATGCAGGTGGAAGAAATTCGTTCGTCGTGTCGATGCAAGGGCGCGGATGACGTGCCGCGCAAAAGTCCGTGATGCCCGTTGCTGCGTGGTCGATATGCCTCGGCGTTGAGCCATTTGGCAACATCGGGTGTTTTGTTTCCGGGCTGGTAGAGGCCGGTATCGAACAGTGCGTCGGACGCGAGGTTGCCGTCGTTGGCGTCGAACACGCGCGCGCCTGGATTCAGGTTGGCGAGCCGTTCTTTGAGTGCATCCAGTAGCTCGCCATCCACCAAATCGGTCTTGGTGATGACGATCCGGTCGGCTACCGCCGCCTGTTTAACCGATTCCGGGTGCGAACTGAATTGTTGCATCGCGTGCGTCGCGTCGACCGTCGTAATGACGCCGGAAAGTGCGTAACGCGCGGCAATCAGCGGCATTTCGAGCAACGTGTGCATGATGGGCGCCGGGTCGGCCAAACCCGTGGTCTCGATGATCACGCGGCTGAAGTTTGGAATTTTTCCTTCGGCACGCAGGACGTGAAGTTCGCGCAATGCTTTGACCATGTCGGTCGCCACTGAGCAACAAATGCAGCCATTTTTCATCACGGTGATATTGTCACTCGACTCGCGCACCAGCAGATGATCAATGGCGACTGCGCCAAACTCGTTGATCAACACTGCCGTTTGTGGCACGCCCGGCGCATGCAGGATGCGATTCAACAGCGTGGTTTTGCCACTGCCGAGAAATCCAGTGAGCAACGTGACGGGCGTCACTGACGAAAGGGCCGAGGCGGTCATTAGAGCGGTGTCGCCGAGGGTCAGGCGCAGTGCAGACAGCGGCCGCGAAACTTCAAATCAACTTCTTGTGACTTAAAACCGGTCGGCAGTTTGAAATTGAGCTTGTTCGGAACGTCATCCAGGCAAAACGTCTGCCCGCAAGTGGTGCAACTGAAATGCGCGTGCTGCTGATGTGGCGCGACCGTGGCGGACTGGTCGTTAATCATGAAGCGCCAAACGCGGTCGTCGCCCGCGATGCGGTGCGCGATGCCAACATCCACTAACCACTCGAGCACGCGGTAGACGGTGACGCGATCAATCGGGTGATGTTTGGCCAGTGCCTGCGCGACATCGAAATGCGATGCGGCGTGATCGAGCGACAAGAGACACGCGAGCACCGCCACCCGCGGTTGCGTGAGGCGTGCCTGCGTTTGCCGGATGGCCTGCTCGGCGTCCGAAATGCGCGACAGATAGGGTGGCGGTACGGTGAACGCGCGCGGCCTAGCGGAACGGGATCTAACAGCGGTTTTCATGACGATCAGGGGCTTCGCGCAATGCGGGGAGGGAGGGCAATTTTCGCGCGGCGCGGGTGTAAATGCAACTCAGTATTGAATTGCAACTGGTTGTCGTTGGTATTGATTTTGAAACACAAGCAACGGCGGGGACTTTCGGGCAATTGTGCTTGGAAATGCCCGCCGATAGCTGAGTTTGCCGATCGCAAGCTAGCTACTGCAAGCGCAGCACTGCAATCGCTGGCCCTGCCAACAGCGGCGACGGTTTCCGGTTGAGCCACTCACGATGGCCTGCGCCATAGAACGGCGACAACGGGTGACCGCTTTGTCCGCCGGGCATGGTCAAAATGCCGTCCTTTTCACGGCCCGGTGAGACCGCCAATCGTTGTGACGCCCCGAACGCAGGCGCGGCGACATTCGGCATGTGGTTGTCTCCTGGCATCGGCGTTCGTGGCATATCGAGATATGGAGCGAGCGCCGGGATGAGTTTGGCAAACGGGTGTTTGATCGCCGCAGCGTTGCGTGCACCCCACGTCGCCGCTGCGATGCTGCCATCTGATTTGACAAGTTCGTCGCGCACGGTCACCGCTTGCGTGTGCAAAAACGTCTCCCACGACGTGAAACCCTTGGGCAACAAATGCGCCGGGCGTGCGCTCAGCGCCTGCCACACGGGGTATTCAAATCTTGCATCGGCGCTGCCGAGCTTACTCTTTAGTCCCGCGGCATCCGTCCACGATTTCCACAACTGCGTGTGAATGCGTTCGCGAAAGGCGCGGATAAAACGGTAGGCCACCTGATCAACATCGGCGCGTCCGTTCCATGTGGCAAGCGCGGCAAGCACTTCAGCCGTGGCGGGTGTGGCCGTCTGCTCCGGCGAAAATTTGACCAGCGCCGCCCAGCGTTTCATAAACCGCGCCTCGTTATCGTATTGAATCTCGAGTAGCTGCGATTCGTTGAACTGGCCGCGTTCGAGCAGGCGATCACGTATTTGCTTGCCGCGTGCACCGAGGTCAAAGCCGCCATCGCCAATCAGCGCACCCGCGTCACCAGCAAGCTGGCGATTGTTGCCGGACCAAACGCGCAGCAATTGCGGATTCTTGATGCGCGGATATTTGGCGGGGTCGAGCGCGACGTAGGACGCGGTGGCGACATCGGCAAAGCCGGCGCGCGGACTCTCCAGCGACACTTTTTTGCGCTGAGGCATTTGACCGGCGATGGTCCACGCAACGTTGCCCGAGCGATCAACCAGCATCATGTTTTGCTGCGGCATTCCTGCGCCGTTGGCGATCGCAAGTGCGGCATTCACATCGCGCGCATCGGTGAGACCTGCCATGCGCAGATTGATGCTGCCTGGTCGATGCGCGATCCACGCCAAGGCGTAGTCGATGTTGTTGTGGCGTTTGGCAATCGGCCCGACGCTGGTCTCGCGGATCTTGACGTTGACTGAGGTTTCGCCCTTGATCGAAATGGTTTCGTCGAAATCCGTTGTGGCTAGACCCGTCGCGGGCACCCAATCGAACCAACGCCCATAAGAGTTGGTAAAGCCCCAGGCGATGTCGCCGTTGCTGCCGACCACGACGCCGGGAATGCCGGGAAGGGTGACCCCGACCACACGCCGTCGCGGCGACTTGCCAACGTCAAGCTGCGCGCGAAACCAGATGTTGGGCACGTGCAAACCCAGATGCATATCGTTGGCGAGCATCGCGCCGCCGTGCGCGGTCAAGGCGCCGCTGATCGCCCAGGCATTGCTGCCGACGGCAATCTCGTCGATCGCGACGAGGCTCGCCAATCCCGATGCTGGTCGCGCCGGCGTCTTGCGCACGTCGATCTCAGTCGCGGTCGGCAAGGTGCCTGCGCGCATGACGCTGCCGTCGAGCGCACCGTCCCATTCACCGCCACGCGGTTTGAGCCACTGAAATAGTTTGTCGCCAACCTCTTCGCGCAACACGGCGTCGGCAAACGTCTGGTCGATGGAGCGCAACTGCAACATCGAGTACATTTCGGCGATGACCAGCAATGAGTCGACCGGCTGCCACTTCTCCGGTGACATGCGCAGCGCCACGTATTGCCACGGGCGGATCGGCAGCGCCGCCAATCCGGCGTTAACGCCGTCGGCATAGGCTTGCAGCAAATCTCTATCGGTTACAGGCAAGGTCTGCCACGCGCTCGACAAACGCGCACGGAAGCGATGCATGCGCTTGTCCTGATCGGCTTTCAACGTCGCCTTGCCGAGCAATGCGGAAAGTTCACCAGCCGCCGAGCGGCGCGCGAGATCCATCTCGAAAAAACGTTCCTGTGCGTGGACAAAGCCGAGCGCGCGAGTGGCATCGAGTTGCGTCGAGGCGACAATGGATGCTGTTCCCTGCGCGTCCCGCGTGACCGATACTTTGGCAGACAAGCCGGGAATCGATTGTTCGCCGTTGAGCTGCGGCAAACTCGCGCGAACGGCGAGGTAGAGCATGATCACCGCAACCACCACCAACAGCGCGATGGCCGCGATGACCATCATGACTACCCGCGCCATACGCAGGCCTTTGGTGTCGCGACTGACGAGACTCATGGGGTGTGTTTTTTCTTGGCTCGTGGATGCGCTGAATCATAGACCTTCGCCAAGTGTTGAAAGTCCAAATGCGTATACACCTGCGTCGAAGCGATGCTGGCGTGACCCATCATCTCCTGCACCGCACGCAGATTACCGGATGATTGCAGCAAATGCGAGGCGAATGAATGTCGCAACATATGCGGATGCACGCTGACGTCGATGCCCTGTTTGATCGCCCACATTTTGATGCGCGATTGCAGTACACCGGCTGAAATGCGTTTACCTTGCGCGCCCAGAAACAGCGCCGCGTCGGTCGGGTCTTTCGGCGTCGGTCGCACTGCCAGCCAGCGGCGCACCGCCTTGATCGCCGGTGCGCCGACGGGCACAATGCGCGTTTTGTTGCCCTTGCCCAGCACGCGCACTTCACGGCTGGCGTAGTCGATGCTGTCGAGGTTGAGTCCGGTGAGTTCGGCGATACGCAGTCCGCACGAATACAACAGCTCAAATACGGCGCGGTCTCGAACCCCCGCCGACGAAGTATCCTCAAACGTGACCAAGCGCACGGCTTCATCGGGGGAAAGCGTTCTCGGCAAGCGCTTTTCAGCCCGCGGCGCACGCACCCCCTCACACGGGTTGAGATGTCCCACGCCTTGCTTGAGCGCGAATCGAAAGTAGCCGCGCCAACCGGACAACATGCGCGCAATGGCTTTGGGTGTCATGCCTTTGCTGTGTACGCTGCCCAAAAATCGGCGGATATCGTTGCTGGTCAGTTGTTCGACGTTGAGCGCGCGGCGCGCATCGTCCGCGGACGCCGCGAAATTAGTCAGATCGGCGAGGTCACGTCGATAGTTGGCGATGGTGCCAGATGAGAGGCGCTTCTCGAATCTCAGATACGCCAGATACTGTTGCACAAGGCTCGGCAGTTCAACGGCAACGAGGTGGGTGTCGCGCGTCATGGTAGCTGCCGGGTTTGGCTCACTCCGCCGCGTTGCGATTACGCCTGCTCGGCGAACACCAGATCGCGTGCCAGCGTCGCGGCAAGCACGCCACCGATGCGCGACAAGAAGATGGTTCCCATGCTGGTATAAAAACGTGCGCTGTTTTCACTTGCGAGCAGCAGCACACCGAACACCGATTCGGTCTTGAGCGGAATCATCGCGTACGACTTCAGGTGCGGCGCGTGCTCGCCGAACCACAGATTGGTCTCATACACCGGATGCGCGCCGACATAGGGGGCGGTCATGGCCGCGACGAACTGCATGATCTCTGCGGCGACCGGCGCGAATTCCGGCGCGCTGCTGCCGTCGGCACTGGTCACGCCCCATAGACGCACCACCACGTGCGGGATTTGGAAGGTATCGAGCAAATCGAGATACAGCGTGTTGATCGCCTGTTCACGGTCGCTCGCGCCGATGAGCTTGACGGTCAAGGCGTGGATTTTCTCTGATAGCACATCATTTTCTTCACCGAACTTGATGAGTTCTGCGAGTTTGGATTCAAGCAAACGCACACGCTCTCGTGTCGCGATGAGTTGGCGCTCCGGTATGGAAACGGTACGCCCGCCATGCGGGTGTGGTACTTCGATTTTGAGCAGTACATCCGGGTGCTGCTCGAAGAATTTGGGGTATTCGCGCAGAAATTCGGCGACTT
>JBCKPN010000111.1:0-5839 GCA_038901695.1 Usitatibacteraceae bacterium
ATGGATTGAGTCAGACTTTGATGCATTTCTTGAAACACAGTTCCCTAATCTCGTTGAACAAAACCCAGACATTGTGAGTTGGGTTACTGTCAGCTTCGCCATACTTATTTCTGCGGCGATCTGCATTTATATATTGAGACGATGGATGGATCACGTCAAGAAAAGTCTTCCACTTCCGATAGATGGCGGTCATGCTCTGATACGATTTAGACAAGACGAGTTGGTGAAGAAACAGTCGTTTCGGCTTGCATACTCTGAACAAGATGTTGAGAATCTTTCGCTTACGGAAGACTACGGAAATGCAGGTTTTACGGACGTGGTGCAAGTCACTAATTGGTGGCGAGCTTACCCCGACGGCAACTGGCTGGCAGCCTACAACGACAAGATCATTGGCGGAATTGATGTTTGGCCGCTAAAGAAAACAGCTTTTGATAATCTTAATGCCGGTTTGCGGGAAGAAGACTCAATTACACCGAACGACTTTGCGACGACAGGGAACCGGAGCAAGGAAAGCTACTGGTATGTTGGCTCCATATCGATGAAGCCGCAGCCGCTAAAGCGACACCGATCAGAGTTGGTCGCGCGTCTTTTGGTAAGTGGATTCCTAGCCTGGTTATCGAGGAAGCCAAAATTTCCAGCTCATGTCTTGGCGCTTGCCTGGATCAACGCGGGGAGGAACATCCTTGTTCGCAACGGATTTAGGCGTCCAGTCAAATGTCAGTCAAGCGCCGTATTTGTCCGTACGTTTTCGAAGCACGAGGAGTTGACCGGGGTGCTGGACTATTGGAACAGATATTTAACTTAGCGTCTTGCAAGCACCCCCTCCCACGATCCCCTCCGCGAGGCCGTCGAAAGGTGAGTTTCACCGGCGTCTGCAAAGTGTGGGGCGCAGGTGGGAAACTGGCTGCAAACGTATTACCCCTCTCCCTCGATCCCTCTCCTGCAAGGGGAGAGGGAAGTCCTAGCCCCTCCCCCTCGATGGGAGAGGGGTTGGGGTGAGGGTGACGACCAACAGGTGCCAACCGCCATGCCACCCCGATTTTTTTCGTCCACCCAACTGCCGCGCCGCGATTTTCCGCTCTCATTCGCGCTCGATGAACGCGTGGCGCAGCATGTGCGTGTACTCAGATTGGCCGTTGGCGACACGATTACGTTGTTCGACGGCCAGACCGCGCCGCTGGATGGTGAGGCTGCTGCTGTCATCACCGCCATCGACAAGAAAAAAGTAGTGGCCGAAATTCTGGCTTGGCAGAATCGGTCGGCGGAATCGTCGCTGGATGTTGCGCTGATGCAAGCGCTGGCCGTCGGCGACAAGATGGACCTGATCGTGCAAAAGGCGGTCGAGCTTGGCGTGCGCGAAGTCGTACCGCTGCGAACCGAGCGTTCGACCCTCAAGCTCGATGCCGAGCGTGCCCAAAAACGTGTCGCACACTGGAATGGCGTGGCCATTGCCGCCTGCGAGCAATGTGGCCGCAATCGCGTGCCGGAAGTCACCTCGATTCGCTCACTCGACGAGGCGTTGGCGGCAAACACTGTGACGACCCGTCGCGTGGCTCTGCTGCATCCGCAGGGCGGCGTTGCGTTGAATCCGTGGGCCAACGCGAACCAAGGCCATCCGCTGGCGATTGTGGTGGGGCCTGAGGGCGGTTTCACCGAGGCAGAAATCATGCAGGCACTGGCGCTCGGCGCAACACTAGTCACCCTTGGCCCACGCGTGCTGCGCACCGAGACGGCGGGGTTGGCTGCGCTGGCGGCGCTGCAAGCGGTGATCGGCGACCTCGGCTGATAGAATCGCGCTTGCAATTGCCGTCGCGCAAAGAAGTTATTTCCACAGATGAACACAGATGGACACGGATAACACCCAGCAGCCTGCCGCCGATCGTGACTTGAGACGCGGACTGGTATCCGCGCCTTTATCTGCGTGCATCTGTGTTCATCTGCGGCTGAATCGTTTTACTTCTCAACCAAACTGAACAACGCCGATGCCTCGTAACGACAGTAAAAAACTCGAAGCCTTCGTCAAGTGGTTTCGTTCGGCGACACCGTTTATTCACGAATTCGGTGAACGCACCATCGTCATTGCCTTTGGCGGCGAAGTGCTGGCCGACGGCGACATGATGCAACTCGCGCACGATATCAACGTGTTGGTGAGCCTCGAAATTCGCGTGGTGCTGGTGCACGGCACGCGTCCGCAGATTGAAGACCAATTAAAGCAACACGGCGTGCAATCGCGCTACGCCGAAGGCCGTCGCGTCACCGATGCTGACGGCCTCAAGTGTGTCAAAGAAGCCAGCGGCATCGCGCGTATGGAAATTGAGGCAACTCTTTCGACCGAACTCGCCAATTCACCGATGGCCGGTGCTGACATCCGCGTCTCGTCGGGCAACTTCATCACCGCCAAGCCGTTTGGCGTTCGCAATGGTGTCGATTTCATGCACACGGGCGAAGTACGCAAGGTCGATGTCGAGGGCATCACGCGGCGGCTCGATGACGATGAAGTGGTGCTGCTGTCACCCATCGGTTTCTCGCCGACGGGCGACATTTTCAATCTCACGCTCGAAGACGTGGCCACCTCGGTGGCTATCGCCATGAAGGCCGAGAAGCTCATCTTCTTGACCGAAACCATGGGTGCGACCGACGCGCGCAACAAGCTCGTCGGCGAACTCACCGCGCAGCAGGCCGAGGAACTGCTGGCAAACTCGACACAAGCCGAAGATATTCGCTACTACTTGCCAGCAGCGATTCGCGCAGTACGCGAGGGCGTCAAGCGCACGCACTTGATCAGTCGTCACGTCGATGGTGCGCTGTTGATTGAATTGTTCACGCACCACGGTATCGGCACCATGGTGGTCTTGGAGTCGTCCGACAAAATGCGCAACGCGACCTTGGCCGACGTTGACGATATCGTGGCATTGATTGACCCGATTGCCGAGCGTGGCATTCTGGTGGCGCGTTCGCGCGAATCGGTGGAAACAGAAATCGATCACTTTGTGGTGCTCGCGCACGAAGATGAAGTGATCGGCTGTGCGGCGATGAATCCATATCCAAACGAAAAACTGGCGGAACTTGCCTGTCTGGCAGTCAACCCGTTTTATCGCGACGGCGGACGCGGCGAGCGCATTTTGGCGCACATCGAAAAGCGCGCCAAAGACCGCAACTTGAAAACGTTATTCGTGCTGTCAACGCAGACCACGCAATGGTTTGTCGAACGCGGCTTTGTCGAAGCCGACGTCAATGCGCTACCGGCCGAGCGGCGCGAAAAATACAATCACGAACGCAACTCCAAGGTTTACACTAAAATCGTGTAACGAAATTCAACACTCTCGAACAATCACGCATTCAGGAAATCATCATGTCCCGTACCGTTCAATGCGTCAAACTCAAGGCCGAGGCCGAGGGCCTCGACTATCCGCCGTACCCCGGTCCGCTTGGCAAGCGCCTCTACGAAGAAGTGTCGAAAGAGGCGTGGAAGAGCTGGCTTGAGGATCAAAAGCGGTTGGTCAACGAGAATCGCCTGAATTTGGCTGATCAAAAGGCGCGCAAATACCTCGAAGAGCAAATGGTGAAACATTTTTTTGGGGACGGCGCGGACCAGGCCTCAGGGTTTGTTCCGCCACCGAACGCGTAAGCATCGCGCGTGTCCTGCACGGACAACGCTGCCGCGCAAAAAAACGCCGCTCACTGAGCGGCGTTTGTGTTTGAAAAAGTGACCGATCAGTCTGAGGTCGTGACCTTCTCGAATTCTTCGCTGGTGATGTGCCGCACGTCCTTGCCTTTGACCAGATACACGACGTACTCGCTCATATTCTTGGCGTGATCGCCAATGCGCTCGATCGCTTTGGCGATAAACAGGATGTCGATACACGCCGAGATGGTGCGCGGGTCTTCCATCATGAATGTCATGAGCTGGCGCAATATGGCGCGAAAGTGCTCGTCGACTTCCTGGTCTTGACGAACGACCTTGGCCGCACCGGTCACGTCGAGACGCGCAAACGCATCGAGTGATGTCTTGAGCATGTCGAGCGTGATATTGCACGCATGACGAACATCGGCGAGCTGGTGATTGACGCGCCCGCCGGATTGGTGGAGTTGCTTGGCCATGCGCGCAATTTTTTGCGCTTCGTCACCGATACGCTCAAGGTCGGTGATGGTCTTGATGACGGCCATTACCATGCGCAGGTCGGAGGCTGTTGGCTGGCGCTTGGCGATGATGTGCGTGCAGTCTTCGTCGATACCAACTTCGAGTGCGTTGACACGATGGTCGTCCGCGATCACCTGATCGGCCAGCACCAAATCGCCGTGCGCGAGCACTTCCATCGCGCGCACGATTTGTTGTTCAACCAGCCCGCCCATTTGCAATACGCGTGAGCGAATGGTCTCGAGCTCGGTGTCAAATTTTTTCGAAATGTGTTCGTTTGCCATGACAGGTTCTCTCCGGTGGCGCTAATGTTGAGCGCACCAATACTGCAATTGTACGAGTCTAGACCGGCATTGTGACGAATACGTGACATGCTGAGCAGTGGATGTGGGTCAACGCTTGATGGTTTCCACGCCCTCGTCGGTCGCCAGCAACAGCACATCGGCACCGCGACGCGCAAAAATACCGTTGCTGACGACGCCTGCGATTTGATTGATTTCGGTTTCCAACAACGGCGGGTTAGTGATGGTCAGGCCGTGTACGTCCAGAATCCAATTACCGTTGTCGGTCACCACCGCCTTGTCGTCCTTCATGCGCCATTCCGGGTGCCCGCCAAGCTTCACCAGTTCGCGCGCCACATGGCTGCGCGCCATGGGAATGACTTCAATCGGCAGCGGAAAGTGGCCAAGCACGTCGACCAACTTTGAGTGATCGGCCACACACACGAATTTTTGCGACGCGGCAGCGACGATTTTTTCGCGCGTCAGCGAAGCGCCCCCGCCTTTGATCATCGCCAACTGTCGCGTGACCTCGTCGGCACCATCGACATACAGCGTGAGTGGCCCGGCGTCGTTCAGTGTCAATACGTCGATGCCACCAGCCTTGAGTCTGGCGGTGGACGCGTCCGAACTCGACACGGCGGCCTTGAAGCGGTGTCGAATTTGTATCAGCTCGTCGATGAAATAGTTGACCGTCGAGCCGGTGCCGACGCCGATGATCGCATCGTCCGTGATGTAGGCGATGGCTGCTTTGGCGGCGGCGGCCTTTTGTGCGTTCTGATCAAGTTTTGTACTCATGGCGCAAGGATAGCGAATTTCTTGTTACATTGCGCTCTGACACTCACCAAATGCGCTCGCTCGCCTCACAAAGTCCACGCCATGCCAACCGACTACCTGAAGAAAATCCTGCAAGCACGCGTTTACGACGTCGCCATTGAGTCGCCGCTGGAGCGTTCGACCGGCATTTCGGAAATGTTGAACAACCATGTGCTGCTCAAACGGGAAGACTTGCAACCGGTGTTTTCGTTCAAGCTTCGCGGTGCCTACAACAAGATGGCACACCTAACGCCGGCAGAATTGAAGCGCGGCGTGATTTGTGCGAGTGCCGGTAACCACGCGCAAGGTGTCGCGCTGGCGGCGCAGAAACTCGGCTGCAAAGCGACCATCGTCATGCCGACCACCACACCCAACATCAAAGTCGAGGCTGTTGCGCGGCGTGGCGCGACGGTGGTGTTGCACGGCGACAGTTACCACGAGGCGGGATTGCACGCTAAGCGGCTCGCCGCGAAGAAAAAACTGGTGTTCGTGCATCCCTACGACGACCCGCTGGTGATCGCCGGGCAGGGCACGATTGGCATGGAGATCTTGCGGCAACATCAACACCCGATTGACGCTATCTTTGTGCCGGTCGGCGGCGGTGGGC
>JBCKPN010000112.1:0-5827 GCA_038901695.1 Usitatibacteraceae bacterium
ACTCGGGGTTTTCCGACACGCTCAAACGTCCCATTGTTTTTGATGGCACCGCGACACCGGTCAAGACGGCACTGTTTTTGACCATTTGCGTGGCGTGGTTGTTGCCCGGCCTGATCGGTCACGATCCGTGGAAACCCGATGAAGCCATCAGCATGGGTATCGTCCATGCCATGCTCACCGACAGCGGTTGGCACAGCTGGCTGGTGCCACACATTGCCGGCGTGGTTTCGAGTGAGTATCCGCCGCTCTACTACTGGCTTGCGGCGCTATGCGCCAAACTGTTCTCGTGGGCGTTGCCCGCACACGATGGCGCACGGCTGGCGAGTGGCGTATGCATGGCGGTGACGTTTTTGTATTTGTACAAAACCGCCAACAAGCTGTTCGACGAGCGCGCCGGGCGCATCGCAGTCGCACTGTTGATCGGTTCCCTCGGTCTGTTGCTGCGCGCCCATGAATTGAACCCCGAGGTGGCTGGATTGGCCGGGATGTCGATTGCGATTTACGGCCTTACATGCATTCGTTTCGACGCGAGCAAAGGCGGCGTTACGGCGGGCGTAGGCGCTGTCATCGTCGCGCTCTCGGTCGGCCTCGCCCAAGCGCTGATCGTGCCGCTTGCCGCAGTGTTGATGATGGTGCTGTTGCACGATTGGCGCAATATCGCGTTCCGTCGCGGCATCGCGGTGACCAGCGGCGTGTTGCTCGTCGGTGCCGCCATCTATCCCGTGCTACTCGCCACGAACGGCCAACTGTCTACCGCAGTGTGGCAAGACGCGATTCTCGGAACGCCAATGTTCGATGCGCACACGCGCCACAGCGTTTTGCCGTTTTATTTGCTGAGCATTCTGCCGTGGTACGCGCTGCCGACGTTGCCAATCGCCATCTGGCTGTGGCACAAAGATCGAAAAATCATTGGCGAACGCATCGAGCTCGCGCTGCCCATCGCTGTCTTCGTGGTGTCGTTGCTGGTGCTTTCGCTGCTGCGTGAAGCGCGCGACGCGGTCGGGCTGGTGTTGCTGTTACCGCTGGCGCTGGCTGGGGCCAATTCGCTCGACCGTCTGCCGAAGGGCGTGGCCAGTTTTGTCGATTGGTTTGGGCTGGTTTTTTTTGGTGCGGTGGCACTCGCGATCTGGCTCTATTGGAGTGCCGCCCTGCTTGGCACACCGGAGGCGGCGGCTCGCGCGGTCGCTCGTGCCGCACCTGGTTTTACGGTCGGCTTCGCGTGGATGCCTTTCGTCATCGCCGCCGTGCTCAGCGCAGTGTGGGCCTATGCCGTGGTCATGGCACACCGCAATAACCGACGCGCGATTGTGAATTGGGCGGCAGGTGTGACGCTGATCTGGGTGCTGCTGAACCTGCTCGGCTTGCCGGCGGTGGATCACGTGAGAAGTTATCGACAGCCGATCACAGCGGTCGCGAAATTGATCGAGCAGTCGCCGGGCTGCGTGCTGGGTCTGAACGTTGGACTGCCACAACGCGCGATGTTCGACTACTTCGCCGGTCTGCGGTTTGTCGGCCCGCGCAGCGAAAGCGCGGCATCGTGCCACTGGATGTTGACGCAGGGAACCAAGACGCATGCACCGGATGTTGCGGCGGCTTGGCCACTGGAGTGGGAGGGTGCGCGGCCGGGTGAACGCATCGAGCAGTTCCGGCTGTATCGGCGTCACTGAATGGCAAACTCCAGCAACGTAGGTTGGGCAAGTTTCATCTGCCCAACTTCGGTGATCGCAATACGACCGATTGTTGGGCTTGATAAAACGCCAGCCCAACCTACGACATATTTGTGGACAAAGTCCTTATTTGGCGGGGGATTCCAGCCGAAATGCCTGAAAGTGCACGTCCGCTGGCGACTTTCAATTCGCCAAGCGCTCGTCGATCAATTCAATCCAATGCCGTATCGGTGCCCTGCCACTGGCATTGAGGCCGCTTTCAATGTGCGCAAGACAACCAATATTGGCGGTGACGACCACATCCGGATTACCGGACTCGAGCGCACGCACTTTGTTGCCGAGTAGCTGCTTCGATAACGCCGGTTGCAATAGCGAATAGGTGCCGGCCGACCCGCAGCACAAGTGCCCGTCCGGCACCGACGTGAGCTCAAATCCGGCGTCGCCCAGCAACGACTCGACCACGCCCTTGATGTTGAGCCCGTGCTGCAAACTGCAAGGCGAATGAAACGCCACGCGCGTCGATGTGGTTTTCGAGACGACGCGCAATCGCGCTGACAGCGCACCACGCTCGTCGGCGATCACCTGGCTCACATCGCGAAACAGCGCCGACACGCGCGTGGCTTTGGACGCATAGGCGATGTCACCGCGCAACACGTGTGCGTACTCCGCGACCATGGTGCCGCAACCGGAGGCGGTGACCACAATCGCCTCAACACCGGATTCGATATGCGGCCACCACGCGTCGATATTGCGCTTCATCATTTTGTGTGCCGCGTCGGCGTCGTTGAGGTGATGCGGAATTGCGCCACAGCAAGCGGCGTTGGGCGCGACCAACAAACTGATGCCGAGGTGATCGAGCACGCGCGCGGTCGCGGCGTTGATCGATGGTGCCATCGCCGGTTGCACGCAGCCCGCAAGCACCAGCATCTTGCGGGCGTGACGATTCGGTGGCCACGTTCCTGATGTGCGCTTGGACAAAACCTTGTTCGCGAGGGCTGCCGGCAGCATCGACTTGACCGTGCGGCTCACCGCGAGCGCGAACGAAAACAACCACGCTTGCGTCAACAGCACCTTGAGCAGACTACGTTTGGCCCGCTCTACCACCGAGCGGCCTACTTTCTGCTCGACGATGTCGCGACCGATATCGATCAGGCGGCCGTACTGTACTCCCGATGGACAAGTGGTTTCACAGGCGCGACAGGTCAAGCAGCGATCAAGGTGAAGCTGGGTTTTCTCGGTCGGTTGCGCCCCTTCGAGCACCTCTTTTATCAAATAGATGCGACCACGGGGCGAGTCGAGTTCATCACCGAGCAAATTGTAGGTCGGACACGTCGCGAGACAAAACCCGCAATGCACGCACTTGCGCAAAATCGCTTCGGCTTCTTCGCCCGCAACCGTGCCACGAAATTCCTGCGCCAGAGAGGTCTGCATAATCAGTTCGAAAAATTGTCCATGCGTCCGCGATTGAGAATGTTGGCCGGGTCAAAGGCGGCTTTCAGGTTGCGGTGAATGTCGGCCAGCTTGCCGCTGATTGGGTGAAACACGGTGGTATTGCTGTTGCGCGCGCCATGCGATCGCATCAAGGTCGCATGGCCCCCTGCGGCGGCGACGAGCTCGCGCAGGGTACTGGCGTCGACGTCGGCCGCGAGCCACCGCAGCGCGCCGCCCCACTCGATCAGTTGCGGCGGCAAAGCGCTGAGCGTCGGCGTAGTCGCGGGCACGGACAACCGCCACAGCGGCGCATCCGTCTTCTGAAAAAACGCATGCCGCTGATCGCGCACGTCATTCCAGAAACGCGTGGCAACGGCGGCGTGAATTTCATCGCCGCCAAGTTTTTGTCTGGCTGCGACAACCCCTGCCGCTGCCCCCGACACGCGCAACATGGCAACACCGTCATGCCAATACGATGCCGATAGTGGCAGCGGCTTGCCCGCCCATTCGTTGAATTTCCGGATAGTCGTAGCGACATCCATGTCAAAGCGCAGCGTCACCTCGGCTGTCGGCACCGGCAACACTTTGAAACTAATGTCGAGCAAAACACCGAGCGTGCCCATGGCTCCGGTCATCAATCGCGACACATCGTAGCCCGCGACGTTCTTAATGACGCGCCCGCCGAAGCGCAGATCCTCGCCACTGCCGTTGACGACGCGTGTTCCCAGTACAAAGTCGCGCACCGCACCCGCATACGCGCGCCGCGGCCCACACAGCCCCGTGGCAACGCTGCCGCCGATGGTCGCACCAGCAGCAAAGTGTGGCGGCTCGAACGGCAACATCTGGCCTTCGCGTGCCATGACCGATTCAATCTCGGCCAGCGGCGTGCCGGCGCGCACCGTCAACACCAGTTCACGCGGTTGGTAGTCGATGATGCCGGTATAGCCGCGCATATCCAGCGGCGTGCCGATGATCGCGCCGCCGTAGAACGACTTGGTGTTGCCGCCGTGGATAGCGAGCGGTGTCGCGCTCGCGGCGGCTTGGCGGATGCGGTCTTGGAGGTCTTGGATGAAGGGTGCGCTCATTGAGGAGTTAGTTCTTTCCACAGATGAACACAGATACACACAGATGAAAGTCCAAACCCTCGATAGTCGCAAGCGCTAAAAAACTTGATGCAATGGGGGCACCAGTAGCCCAATTGTTGGTTTTATCCGTGTTCATCTGTGTTCATCTGTGGAAAATACTGTCTTTAGTACAGTGCTCAAAACCGCGGAATATCCGCGTGTGGTAACTGCCCACCCGACACCCGCATCCGTCCGTATTCGGCACAGCGATGCAGCGACGGAATGGCCTTGCCGGGATTGAGCAGCATCTTTGGATCAAACGCGCGCTTGACGGCAAAAAATGCCTCAATCTCCGCACGGCTGAATTGGCTGCACATCTGATTGATTTTTTCGAGGCCAACGCCGTGCTCGCCGGTGATGGAGCCGCCGACTTCGATGCACAGTTCGAGCAACTCGGCGGCAAACGCTTCTGTTTTCTCGAGTTCGCCCGGAACATTACCGTCGAACAAAATCAGCGGATGCAAATTGCCGTCACCGGCGTGAAACACATTGGCACAACGCAATCCATATTTGATTGACAACTCGGCGGTGCGCCGCAGCACGAAGGCGAGTGCGCTGCGCGGGATGGAGCCGTCGATACAGTAGTAATCTGGGGAGATGCGGCCAACCGCCCCAAAAGCCGCTTTACGCCCCGACCAAAACTTCAGCCGCTCGGCCTCGGTGCCCGAGGTGCGGCACGCTGTCGCCCCCGCCGCTTTCATCACCGACTCCATCTTGGCGATTTCTTCTTCGACTTCCTCTGCGCCGCCGTCGGATTCGCACAGCAGAATCGCGGCGGCATGCATGTCGTAACCCGCATGCACAAACTCTTCCACCGCATGAATCGCCAGCTGGTCCATCAATTCCAAGCCAGCTGGCACAATGCCGGCACCGATTACCGCCGCGACCGCTTCGCCGGCTTTTTCGATGCTGTCAAAACTCGCCATTACCACTCTTGCCAGTTGCGGCTTCGGCAACAATTTGACCGTCACTTCGGTAGTCACGCCGAGCATGCCTTCGGAGCCGGTCATCAGCGCCAACAAATCGTAGCCCGGTGCGTCGAGTGCGTCGGAGCCAATCGTCATGGACACGCCGTCAACCGTGACAATGTTGAGCTTCAGGATGTTGTGTACGGTCAATCCGTACTTGAGGCAATGTACGCCGCCCGAATTTTCTGCCACATTGCCACCAATTGAACACGCAATTTGCGATGACGGATCGGGCGCGTAGTAGAGCCCCAGATGCGCAACATCTTCAGAAATTTTCAGATTGCGCACACCCGGCTCGACGCGCGCGGTACGCGACAGCGCATCAACGCTGACGATGCGACTGAACTTGGCCAGCGACAGCAAAATGCCGTCAGCCAGCGGCGTTGCGCCACCCGACAGCCCAGTGCCCGCGCCGCGTGCAACCACCTTGGCGTCGTTCGCATACGCGACTTGCATGATGCGCTCGACTTCGGCGACTGAGGACGGCAGCACTGCCAGCATCGGCAACTGTCGGTACACCGACAGGCCATCGCATTCATACGGACGCAAATCTTCGGCAGCAGTGAGGACGGACGAGCTTGGCAGGAATCGGAGGAACGCGTCGGCCAGCGCGTGGCGCTTGGCGTGGATCTGCCGA
>JBCKPN010000113.1:0-5588 GCA_038901695.1 Usitatibacteraceae bacterium
TCAACGCCAGTCGAGTCGATCTGGGCGAGCCCGTCGGACATGGACGCGGATGAAAAGACCATCAGCAAACTCGCCACGGCATTGAATCTTGACAAACGTGTGGTCGCGGAACGTCTGACGGACAAGGAAAAGAATTTTGTGTGGTTGCGTCGTCAGTTGTCGCCCGAGCAAGCGGCGCGTGTCATGGCGATGAAGGTGCCTGGTGTTTTCCAGCAGCGCGAGTATCGGCGTTTTTATCCTGCGGGTGATGTCACGGCGCACGTGATTGGTTTTACCGGCATGGACGATCAGGGCCAAGAGGGCATTGAACTCGCACAACAGGCCGCGCTGGCGGGTGTTCCCGGGCAGCGGCGCGTGATCAAGGATCGCAAGGGTCGCATCGTTGAGGATCTCGAAAGCCTGAAGGTGCCGCGCGACGGCAAACCGCTGAAGCTTTCCATCGATGAGCGTTTCCAGTATCTCGCACACCGCGAACTCAAAGCGGCCGTTGAAACCAATCGCGCCAAGGGCGGCGCGCTGGTGATGCTCGATGCGCGAACGGGCGAAGTGTTGGCGTTGGTCAATATGCCGGACTTCAATCCAAACAATCGCGCCAATTTCAAACCCGCACAAATGCGTAACCGCAGCGTGACTGATACGTTCGAGCCCGGCTCGACATTCAAACCGTTCGCCGTCGCCGCGGCGCTCGAAGCCGGCATTGTCAAGCCCGCCACCGTCATCACCACCGGTAGCCGCATGCCGCTCGGTGGTTACACGATCACCGACGCCCACCCGTCAACGCAAATGACCGTGGCTGAAATCATTCAGAAGTCATCGAATATCGGCACCGCCAAAATGGCGTTGCAATTGCCTTCCGAGACGCTGTGGAATTTGTACCACGAACTCGGCTTCGGCAGCACGCCAAAGACTGGTTTTCCGGGCGAGGCGAGCGGTCGCTTGCGCCCCGTGAAAACGTGGAAACCGATCGAGCAAGCGACGATGTCATACGGGTACGGCATTTCCGTGTCGGCGTTGCAACTGGCGCGCGCCTACACTTTGTTCACCAACGACGGGGTGCTGTTGCCCGTGACCTTCAACAAACGCGAAGCCGACGTCATCGGTAAGCAAATTATTTCGGCGGCCACCGCGCGCACCATGGCCGCCATGCTCGAAACCGTGACGCAGCAAGGCGGAACGGCAACCAAAGGGCAGGTGACTGGCTACCGTGTTTCAGGCAAGACCGGGACGGCAAGAAAACTGGTCAACGGCCAGTATTCCGATCACCTCTATTTGTCCTCGTTTGTCGGCTACGGACCGGCGTCGAGCCCGCGCTACATCATCGCCGTGACCCTCGACGAACCTTCGGCCGGAAAGATTTACGGTGGTGATGTTTCGGCACCCGTGTTTTCCAATGTCATGTCGCAGGCCTTGCGCATGTCGGGCGTGGCACCGGACGCGCCGTCGCTGGCCGATGCCGCGCCGAGCGGCGTGATCAAGGCCGCGTCCGCCACCGCAACGGTGCCAGCGCTAAACGTGGCAACGCCGATCAAGGACAAGGGATGATGGCGACCCCACCTGCGTTGGAAACCATTGTCGATAACCTGCGCGATCTTGTTCACGCGATCGATGCGTTGCAAACGCGCATCGAGCACGCTACCGCGTCATCGCGTGACGCACGACCGGGTTCGCTGTTTTTGGCCTATCGCGGCGCGGTCCGCGACGGACGCACGTTCATCGACGATGCCGTCGCGCGCGGTGTGTCGGCGGTGTTATACGACGCAGCCGACGGCTTTGCGTGGAATGCGGCTTGGCGGGTGCCGCATGTTGCGGTGCGCGATCTGAAGTTGTTTGCCAGCGCCGTCGGCGCGCATGTCTATGCGCAGCCGTCAAACGAACTGTGGATGGTCGGCGTGACCGGCACCAACGGCAAAACCTCGGTCAGCCAGTGGATCGCGCAGTCGCTCGATCGCACCGGCCGACGGTGCGCGGTGCTCGGCACCATCGGCAACGGCCTATTGGGTCAGACCAGTGCGTCGGACAACACCACGCCGGATGCGGTGGTGTTGCAGCGCTGCTTGCGCGAATTTGTCAGCGCAGGCGCGAACGCATGTGTGATGGAAGTTTCCAGCCACGGGCTCGATCAACGACGTGTGGCGGAAGTGAAATACGACGTTGCGGTGTTTACCAATTTGACGCGCGATCATCTTGATTATCACAGCACCATGGAGGCTTACGGCGAGGCGAAAGCCAAACTATTTGGCCTGCGCGGATTGAAAACGGCTGTCATCAATGTCGACGACGCGTTCGGTCGCGAGTTGGCGAGCCGCGCAGAACGGCGCGGAGCGGAGGTGATTCGCTTTGCTGCGGACGCGGGCGTGAAATTCGCCAACCTCATTGCGCGCGACATCAAGGTGAATATCAAGGGTTTGGCCTTCACCGTGCAAAGCCTCAATGCAGACGGCGTGACGTGTGAACAGGCGCGTGTTGAAACATGCATTCTCGGCACGTTCAACGCCAGCAATCTGCTGGCCGTGATTGGCAGCCTGATGGCCAGCGGCATTGCCATGACATCCGCCGCCGCCATGGTCAGCCAGCTCACAGCAGTGCCGGGTCGCATGCAAACCGTGCGCGTCGAGAACAAGCCGTTGGTGGTGGTTGATTACGCCCACACGCCGGATGCACTCGAAAAGGCACTATCGACCGTGGCCGCGATCGTGCCCGATAAAGGCCGACTCATTTGCGTGTTCGGCTGTGGTGGCGATCGCGATCGCGGCAAACGTCCGCAGATGGGAGCGATCTCCGGTCGCTACGCAGACTTCACGATTGTGACATCGGACAATCCGCGCACGGAAGATGCGCAACAAATTTTGCGTGACGTAGAAGTCGGTGTCGGTGATGCGCCACACCACACGGTTGCCGATCGGCAGCAGGCTATTTTTGAAGCGCTCGACATGTCGAGCGCTAACGATGTCGTGGTCATCGCGGGCAAGGGCCACGAGGATTACCAAATCATCGGTGAAGTGCGACAGCATTTCAGCGATGTGGAAGTCGCAATCGAGGCGCTCGCGGTATGGAAAGGGCGCACACCATGAGCGGCACAATGATGACGCTTCGGGACTGCGCGCAAAAGCTCGGTGCAGCGTTGTACGCAACCGATCCGGCAGCCGCGTTTAGCGGCGTATCAACTGACAGCCGCAGCATCGCGTCCGGTGAACTGTTTGTGGCGCTGAAAGGGCCGCAGTTTGATGGGCATGCGTATGTCGAGCAAGCGCACAAGCGCGGTGCCGCCGCTGCGTTGGTGGCGCGCCGCCTCGACATTGGCATGGCGCAGATTGTGGTTGGTGACACGCTGACAGCGTACGGCCAACTCGCGCAATTGTGGCGCAGTCGGTTTTGTGTGCCGACGATCGCGTTGACCGGCAGCAATGGCAAAACCACCGTCAAAGAAATGCTGCGTTCGATTCTGATCGCACACTTCGGTCGCGCGGAGCACGTGCTCGCCACGGAAGGCAACCTGAACAACGCCATCGGCGTGCCGCAAATGATGTTGCGCCTCAATGCACAACACCGTGCTGCCGTGTTTGAGATGGCGATGAATCACCGCCACGAAATCGACTACCTGACGCGATTGGTGGTGCCGGATGTGGCGCTGGTCATCATGGCGGGCACGGCGCATATCGGCTTACTGGGATCGCGCCAAGCCATCGCGGAAGCGAAGGGCGAAATCTACGCCGGGCTGCGTGGCGATGGTGTGGCGTGCATCAATGTCGATGATCGGTTTGCAGACTACTGGCGCGGATTGGTCGGTGGCACACGTCGTATCGTGTCATTTGGCACGTCGCCCGACGCCAACGTGCGCGGTGTGCTCGGCACTGGTGCGCTCACCTTGCACGCGGACGGCACGTCGTGTGAAGTGAAGTTGCAGGTCGTGGGTGAACACAATCAGCGCAACGCAATTGCCGCAGCCGCAGCGGCGGTCGCGGTCAATGTGCCGCTAGCCACCATCGCGCGCGGACTCGCCGCGTTTCGTGGCGTCGAAGGCCGACTGCAGACGTGGCGCGGCCACAATTCGGCCACCATTATTGACGACACTTACAACGCCAATCCCGATTCGATGCATGCGGCAATTGCGGTGCTTGCGCAAATGCCGGGCAAGCGATTGTTGGTGCTAGGTGACATGGGCGAACTGGGGGGCGACGCGCCCGCCATGCACGGCGACATTGGTGCTGCGGCGCGGGCGGCCAACATTGATGGCCTGTATGCGCTGGGCGACATGGCGCGCGAATACGTGTGCAAGTTTGGGCGCGGTGCGGTACACGCGGCCAACGTTGAGGAGTTGATCGCCACCATCACGCCACACCTCAATGCCGAGACGACGGTGTTGGTCAAGGGGTCGCGGTTTATGAAGATGGAACGGGTGGTGAACGCGCTGCACGATCCGACCACCGAAGACGAAACGAAAAGGACGCACTGATGCTTCTGGAACTGTTTGAGTGGCTGGGCAAGGACATTCGCGCATTCAATGTCTTCAGCTACATCACGCTGCGCACGGTGATGTCGGCCATGACGGCGCTGGTGATTTCGTTTGTCATCGGCCCGTGGATGATTCGCAAACTGACGTCTCTCAAAATCGGCCAGTCGGTGCGCAGCGATGGTCCGCAAACGCATCTGGTGAAAGCGGGAACACCGACCATGGGTGGCGCGCTGATTTTGACTGCGGTTGTCATCACCACGCTGCTGTGGGCCGATCTGGGCAATCGCTATGTCTGGGCGTGTCTGGTGACCACGGTCGGGTTTGGTGTCATCGGCTGGATTGATGACTATCGCAAGGTGGTGCACAAGAATTCGAAAGGACTTTCGGCAAAAACCAAATTCTTTTGGCAAACCGTGATCGCGGCGACGGCACTCTCGTACTTGGCGTTCCGCGCCAATTTGCCGCAGCAAACCGATCTCATCGTGCCGTTTTTCAAAACGGTCGCCATTCCGCTCGGCGCGACTGGATTCATCATCCTCGGCTGGTTTGTCGTGGTCGGTTTTTCGAATGCGGTGAATCTTACCGATGGTCTCGATGGCCTCGCCATCATGCCGACCGTAATGATCGCGTCGGCGCTCGCCATCTTCGCGTACGTGGCCGGCCACAAAGTGTTTTCAACCTATCTCGGTGTGCCGCACATCGCCGGTGCTGGTGAGCTCGCGGTTTTTTGCGGTGCGATCGCAGGTGCCGGGTTAGCGTTCCTTTGGTTTAACGCCTACCCGGCAGAAGTGTTCATGGGAGACGTCGGTGCGCTGGCTCTCGGTAGCGCACTTGGATTGATTGCGGTGATCTGCCGACAGGAAATCGTTCTCATCATCATGGGCGGCGTGTTCGTCGTCGAAACGCTCTCCGTGATGATTCAGGTCGCCTCATTCAAGCTCACCGGGAAACGCGTGTTTCGCATGGCACCGCTGCATCACCACTTCGAGTTGAAAGGCTGGAAAGAAAACCAAGTCGTGGTGCGCTTCTGGATCATCACCATGATGCTGGTGTTGTTTGGTTTGTCGACATTGAAGCTGAGGTAGTCGAGATGTGGGAAGCGCAGTACGGGAAGGTTTGGGCGACGCTAACCCGC
>JBCKPN010000114.1:0-5532 GCA_038901695.1 Usitatibacteraceae bacterium
GAATGGCGCCACCGGCACCGCGCGCGCCGTAGCCGAGTTCCGGCGGAATGATCAACGTGCGCTTGCCACCCACCGCCATGCCCGCGACACCTTGTTCCCACCCGGCGATCACACGACGCTGACCGATGGTGAATTCGAACGGATCGTTGCGATCCAGCGAAGAATCAAACTTGGTGCCCTTGGTCCCCGGTGCGCCGTTCGCGCCGGTGATGAACAGCCAGCCGGTGTAGTGCACGCGCGTGGCGTGACCACTGGCGGCGACGGTGCCGCCCCCGACCACCGTGTCGATTTTGGCAAGCTCGGTGACGGCGGATGGGTAAACGGAGGTGGGTGGAGTCGGTGTGGTCATTGAGCAGCCTGGAAGAATTGAAAAAAGTAGTGCGCTAGTGAGGATTGAAAATAGTGTTTTCATGTGATGGATTCTGTTTTAAGCCACGCCCGCGCGTTCCAGTATCGCGTGCAGCAGCACATTGCACCCCGCCGTGATGTGCTCGGGCTTGGCGTCTTCGATTTCGTTGTGGCTGATGCCGTCCTTACACGGAATAAAAATCATTCCGGCCGGGGCGAGGCGCGCCATGTATACCGCGTCGTGCCCGGCACCGGACACCACCGGCATGTTGGAGTAGCCCAACTTTTCGGCGGCGCGCGCCACGGCGGCGATACAATCGGTGTGAAACGGCTGCGCTGAATATTGCGAGACCACTTCAATCGTAATCGACAAACCGCTGTCCGTGCTTTGCTTGGCCGCTGCGGCGCGAATTTCGGCGTCCATTTTGTCGACCAGTTCATCCGAGGCGTTACGAAAATCGATGGAGAATTTGACGCGACCGGGGATGACGTTGCGACTATTCGGATGCACTTGCACCATGCCGACGGTGCCGCGACCGTGCGGCGCATGCCGTAGCGCAATCGCGACCACCTCTAGCATCAGTTTGCTGGCCACTTGTAGCGCGTCTTTTCTGAGCGCCATCGGTGTCGGCCCCGCGTGCGCTTCCATGCCCGTTACCGTGCAATCGTACCAGCGAATGCCGAGCACGCCGGTCACCACGCCGATGGTGATGTCGTGGTCTTCGAGCACGGGCCCCTGCTCGATGTGCGTTTCGAAATAGGCACCGATGGGGTGTTCGCCCGGCTCCTCAGAGCCGATGTAGCCGATGCGCGCAAGTTCGTCCTTGACCGTCTTGCCTTCGGTGTCTGTCGCCGCGTAGACGTGCTCCAGCGTGAACGCCTTGGCGAATACACCCGAGCCCATCATCACCGGCACAAAGCGCGAGCCCTCTTCGTTAGTCCAGAACGCAACTTCAATCGGTGCGTCGGTTTCGATGTTGTGGTCGTTGAGCGTGCGTACCACTTCGATGCCCGCCAGCACGCCGTAGTTGCCGTCGAATTTGCCACCGGTGGGTTGGGTATCGATATGGCTGCCGGTGACAATCGGTGGCAAGCTGTTGTTGCGTCCGGCGCGGCGCATAAAGCCGTTGCCGATTTTATCGATGGTCACCGTCATGCCCGCTTCGCGCGCCCACTTGAGAACCAAGTCACGACCCTGACGATCAAGGTCAGTGAGCGTCAGGCGACACACCCCGCCTTTGGGTGTGGCACCGATTTTGGCGAGCTCCATCAACGATGCCCACAGGCGCTCGCCGTTGATACGCAACTCGTCGGTAACAGGTTTGGTTTTCATGTCCATGAAGCTCTCCGATTCAATCAACGTATTTCTACCGCAGAAAAACGGGCATTAATGTTGACGCCCAAAATCCCCCAAACGTGCCTGCTGAACGTTCGCCACTGGTTTGCCCCCTTTTCCAAAGGAGCCTGCCCTGAGCTCGTCGAAGGGGGCAGCATCCTGCAAAAGTATGCGCATCGAGGGCTGGGGGATTTTCGGCGTTTCCATCGAGGTGCAGGTATTCATAGGTGCACGCCGCTATGCCCACCTTCGTGCCCGTCCTCACGCGCGCACCACCGCCGTCGGTGCCAGATCGTGCGTGCGCAACGCCGCCGCCTGGAAGTTTGCGCCAAATGCGGGGCGTTTGAGATAGCGACCGACGCCGCGTTCGGCGCGCAGATCGCCCTTGGCGTACACCACGCGTCCCTGACTGATGGTGTGGCTGGGAATGCCGCGCACGGTGATGCCTTCAAAAATGTTGACATCGACCAAGCTGTGCTGCGTTTTGACCGAAATGGTTTTGGTCCCGTCCGGATCCCACACCACTAGATCGGCGTCAGCGCCTTCCGTGATGCAGCCTTTTTGCGGGTAGATATTGAACAACTTCGCGGCGTTGGCCGAGGTAATCGCCACATATTCGGATCGCGTCAGACGACCGCTATTGACCCCCGCATTCCAGATCACGGCCATGCGTTCTTCGATGCCGCCGCAGCCGTTGGGAATTTTCGAAAAGTCGTCTTTGCCCGCTGCTTTTTGCACTTTGCAAAACGTGCAATGATCGGTCGCGGTGGTGTGCAGTTGCCCCGATTGCAGGCCACGCCACAGCGCTTCCTGGTGCCCCTTGGGGCGAAACGGCGGGCTCATCACATAGGCGGCGGCTTGTGCAAAATCCGGATGACGATAGACGCTGTCGTCGAACAGCAAGTGACCCGCCAGCACTTCGCCGTAGACGCGCTGTCCGCGCGCGCGGGCACGCGCAATGGCGTCGGCGGCTTCGATGCACGACACATGCACCACGTAAATCGGTACACCAATCACTTCAGCAATCGCAATGGCGCGATTGGCCGCTTCGCCCTCGACCATCGGCGGGCGCGACAACGGATGACCCTCGGGCCCCATGATGCCCATTTTGGCGACTTCTCGTTGCAGCAAAAAAACCAGCTCGCCGTTCTCGGCGTGCACCGTTGGCATCGCCCCCAATTCGAGCGCGCGACGAAAACTATTCACCAATGTTTCGTCGTCGCACATGATGGCGTTCTTGTACGCCATGAAGTGCTTGAAGCTGTTGATGCCTTCTTCGCGTACCAAGGTGCCCATGTCCTGATGCACGCCCTCACTCCACCATGTCACGGCAACGTGGAAGCTGTAATCAGACGCCGACTTTTCGGCCCAGCCGCGCCAGATGCGATAGGCGTCCATCAGCGACTGCTGCGGATTCGGAATCACAAAATCGATGATGCTGGTGGTGCCACCAGCGAGCCCCGCCGCCGTGCCGCTGAAAAAATCATCGGCCGCGACGGTGCCCATGAAGGGCAATTGCATATGCGTATGCGGATCGATGCCGCCGGGCAGCACGTATTGGCCGCTGGCGTCGAGTGTCTGGGTGTCGGTGGGGGCGTTTTTGACCGCGTCCGCGCCGAGCGCGACGATGCGGCCGTCGACGCACAGCACGTCGGTTTTGAATTCGCGATCGGCATTGACGATGGTGCCGCCGCGAATCAGTAGTGGGGTGGTCATGGGGTGATACCTCCTTCGCTGTTAGTAACCAGGTGCGCATTCATGCCGATGCGATACACCAGCGCCGCAATCGCCACACCGACAAACCAAGCGTAAGTGTAGACGCCTTTGAAAAACGCGCCAACGTCGGGGAACGACGCCGGGAACGCCGCGTTCAAAAAGCCCGGCACGTTGGGCAGCACGCCGAGCACCAGTGCCAGCAGTGCCACTTTGTTCCAGCCGTTGCTGTAGGTGTAGCAGCCGTTCTCTTTGTACAAATCGTCGACTGACAATTCCTTGCGCCGGATCAAATAGTAATCGACGATCAAAATTCCCGCGATCGGCCCGAGCAGCGCCGAGTAGCCGATCAGCCAGGTGAAGATGTAGCCTTGGGTGGTCTCCAACACCTTCCACGGCATCATCGCGATGGCGATGCCGGCCGTGATAATGCCACCCTGCTTGTAGGAAATTCGCCGCGGGCTGAGTGCTGAAAAGTCGTAGGCCGGGCCGACCAGATTGGCGGCAAGATTGACGCTGATGGTGTCAATCAGCAACACGATGAGAGCGATCAGCACGGCAGCACCGGTCAGGCGGCTCGCCAAATCGACCGGATCCCAAATCGCCTTGCCGTAAATCACGACAGTGGCGGAGGTAACAAACACCGCCAGCATCGCCAATAGTGCCATCGGAATCGGCAGACCGATGGCTTGCCCGATGACTTGATCGCGTTGCGATTTCGCGAAGCGCGTGAAGTCGGGAATGTTGAGTGCCAGTGTCGCCCAGAAGCCGACCATCGCCGTCAGCGACGGCCAGAATACCGCGCTGAACTGCCCGGCTTTTTTTCCGCCTTCAACGAATTGCGATGGCACATCGATAATCGGGCCAAAGCCACCGGCCTTGTCGTACGCCCACCACAGCAGCACAAAGCAGATGACAATCTTGAACGGCGCGGTGTAAGTCTCGAGCTTGCGAATCGATTCGATGCCGTGGATGATGAAATAAAACTGGATCACCCAGAACGCCAGAAAACTGCCCAACTGCGCCAGCGTGATGCCCAGCCCCGGCAACTTGTCGCCACCCAGCGGCTGGCCGATCACCACCCCAATCAAGGTGTGAATCATCATGCCGCCAAACCAGGTCTGGATGCCGTACCAGCCGCACGCCACCAATGCGCGCAGCACCGCCGGCACCCGCGCACCGATGGTGCCGAACGAGGCGCGTGCCAATACCGCGTAGGGAATGCCGTACTTGGTACCGGCGTGACCAATCAGCAGCATTGGCACCAGCACGATGGCGTTGCCTAAAAATACCGTCCCCACGGCTTGGCTCCACGACATGCCGGCTTCGATCAGGCTGGCCGCCAGCATATAGGCGGGGATGCACATCACCATGCCGATCCACAGTGCGCCAAAGTGATACCAGCGCCAGGTGCGCTGCGCTTCGGTGGTGGGAATCAAGTCGGGGTTGCTGAGGGAAGTGCTCATTCAGGCTCCTCTATGGTTTGACTCTTTCCGCCGCGCGAACGGAGCAAGTCGGTCATCGATCTGCTGCGATTCTTATTTTCCCCTTCCTCCGCAAGCGGGGGAAGGTTGGGATGGGGGCAACGCGAATCCTAGCCCACGCTGCCCCACCTCGCGCCTTGCAGGGCGCTTAGATTCGCGAGGCATTCAACATGCCGCAGGGCATGTTTCATGTCCACGCTCATCCTAACTGCGGGAACGCGAACTCCGACCCGCGCTCGCCACTATCCGGCCAACGTTGCATCACCGCTTTGTGGCGTGTGTAAAAGCGTACCGCCTCCGGCCCGTAAGCGTGATGATCGCCAAACAGGCTGCGCTTCCAACCGCCAAAACTATTGAACGCCATCGGTACCGGCAGCGGCACGTTGACGCCGACCATGCCGACTTGAATATTGCGCACGAATTCGCGCGCCACGCCGCCGTCGCGGGTGAACACCGCCGCACCGTTGCCGTATTCGTGGCTGTTGATGAGTTTGACCGCGTGCGCCAAATCGGGCTCGCGCACCACGCACAGCACCGGGCCAAAAATTTCTTCGCGATAAACCACCATCTCGGGGCGCACGTGATCAAGTAGCGTGCCGCCGACAAAAAAGCCGTTCTCAAACCCGGGCACGCAGTAATTGCGGCCATCAA
>JBCKPN010000115.1:0-5341 GCA_038901695.1 Usitatibacteraceae bacterium
TAGGAGCCCAATAGCAGCGACCCCAAGTCGCATCAACGCACTCGCACCAACTATTGTCCAGCGCACTGTTGATGTCATTTTGGTTTGCATTCCTTGCAACTTTCTCTTTGTGCAACTTCAAATGCTTTCTGGCTTGCTGGTGTGTCCATTGCCAAATAGTATGTCTGCGCAAGCCGTTCACAACCTCCCCCATACTGACCAGCCTGATAACAGGCTTTCTTTATGTCGTTCAAAAAACCGCGATCACATTCAGCTTTTGATGCGCCGCAACGTTCATAGCATCGATCATGGGTTCGACAGGCGGGCATAAAACTGATTCCAAAATACGAATCAGGCACATACCAATCGGAAGTGGCGTCTCCACAACCGTACCCCCGCCGCTGCCCATCAGGTCGCAGTTCTGGTTTTGGAATACACCCCGCAGTAACTCTAGACCCACAATACTGCGAGGGTCGGCTCGGCCCAGCTGAATTTCCCATCAGCCCTAATGATCGTTAAGTCCGAGGGGGTTGCCGCCAACGTAGGCATACGTGTTCAGCCCCGCTCTTAACCCTATCGGATCACTCTGCACATACCTACCCGTACCCGGATCGTAATCCCTAAAGTAGTTGTAATGCGTCCCCGTCTCCACGTCGTAATACTGCCCCGGGAATCTCAGATTGAACGCGAAGGCACCAAGCCCAGACGGATTCTCATCCGGCGCATTGTTGCCAAACGCATCATCATTCTTCCACTCCCACACCTTGGCGTTATCGCTGGCTTTGGTAATCGCCCTCGGCGTGCCCAAATGATCGGCATGAATAAAGTAAATCTGCGCCTCGGCGTTGATCACAATGTTCGCACTGATGCGTGGCGCGGCGGCATAGTTTTCATTAGCGGCTTGATCGGCATACACCGTGCAGGTACCGGCACTCACTACCGTAAGCGTTTGGCCGGTGATGCCGGTGGTGGTACAGATGGTGGCGGGGGTACTGGTAAATACGACTGGATTGCCCGATGCGCCACCCGTCGCCGTGAGCGTCAGGCTGCTGCCTGCGGCTTGGGTCAGCGTGGCAGGCGGGGTAAAGTCAGTGATGGCTTGCGCAAGTTTGTGGATGACCACGGCTGCCGTGAGCGGCGCAGCGGCGGTGTAGTTGTCGTTGCCGACCTGCTCGGCGGTCAGGGTGCAAGTGCCTGCGCGATGCATGGTTACCGTGGCTCCAGAAACGATACAGACGGTGGGACTGGTCGTCGCAAATATTACCGCATTGCCCGATGCGCCACCCGTCGCGCTGACGCTGAAGGTGTTGTTGGGTGCGGGCGTATAGGTGATGGGGGTGGGGGGAGTGAAGCCGCTGATCGCTTGTGACGCTTTGTTGATAATCACGGTTGCCGTGACCGGCGCAGCGGCGTTGTAATTGGTATTGCCGGGTTGCTCGGCCGTGAGCGTGCAGGTTCCCGCACGCAGGACGGTCACGGTTGCGCCGTTGGTGCCACCCACCGCGCATACGCTCGGCGTGGTCGACGTGAAGGCCACCGGGTTACCACTCGCCCCGCCACTTGCGCTGAGCGTAAAGGTGTTGCCCGGTGCGGGTGCATAGGTGACGGGGGTGGGCGGGGCAAAGCCGCTGATGACTTGGCTGGCCTTGTTGATGGTCACCGCGGCACTTACTGGCGGCGCGGCGTGGTAATTGACATTGCCGACCTGATTCGCGGCCAGCGTACATTCGCCTGCCGTGATGATGGTGACGGTGTGATCGGTCACCGTACATACGCCTGGGGTCGCGGCGGTGAAGATCACCGGATTGCCGGACGCACCACCACTTGCGCTGAGTGTGAAGGTGTTGGGGCGCAGGTGCGTACGTGATCGGTGTTGCGGGGTTAAAGCCGGTGATGACTTGGCTGGCCTTGCTGATGGTCACGCTCGCTGTCACCTGCGGCGCGGGGTGGTAATTGAAGAATCAAGGGGTCAGGGTTATTTGTTTTGCCAAGGGCTGACTAATCAAAGGGGTTAACGTGATTTATTTTTGGCATTCTGTAAAACAATTCACCCTGACCCCTTAATTTACTCAGGCGTCATGAGACGGGTTTGCTCAACTACAGCCGCCACCGGATCAGCAATGCCTGCGCCGAAGGATTCAATAGCGCCATCCAACTCATCAAGGCCAATGCACGCGGGTTTCGCAACTTCTCCAATTACCGCGCTAGGATTCTGTTTCATTGCGGAAAGCTGGACTTGGGATTGGCGTGAGCAGAAATTCACAGTGAAATTGACGAAGAACCTGATTTTCTAGTTGCAGGTATCATTGCTACCTCTCAAGATCCGCTTCAGCCGCTAGAGTCAATGGGCTACTCGCAAAACAAATATCCCTGACCCCCTTAATTGATTTCTACTAAAGACGAGCCGCGGGAAATTAATTCGAGCTCGGAACAATTGATGCAACGAAAAAGTAAATATGGTAATACAAGATGTGACCCCTTCGGTGCGCGGCAGACCCCTTTGGTTACGGATGTTCCGATGGAAATTAAATCGCGCCTGGAACCTTTTCCGCTGCTAAGGCGCAAATCCTTCAACAGCCCATACGATGAATGTGTATTGCGTTCGTAGTGTCGGCGCGATGAGGACCAATCCAAGGGCAACTGTCTTCAACCAGTCTGCTCTGTTCCCACGAAAGGGAACCAGCACTTGGGTCATCCAAAGCGACCACAGCACCGCCACGACCAACCAAATCTTCGCAGAGAGCACGTCAATATCGAATTGAAATACAAGCACCCATATGCCAGTTACGACGAGCGCATGAAGAATACAGCCTATGCGCAACAGGGTTAGGCGATCAGTGGGCAGTTTCATTTGAACCACCATTTCGCGTTTTGGCAGAACATGTAAGCGTCAGTTTCTGAACCGCGCTTTGGCGGCTTCGGCCAGTTTTGTGGTGCTTTGCCTTTGAGCTTGTCAAGGCACGCAACTAACACGCGGTCACATTCCTTCTTTCCTTCTTTGGCTTCCGGAGGAGGCTTGCACTTCTTTTCATAGCACTCATACTTTGCGTAGCAGTAGTCATGCTCTATGCAGCATTCGTCCACACTATCAATTGGGCCAGCGGGGTTTTCAGGTATGACTGCCCCATTTTTGCCCCCACTCCAGTTCTTGCCGCACCAATTTCCCCAGCGAGTTACTCCGCCGTCATCTTTTAGCCCATAAAAATCTGTGCGCGACAGAGGCGAAGAGGACACGTATCCGAATGTAGTGAGACCACCGCGCAACCCAATCGGATCACTCTGCACATACCGCCCTGTGCTCGGATCGTAATCCCTAAAGTAGTTGTAGTGTGTCCCCGTTTCCACGTCGTAATACTGCCCCGGAAATCTCAGATTGAACGCGAAGGCACCAAGCCCAGACGGATTCTCATCCGGCGCATTGTTGCCAAAGGCGTCGTCGTTGCTCCACGCCCACACCTTGGCGTTGTCGCTGGCTTTGGTGATCACTCTCGGCGTGCCCAAATGATCGGCATGAATAAAGTAAATCTGCGCCTCGGCGTTGATCACAATGTTCGCACTGATGCGTGGCGCGGCGGCATAGTTTTCATTAGCGGCTTGATCGGCATGCACCGTGCAGGTACCGGCACTCACTACCGTAAGCGTTTGGCCGGTGATGCCGGTGGTGGTACAAATGGTGGCGGGGGTGCTGGTAAATACGACTGGATTGCCCGATGCGCCACCCGTGGCCGTGAGCGTCAGGCTGCTGCCTGCGGCTTGGCTCAGCGTGGCAGTCGGGGTAAAGTCAGTGATGGCTTGCGCGAGTTTGTGGATGACCACGGCTGCCGTGAGCGGCGCAGCGGCGGTGTAGTTGTCGTTGCCGACCTGCTCGGCGGTCAGGGTGCAAGTGCCTGCGCGATGCATGGTTACCGTGGCTCCAGAAACGATACAGACGGTGGGACTGGTACTCGCAAATGTTACTGGATTGCCCGATGCGCCACCCATCGCGCTGAGCGTAAAGGTGTTGTTCGGCGCTGGCGCATAGGAAATCGGCGTGGGTGGAGTGAAGCCGCTGATCGCTTGTGACGCTTTGTTGATAATCACGATTGTACTGACTTGCGGCGCGGCGTTGTAATTGGTATTGCCGGGTTGCTCGGCCGTGAGCGTGCAGGTTCCCGCACGCAGGACGGTCACGGTTGCGCCGTTGGTGCCACCCACCGCGCATACGCTCGGCGTGGTCGACGTGAAGGCCACCGGGTTACCACTCGCCCCGCCACTTGCGCTGAGCGTAAAGGTGTTGTTGGGCACAGGTGCGTACGTGATCGGTGTTGCGGGGTTAAAGCCGGTGATGGCCTGTGGCGATTTGACGACCGTGATGGTGACAGGCTCGGTCTCGTCGTAGTCGTCCTTGTCGTTGGTGGCGGCCACCGTCAAGGTATAGCTCCCGGGCGATAAATTGCTCCAAGGCAATGCATAGGTGATGCCGGTGGAGGGCGCGGTGGCGCTGCCGATCAAGGTCGGGCCATTGAACCATTCGACGAGCACAATCGGCTGGTTAGCCTGCTTGGACTCGGCTGTCGCCGTCAATGCGACGTTGGCTGGGGCCGTCAATGTGACGCCGCTAGCGGGTGCCAGCCATGTCACGGTTACTTTGCCCTTGTCTTTCTTGGTGCCTTTGGCGCTGGCGTGCAGTGGAATCGCGAGCGCGATCAGGGCGATCACCGCGTGGGTGACCCACGTGGCCACGCGTCGAACAGCCGCGCCTTGCATCATGGCGGGCCTCATTTCAACACCGCCACCGGAAGATCGTTCAGCCAGATTGTCTCTTGTATCGGCCTGCCATCGACGTCGTATTCACCGATCAAACGCCCGGCCTCGTCATACACAAATCGGGTGGTCGCGCCCTGTGCGCTGCTGTTGACGTTCTTGAGTACACGTTGGCCAAGCGCGTTGATCCCCGACTGGATGCTGACCGGGGTGCTCCCCGCGAGGCTGATCGCACTCGGTCGACCGTCACCGCCGTAGATCCAGCTCTGGATGCCGTCGGTGAGTCGGTTGCCGGTAGCGTCATAGCCAAAGGTCTTGGCAGTGGCACCGGTCAAACTGTTCAAGCGATGGCTGGTGGTGCCGTAGCTGTATTGGGTGAGGCTGCCATTGACGTTATTGCTCAAGCGATTGCCGATGGCGTCGTAGGTGTAGCTTTGGGGGAGCGCACCATTACCCGCACCTGGCGTGACCGCCGTCAGCCGGTCGAGGTTGTCGTAGCCATAGACCGCGCTCTTGGCAGGATCAACCGCATTGCTGGTCAGCCGCTGCAGGGCAGTGATGCGGCTGGCGGCGTCGTAGACAACGATAGAGGGATCAACGACATTGCCGGATTCAATTT
>JBCKPN010000116.1:0-5326 GCA_038901695.1 Usitatibacteraceae bacterium
TTGTTCCCGTGTCCTGTTCATCGGCGCACTGGATCAAGGACGCACGGTTTGCCAGCGCGGTGAGCGATTTTCTTGCGCGCGAGGACGCGGGCGTCGAGCGCTACATCGATGAACTCAACGAGCACCAGCCTTACAAACAACTGCCGTAGCCAGCCTCTGACAGCGTCCACGCAATTTCCCTTGCGCGGATCTGCGCGGCCAAATCGCGAAACGGCCCAGCGGCGCAACGAGTGGCACCTGCTGGGTGTGACCGTCTACGCCGATCGCAGCGACGATACGCTGCGCGAGTCAGACCGTATCTGGCGTTGCCACGGCCTTCAAGATGGTCTGCACGACGCCGTCACGTTCGCGCGTGACAAACCACCACATCGCGCCCGTCCTGACGGCGACATGACCCGCCCTGCCGTCGGTCAGATGCGCGACCACGTTGCCAATGGTCGGCTGATGTCCGACGATCACAATTTTGGCAGCCTCAGCCAGACCCTCCGGCCAACCGCTCGCCGCGAGCACCGCTTCGACCGATGCCTCCGGCGCGAGCGTGGGAACAGTGCGAATCGGTCGTCCAAGCGCCGTTGCCGTTTGCTGTGCGCGATTGGCCGGGCTCGCCAGTACCCGCCAGGCAGCCCAGTCCTCGTTGATTTGCGCGCAAAACCAATGCGCCATTTTGTCCGCTTGCTGCTGCCCCGCAGGCGTCAACTTGCGCGCCAGATCCGAGCTCGCAGCATTCTCCGCTTCTGCATGTCGCCAAAGCACCAATTCCATGCCATTCAATCCAAGTAAATATCCACCCGGAGGCGTGGCCAGTGCCGGGTAAAATCCGGCGTTTCGCCTGACCATCAACTCCCGGGTTTAGCGCACCGGGCGAAGCGCTTCCAACCGGCAAGAAAGCTAGTAAACTCACCAACGAAATACGTAGCCGCATTTCATGTGAAAGACTTGGATGGTGCCATTGCCACCATCGCTTCCAAAAAACAAGAATATCACCCCTAGTTCAAATCAACACGAGGAGCTCCACTCATGATGAACCGAAAACATCTCTCCAAAATGGCGCTGGCTCTGATATCCGGGCTGATGCTAGCCACGCCTGTCATCGCGCAAGAATTGACCGGCACCCTGAAAAAAATCAAAGAGTCCGGTGTCATCACCATCGGTCACCGCGAAGTGTCGATTCCGTTTTCGTATCTGGATGACAAGCAGCAGCCGATCGGCTACTCGATGGATCTTTGCATGGCGGTTATTGAAGAAGTCAAAAAGGAGTTGAACCTGCCGACATTGCAGGTCAAGCTCAATCCCGTGACCCCGCAAACGCGCATCCCGCTGATGGCCAACGGCACGGTCGATATCGAGTGCGGCTCGACCACCAATAACCTGACACGTCAGAAGCAAGTCGATTTCGCGCCCATCACCTTCATCACCGGCACCAAGCTGCTGGTCAAGAAAAACTCCAAGATCAAGTCCTACAAAGACCTCAAGGGTAAAACCGTTGTTGTCACGCAGGGCACCACCAACGAGCGCACCATCAAAGCGTTGTCGGATAAGGAAAAACTAGATATCAAATTCCTCAACGCCAAAGATCACGCCGAATCGTTCCTGGCGGTCGAATCCGGTCGCGCGGCGGCGTTTGCGATGGACGACGTACTGCTGTATGGCCTCACGGCTAAGGCCAAGAAGCCGGGTGACTTCGCCGTCGTCGGTGACTACCTCTCCTACGATCCGTACGGCATCATGCATCGTCGTAACGACTCCGACTTCGCGCTCGTTGTTCGGCGTACCATCTCAGGCCTGATGCGCGGCGAGAAAATGGGCGAGTTAGGCGCAATTTCGCAGATCTACGACAAGTGGTTTGTCGGCAAGCTGCCGGATGGCTCAACCGTCGGTATGCCGATGAGCGATTTGCTCAGGAAGTCGATGATCGCCAACGCACTACCGGAGTAACGGTCAACACCAGCAACGGGGAATCGATGTCGATTCCCCGTTTTGTTTTATAGGTGCGCGCGCTCGGTATCACATTTCCGCGTCGAAGCCGGAGGTTGCCCCAGCATGGAATGGAAGGTATTTCTCGAAACAGCGCCATCCGGCGGCATGACCTATCTCGGTTGGCTGGGTTCGGGACTGATGTGGACGCTCATCGTTTCAAGCTGCGCGTGGGTCATCGCCTTTTCGCTAGGCTCGGTGCTCGGCATCTTGCGCACCACGCCGCTGAAGTGGCTCAATCTCGCGGCCACCGTGTACGTTGAAATATTCCGCAACATCCCATTGCTGGTGCAGATGTTTCTCTGGTATTTCGTCATGCCGGAGCTACTTCCGGTCGCGGCGGGCGATTGGTTAAAGCAAACTTATCCGCATCTGATTACGCTGCCGTTCGCACAGTTCAGCCTGTTGGAATTCACCGCCGCCGTCATGTGTCTGGGGCTATACACGGCCTCGCGCGTGGCCGAGCAGGTACGTTCCGGCATTCAATCCTTGCCGCAGGGTCAGACCAACGCCGGTCTGGCGATGGGATTTACGCTGCCGCAAGTCTATCGTTTCGTGCTGTTGCCGATGGCCTATCGGCTCATCATTCCGCCGATGACGTCTGAATTTCTCACCATATTCAAGAATTCATCCACCGCGCTGACCATCGGTGTCCTCGAACTGACCGCGCAGAGCCGCCAGATTTCGGAATACACATTCCGCACTTTTGAAGCCTTTACGGCCGCGACACTGATCTACATCGTGGTCACACTGACGGTCGTGTTTGCCATGCGTGCGCTGGAAAAGAAGGTCGCCGTGCCAGGTTACGTCGCACAGGCGGCGCACTGACATGGAAGGCTTTGACTACCAGATCATCATCAAAAACCTGCCGTTTCTGGGCAGCGGATTGCTGCTGTCGCTCAAATTGTTCGCCATCGCCTTGGTGGGCGGCATTTTCTTCGGCACCCTGCTCGCCATAGCACGTTTGTCGAGTTGGAAGATCCTGTCGTACCCGTCGGCCGGATTCGTCAACCTGATCCGCTCGGTGCCATTCATCATGGCCATCTTCTGGTTCTATTTTTTGACGCCCATGTTGGTCGGCAAGCTCACCGGCCAACAGGGTGAGGCGGTCGGGCCATTCACCTCAGCCATCGTCGCCTTCATCATGGTCGAGTCGGCCTACTATTCTGAAATCATTCGCGCTGGCATTCAGTCGGTACCGCGCGGCCAGCCGTGGGCGGCGTATGCACTGGGCATGAATTACTGGCAATCGATGGGCAACGTGGTGCTGCCCCAAGCGTTTCGCAACATGCTGCCAATCATGCTCACGCAAGCCATCATTTTGTTTCAGGATACCTCGCTCGTTTATGTTGTCGGCCTCAAGGATTTCCTTGGCGCGGCGAGCACGGCGGGTCAGATCTCGGGGCGCATTGTTGAGCTCTATATTTTTGTTGCGATCGTTTACCTCATCATTTGTTTCGGTGCGTCAAGACTCGTCAAGTATGTGCAAACGCGCGTTGATGTCGGGCGGACTTGAAGTTCCCGGTTTTTCGTCAACCGCAAGTTGTGCGGCTTTGCCGCCAACTTGTGCCAATGTAAGCGGCGAAAAGTAGGTTTGCACTTTTTGCCGAAAGGGTTCCGATGTCCATGATAGAAATCAAAGAAGTCAGCAAGTGGTACGGCACCAAGCAGGTGCTCGACAATTGCACAACCAAGGTCGACAAGGGCGAGGTGGTCGTTGTCTGCGGACCGTCGGGCTCTGGCAAATCGACCCTTATCAAAGTGGTGAACGGTCTTGAGCCGATTCAAAAAGGTGAGATCACCGTGGATGGCATTTCCGTCGGTGGAGAGGACTCGAATCTGTCCAAGCTACGCTCGCGCGTCGGCATGGTGTTCCAGAATTTTGAATTGTTCCCGCACATGAGCGTGACGAAAAACCTGACCATCGCACAGGTCAAGGTGCTCGGCCGTAGCGAGGACGAAGCGCGCGACAAAGGGCTCAAGCTACTTGATCGGGTGGGTCTCATCAAACACAAAGACAAGTTTCCCGCGCAGCTTTCCGGCGGCCAGCAGCAACGTGTCGCGATCGCCAGAGCGTTGTCCATGGACCCGATTTGCATGCTGTTTGACGAGCCGACCTCAGCGCTCGACCCCGAGATGATCAATGAAGTGCTCGATGTCATGGTGGAACTGGCAAAGGAAGGCATGACCATGATGGTGGTGACGCACGAGATGGGGTTCGCCCGAAAAGTGGCGCACCGCGTAATCTTCATGGAACAAGGCGGTGCGATTCTTGAGGACTGCACCAAGGACGAGTTTTTCGGCACGCCGCGCAAGCAGCGAACCCAAGATTTTCTATCCAAGATTTTGCACAACTGATTTCCGCTGATGTCATCATTTGCCTGCGCCTCGCGCGCCCCGATGATCCATCAAATAAACCACCCCGCCGCAAGCAGCGGGGTATTGTGTAGGGTGCGCCGTGCGCACCATGGTGCGTGTGACGCACCCTACCAAAATACGCCCCAAGGGGCGGGGAATTGGACCCGAAGAGATTAACGCCAAACTCTAGGCGCCACGCGCCTTTCCCGCCATTTTTGCTCCAAACACCGCACGGATATTGATATGCCTGTCTTTGAAATCAAGCACCCCTTAGTCCAGCACAAGATTGGTTTGCTGCGTGACAAGAACATTTCCACCAAAAGTTTTCGCGAAATCACGCAAGAACTCGGCCGGTTACTCGCGTATGAAGCGTGCCGCGATTTCCCACTAGAAGTTCACACCGTCCAGGGTTGGTCTGGCCCCGTGCAAGTGCAGCGTATTGAAGGCAAGAAAGTCACACTGGTGCCGATTCTGCGCGCCGGCTTGGGCATGCTCGACGGCGTGCTCGATGTGATCCCATCCGCCAAGGTCAGCGTCGTCGGCATCGCGCGCAACCACAACACGCTGCAACCCGAGCCCTACCTCGAACGGTTTGTCGGTCAGCTCGATGAGCGCACCGCCATCATTCTCGACCCGATGCTGGCCACGGGTGGATCCATGATCGTCACCATCGAGATGCTGAAGAAATTGGGCGCCCGTAAGATCAAAGCGCTGGTGCTGGTGGCCGCGCCCGAAGGCATCAAGCGCCTCGAAAGCGCGCACCCAGAGGTCGAGGTCTATACCGCTGCCGTTGATTCACATCTCAACGACATCGGTTACATCATTCCCGGGCTGGGTGACGCAGGCGACAAGATTTTCGGCACCAAGTAACGCCCCGCCCTACTCCATCAACGCGCCCACATGCGCCACGGCGCTGGTGCCGAGCGCGGCAAGGTTATAGTTTCGTAGGTTGGGCAAGGTTCATCTGCCCAACATCGAATGAAATTAATCACTG
>JBCKPN010000117.1:0-5263 GCA_038901695.1 Usitatibacteraceae bacterium
TCAAGCATGCTGGGGCAGGCTCTGCGCTGGGACGACGGTAGTGGCGATACTCACATTGCAGCAACAGACCAACACTTCACCCCGTTTCATTCGCCACCGGCCAATTTAAGATGTCGCTTCGCTCCCTGACCACCGCCGTCCTCCTCGCGCTTGCCGCGATCAGCGTCATGGCGACCGCCTCGGGCAAGTCGTTGCGCTACGCGACCCAGGACGAGCCACAAACGCTCGATCCGCACTCGGCCAACATGTCCGTCACCAATCGCTTACTGTCCAACGTCTACGAGGGCTTGGTCGGGCGCGATAAGGACTTCAAGTTGGTACCCTGGCTTGCGACATCGTGGACGCAGCCGGACGCGCTCATCTGGCGCTTCAAACTGCGCGCTGGCGTCAAGTTCCACGACGGCTCGCCGTTTGTCGCCGACGATGTGGTGTTTTCAGTTGAGCGTGCACAGCATCCGCTATCGCAGCTAAAAGCCGCGGTGCAAGGCGTCGAACGCGCGCGCCGGATCGACGATCTCACGGTTGAGTTCATCATGAAGGAACCCAACCCGGTGTTACTCAATCATCTGACGTATTTGCGCATCATGAATCGTACCTGGGCGATTAAGCATCGCGCGCAAACGCCGCAGAACTACAAAGACAATGAAGATACCTACGCGGCGCGCCACACCAATGGCACCGGCCCGTTCGAGGTCAAAGAACGCCAGCCGGACGTGCGCACGGTGCTGGTCGAAAATAAGCACTGGTGGAACCGCACCTCGCCCGAGCGCGGCAACGTCACCGAAGTCACGCTGTTGCCGATTTCGTCGCGCCCGACGCGCTTGGCGGCATTGATCACTGGCGAAGTACAGTTCGTCAACGATCCGCCGACGCAGGATGTGCCGCGCCTTCGCGCCGACCCGAAAATCAAGGTCATCGAAGGCCAGGAAAACCGCATTCAGTATCTGGCGTTCGATATGCAGCGCGATGAATTACTGTATTCGGACGTCAAGGGCAAGAACCCGTGGAAGGATATTCGCGTGCGCCAAGCCGTCGCGCATGCGATCGATGTTGAGGCGATTCGCAGCAAGGTGATGCGCGGCATGTCCGAGCCAGCCGGCACCATCATGACCAAATTCGATCAGGGCTATTCGGCGGATGCTGACAAACGCTTGCCACTCGATCAGGCGCGTGCCAAGCGGCTGTTGGCCGAGGCGGGTTATCCGAATGGTTTTTCCGTCACGCTCGACTGTAGCGGGACTCAACCGGCATCGGATATTTGCCCGGCAGTGGCGACCATGCTCAGCCAAATCGGCATTCGCGTGACGTCAAACATCGTACAGTTTTCAAACTTCTTTCCGAAATTGCAACGCGCGGACACCAGTTTTTATTTGTTGAGCTGGGCCTCGCCGACCGCCGACTCGCTGTTCACCTTGCAAGGCATGCTCCACTCCTATACCGGGCCGGGCAGCGTCGGCGGCGACGGCAACTATGGGCGGTATTCCAATCCTGCCCTCGACCAACTGATTGCACAATTCAAGGTCGAGCCAGACATGAAAAAGCGCGACGCCACCATTCGCGACGCGCTACTGCTGATCAATCGCGAGCTGCCGATTGTGACGCTGCATCGCCTGATTATTCCGTGGGCCATGAGTGCCAAACCCGGCTCGAACGTCTCGGCAATTTTCCCGCCCAACGCAGTTCCGTATTTCTTTCGCTTCAACATCAAGTAGTCCTTGAGATAACTCATGCTTGCATTCATCATCAGACGATTGTTCCAAAGCATTTATATCTTCATGTCGCTTCGCTCCCTGACCACCGCCGTCCTCCTCACGCTTGCCGCGATCAGCGTCATGGCGAACGCATCGGGCAAGTCGTTGCGTTACGCGACCCAGGACGAGCCACAAACGCTCGACCCGCACTCGGCCAACCTCGCCGTCACCAATCGCTTACTGTCCAACGTCTACGAGGGCTTGGTCGGGCGCGATAAGGACTTCAAGTTGGTGCCCTGGCTTGCGACATCGTGGACGCAGCCGGACGCGCTCACCTGGCGCTTCAAATTACGCGCTGGCGTCAAATTCCACGACGGCGCGCCGTTTACCGCTGACGATGTGGTGTTCTCCGTTGAGCGCGCGCAGCACCCGCTGTCGCAGCTAAAAGTCGCGGTGCAAGGCGTCGAACGCGCGCGCCGGATCGACGATCTCACGGTTGAGTTCATCATGAAGGAACCCAACCCAGTGTTACTCAATCATCTGATGTATTTGCGCATCATGAATCGTACCTGGGCGATTAAGCATCGCGCGCAAACGCCGCAGAACTACAAAGACAAAGAAGATACCTATGCCGCGCGCCACACCAATGGCACCGGTCCGTTCGAGGTCAAAGAACGCCAGCCGGACGTGCGTACGGTGCTGGTCGAAAATAAGCACTGGTGGAACCGCGCCTCGCCCGAGCGCGGCAACGTCACCGAAGTCACGCTGTTGCCGATTACGTCGCGCCCGACGCGCTTGGCGGCATTGATCACTGGCGAAGTGCAGTTCGTCAACGATCCACCGACGCAGGATGTGCCGCGCCTTCGCGCCGACCCGAAAATCAAGGTCATCGAAGGCCAGGAAAACCGCATTCAGTATCTGGTGTTCGATATGCAGCGCGATGAATTACTGTATTCGGACGTCAAGGGCAAGAACCCGTGGAAGGATATTCGCGTGCGCCAAGCGGTCGCGCATGCGATCGATGTTGAGGCGATTCGCAGCAAAGTGATGCGCGGCCTGTCCGAGCCAACCGGCACCATCATGACCAGATTCGATCAGGGTTATTCAGCCGACGCGGACAAACGCTTGCCACTCGATCAGGCGCGTGCCAAGCGGCTGTTGGCCGAGGCGGGCTACCCAAACGGGTTTTCCGTCACGCTTGACTGTGGCGCGAATCAACCGGCATCGGATATTTGCCCGGCAGTGGCGACCATGCTCAGCCAAATCGGCATTCGCGTAACGCCCAACATTGTGCAAATTCCGAATTACTTTCCGAAGTTGCAACGCGCAGACACCAGCTTTTATTTATTGAGCTGGGCGTCACCGACCGCCGACTCGCTGTACACCTTGCAAAGCCTTCTCCACTCCTATACCGGGCCGGGCAGCATCAGCGGCGACGGCAACTACGGGCGGTATTCCAATCCTGCCCTCGACCAACTGATTGCACAATTCAAGGTCGAGCCAGACATGAAAAAGCGCGACGCCACCATTCGCGACGCCCTCATGCTCATCAATCGCGAGCTGCCGATTGTCACCTTGCATCGCCAAATCATTCCGTGGGCCATGAGTGCCAAACCTGGCTCGAACGTCTCGGCGATATTTCCACCGAATGCGGTTCCGTATTTCTTTCGCTTCAACATCAAGTAGTCCCTGAGGTAACTCATGCTTGCATTCATCATCAGACGATTGTTCCAAAGCATTCTGGTCATGCTGACGGTCGGCTTTATCGCGTTTTCACTGTTCAATTTTGTCGGCGACCCGGTGTCGTTGATGTTGCCACCCGAAGCGACGCAAGCTGACCGTGAAGAAGTACGCCAAGCGCTTGGCCTCGATCAACCTTTCTACGTGCAGTTCGTCACCTTCCTGGGTAATGCGATGCAAGGTAACTTCGGCATCTCGCTGCGCCTAGGCCGCCCAGTCTCGCAGCTGCTCATCGAACGACTGCCTGCGACGCTAGAGCTCGCCATGACTGCTGCCGTGTTCGGTCTGCTGCTCGGCATTCCGATGGGCGTCTACACCGCATTGCAGCGCAACAAATGGACGTCCAAAGTGTTGCTCACCGGCTCCTTGGTCGGCGTGTCGCTGCCCAACTTCCTGATTGGTATTTTTCTGATTCTGATTTTTGCCGTGTGGCTCGGCTGGCTGCCGTCGTTTGGTCGCGGCGAAACCACGCGCATCGGGTTGTGGACCACGGGCTTTTTGACCACCGAAGGCTTGAAAGCCATCATCCTGCCGGCAATTACGCTGGGGTTTTACCCTATCACCCTCATCATGCGACTGGTGCGCGCCGAGATGCTCGAAGTGTTGCGCACCGATTACATCAAGTTTGCGCGGGCACGCGGCCTGACCAACAACGCGGTGCACTTCGGCCACGCGCTGAAAAACACGCTGGTACCGGTGATTACGATTACCGGTTTGCAGCTGGGTGCCATCATCGCTTTTGCCATCATTACCGAAACGGTGTTTCAGTGGCCTGGCATGGGATTGTTGTTTATTCAGGCGGTGCAGTTCGCCGATATTCCGGTGATGGCGGCCTATCTTTGCTTGATCGGCTTTATTTTCGTGGTGGTCAATCTGATCGTTGATTTGTTGTACTTTGTGGTCGATCCGCGGCTTCGTGTCGAGCGCGCGAGTTCTGGCGGGGGACACTGAGATGAATGACACGTTCAAACGCATGCGCGACAGCGATCTTTGGTACAGCTTCAAACAACATCCGTTGGTGATGGTCGCCGCCGCCGCATCGCTCATTTGTATTCTCGGTGCCGCGTTCGCTCCGATCCTCGCGCCGCACAACCCGTTCGACTTGAAGACGCTCAATCTGCTCGATGCGTTTACGCCGCCGGCGTGGACAGACCTCGGCAAGGCGCAGTTTTTTCTCGGCACCGACGATCAGGGCCGCGACGTACTCTCGACCATCATGCACGGCTCGCGCGTCTCCCTCACGGTCGGTATTTGCGCGGTGGCGTTATCGATGGTCATTGGCATTACCTTGGGACTCATCTCCGGTTACGTGGGTGGTGCGCTCGATTCGTTCATCATGCGCGTGGCCGACGTGCAGTTGTCGTTTCCAGCAATTCTGATTGCGCTGTTAATCGACGGCGTGGCGCGCGTGGTGATGGGCAAGGATAGTCACGATGATGTCGCGGTCTATGTGCTGATCTTCGCCATCGCCGCATCCGGCTGGGTGCAATACGCGCGCACCGTGCGCGGCTCGACACTGGTCGAGCGCAACAAGGAGTATGTGCAGGCCGCGCGCGTGATTGGCAGAAAGCCCTTGGCCATCATGTTCTCGCACGTGTTGCCGAACGTGATGGGGCCGGTGCTGGTGCTGGCCACGCTTCACGTCGGCTCGGCCATCATCACCGAAGCAACGCTGTCGTTTTTGGGCGTGGGCGTACCGCCGACGCAGCCGTCACTTGGCACGTTAATTCGCATCGGCAACGATTTCCTGTTTTCCGGCGAATGGTGGATTACCGTGTTTCCCGGATTGATGCTGGTGATTTTGGTGCTGTCGATCAATATCCTCGGCGACT
>JBCKPN010000118.1:0-5216 GCA_038901695.1 Usitatibacteraceae bacterium
CTACGTCCCGAACGTAGCGCTCTACCAGGCTAAGCTACACCCCGATCAACGACCTAGGTTCGCGCTTCGGATGTCGCACGCTGGTGGGATTCGCGCCCGCTACAGCGCCTTTTCCGATGCCGACGAACCGGTCGCTCAAGTATTGTTCGCAGTCGCCTAGCGCTCGAGGCAACCAGAATTTTCAGACGAATGCACACACCTGTCGCCAATTGCGACTAAAAACGCCTTTCTACTGCAAACAACGCCAATTCTAGCAGAGCCGCCTTGTGCGGCGAATCGCGCAGCAGCGATAGCGCCGTGCGCGCCGTGTCGGCCTCGCGCTGCGCCACCGCCCGCGCGTAGTCGATCGCGCCGGTAGCGCGAATGGCGGCGATAACGGCGACCATATTGCGGCGATCACCATTGGCAATCGCCTCGCGCACGATCTGCCGTTCGCTGTCGTCGCCGTTGCGAATCGCGTAAATCAGCGGCAGGGTCGGCTTGCCTTCGGCCAAATCGTCGCCCAAATGCTTGCCTGTCTCGGCGGCATCGCCCGAATAGTCGAGCACGTCGTCGATGAGTTGAAAAGCCGTGCCCAGATGCATGCCGTAATCGGCGAGCGCGCGCTCTTCGGTCGCACTTGCGCCGCCCAAAATGGCACCCACGCGTGTCGCTGCCTCGAACAGCTTTGCGGTCTTGTACCGCACCACGCGCAAATACTTTTCTTCGTCCGTATCCGGATCGCCGACGTTGAGCAACTGCAAGACCTCGCCTTCGGCGATGATGTTGGTCGCCTCGGCCATGACTTCCATGACCCGCATCGAGCCGACCTCGACCATCATCTGGAACGCACGCGAGTACAGGAAGTCGCCAACCAGTACTGCCGCGGCGTTGCCGAACAAGGCGCTGGCGGTTTGGCGACCGCGTCGCAGGGATGATTCGTCGACGACATCGTCGTGCAACAGCGTCGCGGTGTGGATGAACTCGATGACCGCCGCCATTTCTCTGGCGTGATCCGGCTTGGCCCCAAAATGACCCGCCGTCAGCAACATCGCCACCGGTCGCAAGCGCTTGCCGCCAGAGCCGATGATGTAGTTGGAAATCTGGTTAATCAGCACCACGTCTGAGGCGAGGCGACGGCGAATCACGCTGTCGACCGCAGCCATGTCGGCGTCGATGACGCGGCGAATATTGTCGAGTTTGATGGGATTTTGCGGCTGGTTCATCGGAGTGGCGCTATTTTGGCGGGTCTGGCGAGCGACAAGTCTGCGCTAAGCCCCTGTTTTGACGTCAAAAACCGGTTTGACGCCGCATCGCTGGCCACGTATAATACTGAGTTCTGTCGGGCGCTTGCGATTGGTGTTTTTGGTCGCGGGCAAGACCGCAGACAGAGTCAAACAACTTTTGGAGTTTAACCATGTATGCGGTCATAAAAACCGGGGGCAAGCAGTATCGCGTTGCCGCTGGTGAAAAAATTAAAGTAGAACAGATACCGGCAGACGTGGGCGCGCAGATCGTGTTGGATCAGGTGTTGATGCTCGGTAACGGCGAGACCGTTACCATTGGCCAACCAATGATCGCAGGCGCTGCCGTCACGGCCACCGTTATTTCACAGGGTCGTGCCGACAAGGTACGGATTTTCAAGATGCGCCGTCGCAAGCACTACCAGAAGCACCAGGGCCATCGTCAAAACTACACCGAGATTCAGATCGGTGAGATTAAGGTCTAAGGGGTCAGGTCATGGCACATAAAAAAGCAGGCGGTAGTTCACGCAACGGCCGCGATTCCGAATCCAAACGTCTGGGCGTCAAGGCCTACGGCGGCGAATTGATCAACGCTGGCACCATCATTGTGCGTCAGCGCGGCACCGAGTTCCACGCGGGCGACAACGTCGGCATGGGCAAGGATCACACGCTGTTTGCGCTCAAAACCGGCAAAGTGAAATTTGCGGTCAAGGGCGTCAGACGCAACCGTACGATTTCCATTGAGCCAGCCGTCAAGGTAACTGCGCAGGCAGCAGCACAGCCGGCTTAACGTCTCAGGCGATTCTGCAAAGGAAAGCCCCAGAGAGCAGTCTCTGGGGCTTTTTCTTTTTCCGCATCTTGTAGAAGAATACTTTCATGAAATTCATCGACGAAGCGCGTATTGAAGTACACGCAGGCAAGGGCGGCAACGGCTCGGCCTCAATGCGTCGCGAGAAATACATCGCCTTCGGTGGACCCGACGGCGGCGACGGCGGACGGGGCGGCTCGATCTACGTCATCGCCAACTGCAATATCAATACGCTGGTCGACTATCGCTTCGCGCGCATTTTCCGCGCCAAAGACGGCGCCTCGGGGCGCGGTGCCGATTGCAACGGTGCCGGCGCGGACGACATCACGCTGCGCGTTCCCGTCGGAACCGTGATCAAGGACCTCGGCACCGGCGAGATCCTCGCCGACCTCACGCACGACAAACAGCGCGTGATGATCGCCGAGGGCGGTCGCGGTGGGCTCGGCAACATCAATTTCAAGAGTTCGACCAACCGTGCGCCACGCCAATTCACCAAGGGCACCGAGGGTGAGGTCAAGGATATTCATTTTGAGTTGAAGGTGCTGGCCGATGTCGGCTTGCTTGGCATGCCCAACGCCGGCAAGTCGACCTTCATCCGCGCAGTGTCGGCGGCGCGACCGAAAGTCGCCGACTATCCGTTCACCACCTTACATCCGAATCTCGGTGTCGTGCGCGTCGATGACAATCGCAGCTTTGTGATTGCCGACGTACCGGGCCTCATCGAGGGCGCGGCGGAAGGTGCCGGACTAGGACACCAATTTTTGAAGCATTTGCAACGCACTCATTTGCTGTTGCATCTGGTGGACATCGCACCGTTTGATGATGCTACGGATCCGGTCAAAGAGGCGAAAGCGATCATCAACGAACTCAAAAAATATGACGCGTCGCTGTTTGATAAATCGCGCTGGCTGATTCTGAATAAGGCGGATCTGCTCGACGAACAAGAAGCGGACAAACGCAGCAAGGCCATCATCAAGGGACTCAAGTGGAAGGATCCCAGCTTCACCATTTCGGCAATGAAAAATGACGGCTGCCGCGAAGTCGTGTTCGCCATCATGGCGCACATCGACCGGCAGCGCGCCGCGGTCGCGATCGCAGACGCCGCCTGAGCGCACGGCATGCGTGTCATTGTCAAAATCGGTTCGACACTGATCACGAATCACGGCGTAGGGGTCGATCACGCGTTAATCGCCGATTGGGCGCAACAAATCGCGGCACTACGTCAGCACCAGCATCAGGTCGTGCTAGTGTCATCAGGCGCTATCGCCGAAGGCATGAAACGACTCGGTTGGAAGGATCGGCCACACGAAGTCAATAAGCTGCAAGCTGCTGCCGCCGTCGGTCAAATGGGTCTAGTGCAAGTCTACGAAGCGGCGTTTCGCGATCATCAACTCGCCACCGCCCAAGTTTTATTGACGCACGACGATCTGGCCGATCGCACGCGCTACCTGAACGCACGCTCGACGCTGACCACCTTGCTCGAGCTCGGTGTGGTACCAGTGATCAATGAAAACGACACGGTCGTCACGGATGAAATTAAATTCGGCGACAACGATACGTTGGCGGCGCTGGTCGCCAATTTGGTCGAGGCGGATCTACTGGTAATTCTCACGGACCAACAGGGTCTCTACACCGCCGACCCAACGCGAGACGCGAGTGCAACTCTCGTCGGCCACGGCACAGCGGGCGATGCGGCGTTGGAAAAAATGGCCGGCGGGGCGAGCTCATCAATCGGTCGTGGCGGCATGCTGACCAAGATCCTCGCCGCAAAAAAAGCGGCGCTATCGGGCGCAACGACCGTGATCGCGCATGGTCGTCGCGCCAACGTCCTTCGCGCCATTGTTGACGGCGAGCCAATCGGCACGCGACTCGCAGCCAATCGAACGGCGCTCCAGGCGCGCAAAATGTGGCTCGCCGGTCACCTCAAAACGGTCGGCACCTTAACGATCGATGCGGGCGCAGCAAACGCGCTGGTTGTCGGCGGCAAGTCGCTGTTGCCGATTGGCGTCATCGCCGTCGCCGGTGATTTTGCGCGCGGCGACGTCGTCAGCGCGATTGATCCTGACGGTCGCGAAATCGCGCGGGGTCTGTGCAATTACAGCGCGGCTGAGGCGCGCAAAATCGCGCGCAAATCAACCCGCGAAATCGAACCTATGCTCGGCTACATCGCCGAGGCAGAGTTGATTCACCGTGACAATCTGGTGCTCGTCTAGCCTGAATATTTCATGGGGACGCGTTCGAGAGTGGGTGGATGGGCGTGCAATTTTTCGTTCGACTGAGGAGTGAATATCGAGATATTCAGGACGAAGAGAGCGGAAAAGTGCATGCACAGCCGCCCGCTATCGAGCGCGTAGGCCCAGCGCTGATCGAAGACCAAAATGGAATTCACATGTGAGGCTCTTCTTCATGGCGGAAATTGACGTGAGCGGGCCGACCCGTGAAATATGCAGGCTAGCCGTTCACCGAACGCTTGCCCGCGGTGCGAGTGCGGATGCGGATGCGGATGCGGATGCGGGTGCGGGTGCGGCGACCACCGTTGGCGGTAGCGGCTGAGAAATGAAACGGTTGAGCTCCGCACTGCGGTAGAACGACAGCACCTTGGGCACATAGGCCAGTGTTTCAGCAAACGGCGGGATGCGGTTGCCGTGCCGTATTACCGCTTGCTCGCCTGCGTTGTATCCGGCCAGCGCAAGCTCAACGTCGCCGTTAAACATCTTGATCAGCAGGCTCAAATAGCGCGTCCCACCGAAAATGTTGTCGACAGGGTCAAACACATTCTTGACCCCCATGCGCTCCGCCGTGGCGGGAATCAGTTGCATCAATCCGAGCGCGCCTTTGTTCGACTGCGCTCGCTCGTTGTAACCGGATTCGGCGCGAATCACCGCGTGCACCAGCCGTGGATCGACGCCATGAGTGCGCGCCGCGTTATCGATAATCGGCACCAGTTTTCCGATATCAATGGACTTCGGAAAATTAGGGTTCCACGCGTTGGGTCGTGCTTTCCACGAATTGGGAATTCTGTACACCAGCTTGTAGCGTTTATCCAGATGCGGCAGGTTGGAAAAGTGAGTAACGCCGCTGTCGTCCTTGAACGAATAGATATCTGCCACGCCTTCGATGGGCGTGACCAGCCACGCTCCGGCCATCATCAGCCCGAGCACCTTTGCCGCAGTCATATTTGACGT
>JBCKPN010000119.1:0-5057 GCA_038901695.1 Usitatibacteraceae bacterium
ACGTAACTTGTGCACATGACACAGCCGCTAGCGCCCATCAAAGTGCAATTCGCCAAGGTCGGCAACCACTACCGGATCGAGGCCTCCATTTCGCGTCTGCTGCCCCGAGAAGTTGCCCACGTCGTGGCCGCTTTTACGGAGGTGTGGACCAAGCCCGAAGAGGTCGAGAATTTCGCCATTGGCAATGAATACGGCGAGGCGATCGTGCTGACGCTCATCGCCGAGCACGAACTCAGGCTCGACGAGCGACCGGCCGATATTGCGCATGCCTTGACCTATGCAATCTGGCAAAAGCTCGATCGCTACGTCAAAGTCACTGTGGAATCAACCTACCTCGGGGAATCACCCGATTGCCACTTCGAGTATGGCGAAGAGCAGTATGCGAGAGCGTACGGCGCGCGTTTCGAAAGTTAGTTCGCGCCCATCGCCGCGCAGCCGCGATTGTCTAGCCTGCATATTTCACGGGTCGGCCCCGTTCAATGCCGTTTCCGCGATGAAAGACCCCGCCTTGAGAAATCCGATTTGTCCTCTGCTCAGCGCCGAGCCTACGCGCTCGATAGCGGGCGGCTGGACATGCGTCTTTCCGCTCTCTTCCCTCGTGGTATCCCGATACCACTCGGTCAGTCAAACGAAAATCCCCACGCCCATCCACCCACTCTCGAACGCGTCCCCGTGAAATATGCAGGCTAGCCGACCCAGCGCCGCGCGTTGTGAAACATCCGTAGCCAAGGGCTTGCTGCCGGACGGGAATGCAGGTCCTGAGTCGGCCAGGTGTTTGGTCGCCACGACAAGTTCGCCGACAACACGGCGCGTTCCGGGTGCGGCATCATGATCGTGAAACGACCGTCCGGCGTGGTGAATGCAGTCATCCCTTCGGCTGACCCGTTTGGATTCGCCGGAAAGCACTCGGTGGCATCGCCCCGGTAGTCGACGAATCGGGCAGCACACAACCACCGCGCTGCTTCTTGGTGCGCCTGATCGCGATACACCGCCCTGCCTTCGCCATGCGCCGTCGGCACTGGAATCATTGAACCCGTCATGTCGGCGAAGAAAATGGACGGCGAAGCGCGCACTTCGAGCATCACCGTTCGCGCTTCGTATTGTTCACTTGTGTTGCGCGCGAAATGCGGCCAATTCTCAGCGCCGGGAATCATTTGTGCGAGGTTTGACATCATTTGGCAGCCGTTGCAGACGCCGATGGCCAGCGAGTCGTCGCGGGAAAAAAACGCCGCAAAATCATCCCTTGCCCGCGCATTGAAGAGTATGGATTTTGCCCACCCCTCGCCTGCGCCAAGCACGTCACCATACGAAAAACCGCCGCACGCGGCTAAACCTTGGAACGCCTTCAGCGACACGCGCCCCTCGATTACGTCGCTCATGTGGACGTCTACCGCCAAAAATCCGGCCCGGCTAAATGCGTGCGCCATCTCGACTTGTCCGTTAACTCCCTGCTCGCGCAATATCGCGACCCGCGGCTTTACGGCCAGACCAACAAAGGGTGCGCTGACATCCTCGTGCGGATCGAACGTCAGCCGAGCGAACAATCCTGAGTCATTGTTGTCCTCGAGACGACGGTACTCCTGGTTCGACGTTGTCGGGTTGTCGCGCAGCGATTGAATTAGAGCGCTGGTCTTGCTCCACGCACGCTGCAATTCGGTTCGTGTCGCCACCAGTAGTGCCTTCGCACCGCAATTAATGCGCAACTCGTCGGTCTGATTCGGGTGACCAATCACATGGGCCACCGCGCCGAGGCCGGCCGCACGCAAGGTCTGCATGACAACGTCACGATCTGCGCGGCGAATCTGTACCACAGCGCCGAGTTCTTCATTGAACAGTGAGCGCAACACATTTGCGTTGAGTGCGAGTTTTTCCGATGTTGCGGTTGTGTCGTAGTCGTCGACATCCGACTCGCGATCGCCAAAAGTCAGCGCATCGAGATATAACGACACACCGCGGTGTGATGCAAACATCATTTCAGCCACGCACGCGAGCAGCCCCCCATCGGATCGATCATGGTAGGCGAGGATGCGATTGTCCTGCGCCAGTTGCCGCGTGACCGCGAAAAACTGCTTGAGCATTTCGGCGTCGTCCACGTCGGGCGGCTCGCCGCCAGCCGCTGAAAAAACTTGTGCGAGTGCCGAACCACCCAATCGGTTGCGGCCCTGCCCGAGATCAATGAGCAACAACTCGGTGTCCGACTCGTCGGACAGCAACGGAGTGAGCGTGCGGGTTGCATCGTTCACCGTGGCAAATGCTGAGATGACGAGGGAAACCGGCGACACAACCTGCTTGCGGGTGCCCGCCTCGTTCCAGGAAGTCTGCATCGACAAGGAATCTTTGCCGACCGGAATACCAATACCCAACTTGGGACACAGATCCATCCCAATCGCTTCAACAGCGGCAAACAGGCGCGCATCCTCGCCCGGGTATCCCGCCGCCGCCATCCAATTGGCAGACAGTTTGATGTCTTCAATGCGCGCCACATCGGCCGCGGCGAGGTTGGTTATCGCCTCGGCGACCGCCATTCTTCCGGATGCCGCGGCGTCAATTGAGGCGATCGGAGAGCGTTCGCCCATCGCCATCGCCTCACCTTGCAGCGTATTGAATCCCATCAACGTGACCGCACAATCGGCAACTGGCACCTGCCACGGTCCGACAAATTGGTCGCGCGCGGTCAGCCCACCAACGGAGCGGTCGCCAATCGTAATCAAAAACGACTTGTCGGCGACGGCAGGTAGCTGCAGTACGCGATAGATCGCCTCGCCTAGCACGACGTCATCTATCGCAAATGCCTCGATCGGTGTGGGAACAGACGCGACGTGACGGTGCATTCTTGGCGGTTTGCCAAGCAGCACGTCCATGTCCATCGCCACCGGCGTGTTGCCGAACAAACTGTCCTCTACGCGCAACAACTGATCCCCGGTGGCGTGTCCGACGACGGCGAATGGACAACGCTCGCGCGCACAGACTGTCGCCATCAACGGCAGCGATACCGGTGCGATGGCCAATACATAGCGCTCCTGCGACTCGTTGGACCAGATCTCGCGAGGGCTCATACCGGGTTCGAGGGTGGGAACGTTTCTCAATTCAAACGTCGCACCGACGCCGCCCGAGTGTGCAAGCTCGGGTAGCGCATTGGAGATGCCGCCTGCGCCAACGTCGTGAATCGACAGGATAGGATTGTCGGCTCCCATTTGCCAACACGCGTCGATGACTTCTTGGCAGCGCCGCTGCATTTCCGCATTGGCGCGCTGCACCGAATCAAAATCAAGCGCTTCTGTATTGGTGCCTGCAGATACCGATGATGCGGCGCCACCACCCAGCCCGATGCGCATACCGGGACCACCGAGCTGAATGAACAACGCGCCGGCCGACAATGGTTTTTTATGCGTGTGTGCCGCCGAGATATTGCCGTAGCCACCGGCGATCATGATCGGCTTGTGGTATCCGCGTACCACGCCGTTTAAACACTGCTCGTAGGTCCGAAAATAACCGCACAAATTGATGCGCCCGAATTCATTGTTGAAGGCGGCACTACCGATCGGCCCTTCGATCATGATGGCAAGCGGCGAGGCGACTCGTGTTGGCTTGCCATACGGCGTTTCCCAAGCATGCGTATAACCCGGGATGTGCAGATTGGACACGGAAAATCCGGTCAGTCCGGCTTTCGGCTTCGCGCCGACGCCGGTAGCACCCTCATCGCGAATCTCGCCACCGGCACCGGTGGCAGCCCCCGGCCACGGCGCAATGGCGGTGGGGTGATTGTGCGTTTCGACCTTCATCAAAATGTGCGTTTCGTCTTCGCAAAATCCGTAGTGATGATCCGCGCCAGGGTAAAACCGATCAATGCGCCTGCCCGTCATCACCGCCGAATTATCCGAATAGGCGAGGACCGTTCCCTGCGGCGAAACGCGATGCGTATTGCGAATCATCGCGAACAGGCTCTGCTGCTTTTCGACACCATCGATGGTCCAGCTGGCGTTAAAGATCTTGTGCCGGCAATGTTCCGAATTCGCCTGAGCAAACATCATCAGTTCGACATCGGTCGGATTGCGTTCGATCTTGCAATAGTAGTCATACAAGTAGTCGATTTCATCGTCCGACAGAGCGAGTCCCATCGAAATATTCGCAGCCAGCAGACCAGACTTGCCTTCGATCAGCACATCAACGATCGAGAGTGCCGCGGGTGCTTGTGTGTCAAACAGCACGCGGCAATCGAAATCCGGAGCGCACACTTGCTCGGTCATCGGATCGTGCAAACAAGTCCATGCGCGCTGTCGCTGTCGATCTGACAGCGTTTCCCATCCGGGGATGGCGTACGCGGTTCCACGCTCGATGCGCGTGATCACATCGAGCCCGCAGTTTTGCGCGATGTTGGTCGCTTTCGACGCCCAGGGTGATACCGTGCCCTGTCGCGGAACGACGACGACCGATGGACTGAAATGCTCAGACCCGGCGTCGCCGTAGGTCAGCAACTGTGCAAGCACCGTACGCTCTTTTGGTTCGAGGACACGGGTTGTCGCGACAAAATGCACAAATTCGGCGGACGCGCCTTCTAACGCAAGCCCGGCTGCGCGCAATGTGTCGAGTAATTTTTGCACTCGAAACGGCGACAATGCCAACGACCCGCGGAGCACGATCGGCACCGCTGCGTGGGGGTTGGCGGCGGCGGACGTTGAAGTCATGTGTAAACGAAGAAATGATGGGAGGCCGGCGGGTAGTTTGCATTTCTGCGCCGGCATTGAGTGGCGATGCCAAACACCACCACGCCATGCAAGATTATACAGAGCTCCTCACGCCGCGAGCCCACACGCACGTGCTGACTACATATCAGTGTAGTGCTTCATTCTGTTTGTGACTTATTCGATTTTCAGTTTTCTGGGACAACAACTGCAATAGAAGAACCGCCCTTCCAGCCCGTCGACTGACTGCACAGACTCTTTTTCGAAGGGAGGAGTCTTACCGTAGCCCGGAAGCAGCGTAGCGTATTCCGGGGTGGTCGTTACGCACCGGAGTACCCGGAATACGCTACGCTCCTTCCGGGCTACGTGTACTGT
>JBCKPN010000120.1:0-4905 GCA_038901695.1 Usitatibacteraceae bacterium
CCCGACCACAACATGTAGCCAAAGAAGCCGGGCATCTTGATGCCCCGGTCTTCGGCGATCGCTTTAATCATGAAATTGGGCGCGTTGCCAATATAAGTGTTGGCTCCCATGAACACCGCGCCGCACGAAATCGCCAGCAGCGTTCCGCTTAGGGTCGTCATCAAGGTGACCGCGTCGCCCCCGGCCAGATTGAAGAACACGAGGTAGGTCGGCGCGTTGTCCAGGAACGACGAAAGCATGCCGGTCAGCCAGAAATACATGGCGTTGTTGGGTTCGCCGTTGGCTCCCGTGACCAACGCCACCAGTGCTGCCATCGCCCCCCCTGAACCCGCCCGCAAAATGGCGATGGCCGGAATGATGGTCACAAAAATGCTGGCGAACAGCTTCGCCACTTCGACCATCGGCGCCCACGAATAGGCGTTGCCTTCGCGTACACGTCGCGCGGTGAACTTCCACGACACAACCGTAATTAACAGCAGCAGCGCATCTCGTGTGATGTGCTGCAATTCCAGCGCAATCCCCATGACGTTGAAGGTCACCCCGGGCTTCCAAAACCCCGACAGCAGCACCGCACCGATGACTGCGACCAGCAGCAAAAAGTTAAAGCCGCCTTCGATGCGCAACTTGGTGTCAGGCGTAGGATCCATTGTTGGCGACAGCGCCTCGTCGCGATGATGGAAGTAAAAGTAATCGATGGCATAGAACAGCGCCAGCAACAGGCCGCTGGCAAACAACATCGGCAACAACATGGCCTTGGTGGTCCAAAAAAAATCGACGCCCTTGAGAAAGCCCAGAAACAGCGGCGGATCGCCGAGCGGTGTCAGCGAGCCACCGATGTTGCCGACCAGAAAAATAAAAAATACGACGACATGCACGTTATGACGGCGGTTGTCGTTCGCCCGAATCAGCGGGCGTATCAACAGCATGGCCGCACCGGTGGTCCCCATGACACTTGCCAATAAGGTGCCGAGCGCAAGCAATGCGGTATTAACGGCCGGTGTGCCATGCAGATTGCCGCGCACAAAAATGCCGCCGGACACCGTGAACAAGGCCAGCAGCAGGACGATGAATGGGATGTATTCGAGCAACAGCGTGTGCAGCAGCTCGTGCCAGGTGAGGCTCGCGCCGAAGGTCAGCGCAAACGGCAACAAGAATGCCAGCGCCCAGCCCAGCGACACCTTGCCGAAATGATGGTGCCAAAACGCGGGTGTTAGGAGTGGACACAGCGCGATCGAGAGCAAAATTCCCATAAACGGCAGCACCCACCAAAGGCTGAGACTCGCGCCGTTGATGGCAACGGTCTCGACCGCAGTGGCTGGTAGCGCCACCAGTGCCGCGCCAAAAGTGGTGCCGATTGTCAACACACGCAACGACGACCAGCGACTCGATTTGCTCAACTGGTTTTCTCCAACGCAGTGTTACGCAACAAGAATGACGTGCACACGATACGGGCCATGTGCGCCGATCACCATGGTTTGCTCTATATCTGCAGTACGTGACGGACCTGAGACAAAAAAAGTCGCCCGCGGCAGTTCACCGCGTTCTTCACGCAGCCATTGAAACGCGTCTTCCATGCTCGCCACAATGCGCGCTCGCGACAGCACACAAATATGCGTTTCCGGCAACAGCGCGTGCAGCTTCGGCGTGATCGGCGATGACAGTAGCAGTAAGGTGCCCGTTTCGGCGATGCCGCAAAAACAATCGGTGATCCCCACCAAGTCTTCGCCGCTGGCCTGCCGGTTATCGAACGCGACACCAGCGGCCGACCAATCGAGCGTTGAAAGCGAAGGCCAGCCAACCACGCGCTTTTCCAGCCTGTTTTGCTCCAAATAGCGCGCCACCGCTTGTGGTACGTCTTCGCGATTCACAATTTCAGCGACCGTCGATTGCAGCCGCTCACTCTCCCGCACAAACCGATCAGGCGACGCGTCGCGGCCAATCGAGGGCAGCGGGCCACGAATTCTCTGTGCAATGTGTGCACGCACGGCGGTCAGTTCGGCCTCGCTGGTCGCACCGCTGCGGCCACTCTGCGAACGAATGCGGGCGAGGATGTTGTCGCGCGCACTCATGGGGATTTCGTCTTGCCGGATTTCGCCCTAGTTGCGGCGTACAACTCCCGAAACGTCTTGCCCGCAGGTGCGGGCATATCGCGCCCATCGGTCCAGCCGTCGAGCCCCGGCAACCTGGTGATGCGACCGTCTTTGCCGCCCCACCAATGCGCCACGCGCGCCGCAATCTTGCTGCCAAACGCATACAACGCCGGTCGTGTCGCAAACGCACTCCACAGCGCCATCGCAAAGCGTTCGCCAAATGGTCGCAACGCACGATCAAACTGACGCTCGCGCCATTTGCGCATCAAATCCGGCAGCGGAATCTTGACCGGACAGACCACTTGGCACTCGCCGCAAAACGTCGCCGCATTGGGAAGATCGCCCGCATTCTCGATGCCGACATAAGTAGGTGTGAGCACCGATCCCATCGGCCCCGGATACACCCAGCCATAGGCGTGACCGCCGACGTTTTGATACACCGGACAATGATTCATGCACGCGCCACAGCGAATGCAACGCAGCATGTCTTTCATGTCGCTGCCAACCAGTTTGGTGCGGCCCGCGTCGATCAATACGATGTGCATCTGTTCCGGCCCATCGAGTTCGTCGGCGTGTTTGATTCCGGTGGTGAGGGTCAGGTAATTGGCGGCACTCTGGCCAGTGGCCGAGCGTGGCAACAAGCGAATCAGCGTCGCGAAATCTTCCAGTGTCGCAATGACTTTTTCGATTCCGGTGACCACACAGTGAATGCGCGGTACCGTGGTCACCAGATCGGCGTTGCCTTCGTTGGTGACGGTTAGTGTTGTACCGGTTTCGGCGATGACAAAGTTGGCACCGGAGACGCCCATATCGGCATTGAGGAATTTCAAACGCAACACTTCGCGCGCTTCACGCGTCATCGCCGCGATGTCGGTCGTGCGCGGCCGATGGTGCGCGGCGACAAACAAATCGGCGACCTGCTCTTTGGACTTATGAACAGCCGGCGCGACGATGTGTGACGGCGGCTCGTGCGCCAATTGCAGGATGTATTCACCTAGGTCGGTTTCAACGACCTCGATGCCGACGGCTTCGAGCGCATCGTTAAGCGCAATTTCCTCGCTGACCATCGACTTGGATTTTGTCACTAGCTTCACCGCGTTAGCGCGCGCAATGTTGACAATGATCGCGTTAGCCTCTTCCGCCGTCTCCGCCCAGTGCACCACCGCGCCGCGCGCGATGGCGTTTTTTTCAAACTCGATTAGGTAGGCGTCAAGGTTGTCGATAACACGATCTCGCAACGCTGCCGCATGGGTGCGAATTTTTTCCCAGACATCTACTTCGGCCACCGCGGCGGCGCGACCATCGACAAACTTGCCTTTGGATTTTTTCAGCGCAGCCTGCAACACCGCGTCGTTGAGTTTGGCCGATGCGGTGGCTTTGAAATGCATGCTGGTGATTTGCATTGCCTTGGCTCAGAAAGAAAACGGCTTATCCACAGATGAACACAGATGAGCACGGATAGAAGAAAATTCGTCCTCGCCCCCGTGAGGCTTCGCTCGCGACGCGCCCAACAGCACCGGTCGTTGCATATCGACGACTCTACATCTGTGTTTATCTGTGTTCATCTGTGGAAAAAATTCAGTTCGCCATGCCCGCGATGACTTCCGCAAAGTGATAGACCTTCGTGTCCATATCACCATTGCGTCGCAGCCGCCCTTCGATATTCAACAGACAACCAAGATCACCCGCCACCACCATCGAGGCACCAGTGGCGGCGATATTCACACATTTGTTTTCTGCCATGCGCGTCGAGATTTCGCCGAGCTTGATGGAAAACGTGCCGCCAAAGCCGCAGCACTTTTCGCAATCGTCCATTTCCTTGATGGTCGCGCCCGCTGCCGAAAGCAGCATGCGCGGCTGTGATTTGATGTTGAGTTCACGCAGACCGGAGCAAGCATCGTGATAGGTCACGGTGGCGGATATCGTCGGCTGGACGTCAACCTTCAGCACGTTGACCAGAAAATCGGAGAGCTCATACCATTTCGCGGCAAGCTCACGAAACGCGGCTTCTTCGGACTCACCTTTGAATAAATCCTCGACAGCATGCACCTTGATCTGACCCGAGCACGACCCGGACGGCGCAACCACGTAATCACAGTCGCGAAATTCGGCGAGCACTTTGCGAGCGAGCGTTTTGGCAATGTCGCGCGCGCCGGAGTTGTAGCCGGGCTGTCCGCAACAAGTTTGACCCTCGGGAACGACGACGGTGCAGCCCGCGTCCTCGAGCAATTTGAGCGCCGCCAATCCGATGTTGGGGCGGACGAGATCAACAAGACAGGTGACAAACAGGCCGACTTTCATGTCAGCGATATTAGCGCACTGCGACCGTGACCACCGATTCGAGTGCGCGCGGCGCGAGTGACTAGACGCCCTTTGCGGACTTCAGCAGCGCGGCTGTGGGTGTGACCATTGATGAGCTCGCGAGCGGCGCAGCGAGCGCGACGCGACCCGACTCAATCCACCTCTTGATGCGATTGGCGTCGCCAACACGCGTCAATCGACCCCACGAATCCATCAACACGATAATCACGGGACTATTGCCGATGATTGCTTGCATCACCAAGCATTTGCCCGCTTCGTTAATGAAGCCGGTTTTGGACACGCCGATGTTCCAGCCTTGGCTCTTCACCAGCGAATTGGTGTTGTTAAAACCGATGGCGCTCTTGCTATGGGGCAAGGTGACAAACAACTCGGGCGCGGTCGAAAACTCACGAATTTGCAAATGCTTCGATGCTTCCGCAACCAGCAATGCCAAGTCCTGCGCGCTGGCAATGTTGCCGGGTGCCAATCCTGTTGCATCGACAAAATGCGCTGA
>JBCKPN010000121.1:0-4897 GCA_038901695.1 Usitatibacteraceae bacterium
GAGATTCGAGCCAATCGGCCAACACAACAGGTCGTCAGGTATCATGCGCTCCAATGCACAACACCGCGCACGACGCCCCGCGCGGCTTAGAGAATCGCCAACAAGACCCGCACCGTGGACGAAGACCTAGAGAAAAATTCTATCAGCAAAAGCGAGATGAAACGTCGCAGTCTGGCGCTGCAATCCGTCGGCGAAGCGCTGGTTCGGCTGTCCCCAGAAATGCTGAAAAAATTCAACCTGCCGGAAATCCTGCTCGATGCGTTGCTCGATGCCAAGCGCATCAACCCAAACAAGCACGGCGGCATGAGTCGACAGATGCAATATATTGGCAAACTGATGCGCCAGATTGATGCTGCGCCAATCATCGAAAAACTCGATGCCTTGAAAGCGCCGTCGCAAAAAGAAACCGCATTTCATCATCTCGCCGAGCAGTGGCGCACGCGCCTGTTGGCCGACCAAACAGCAGTCGGCGCGTTCAAGAACGACATCATGCCCGGTGCCGACGCGACCGAACTCGACGAACTCAATGTGCTGGTCGCCAACGCCAGCGATGAATACTTGAAGCGCAAGCCACCAAAATATTTTCGAGCGCTCTATCAGGTTTTGCTGCGCCGAATCACAGAAAAGGCGGCGAGCGCCGTATGAGTTTGGACCCGGTAAAAATCGGACTGCTGTCGGTCAGTGACCGCGCCTCGTCGGGCGTATACCGCGACGAGGGGCTTCCTGCACTCGAAGAATGGTTGCGTCGTGCGCTGAAGAATACGTTGCAGGTGGTCTCCCGAGTCATTCCCGACGAACGTGCGTTGATTGAGTCAACGCTGATCGAGTTTACTGAGGTCGAACACTGCGCCTTGATTCTGACCACTGGCGGGACCGGCCCCGCGCCACGCGACGTCACGCCCGACGCGACGCTCGCCGTCGCCGATCGTGTCATGGTTGGTTTCGGCGAACGCATGCGCCAGATTTCGCTGCGCTTTGTACCCACGGCAGTGCTGTCACGCCAAACGGCAGTGATTCGCAAGTCGAGTCTGATCATCAATTTACCTGGTCAACCCAAGTCGATTCGCGAAACGCTTGAGGGCTTTAGAGACAGTAACGGCATGCCCATCGAAGTCGGTATTTTTGCCGCCATCCCCTACTGCATTGATCTCATCGGCGGTCCGTATATGGAAACCAACGATAGCGTCATCAAGGCGTTTCGCCCCAAGTCGGCCATCCGTGCGCCGTCGCCAACCTGAATCGGTGATGAAACATGGGGGATTTGATCGAACATCTTGAACTCAATACTGGTGCCGACCCGGAGGGGACGGTCATCTGGATGCACGGCCTCGGTGCGGATTGCTGGGACTTTGTGTCAATCGTCAAAGAACTTGCGCTCGGTAACGATCTGCCGCTCAGGTTCATTTTTCCACAAGCGCCAATGCGACCGATCACCATCAACGGTGGGCACGTCATGCCCGGCTGGTACGATATTTCGATGACGGAAATCGAGCGCAGGGGTGACGAAGCGGGAATACGTGAATCACAGCGCGCGATCAACGCACTGGTTGAGCGCGAAGTGAGCCGCGGCATCGCGGCCGACAAAATCATCCTCGCCGGATTTTCGCAGGGCGGCGCCATTGCGTTGCAATGCGGTCTGCGGTTTGCACAACGCCTAGGCGGCGTCCTGGCATTGTCTACCTACCTCACGCTCAACGAGTCGCTCGGTGCGGAAAAATCACTGGCCAACGCCAACATCCCGATCCTGATGGCACACGGTACCGAGGATGCTGTGGTGCCGCTGTCACTCGCCAGAACATCAAAGGCAACACTCGCCTCGCATGGCTATGCCGTCGATTGGCGCGAATACCCGATGCAACACTCGATGTGCGGGCAGGAAGTTGAGGCCATCCGCGAGTGGCTGGTCAAGCGCTTCGGCTCGCCAATTCTGCTGCCCTAGGCTGCGTCGCGCCGGCCATCAACGCTGCGCAACACTCGGCGATGGTGCGCACGGCGCACCTACTTGACAGAAAACTGCTGCGAGATATCCGGATGAAACTTCGGTATCGGTATCTCGATGGGAACGGGGCGCGCGTCGGGGTCAAAGAAAAACGATAATTCTTCGCGGCGCTGAATCGTGTTTTGATACCCCATCTCAATCAACGCGCGACAGTAGTGCTTATCGAACAGCAAATAGCTCGCCAACACCGCGCCCCCTGCACGCATGGCGCCGATCGAGCGCATCAAGAAGCGAATTGAGGCCGGCAAATTGCCAACGTGCTTGTGCGCGAGCCCTTCGAGCGGCGTGTCCGGACAAGCCACGCAAAAGTCGACGTGATGCAACGGCATGCCTGACGCTTTCAATCGTTCCTGATCGACTAGCGCAATGGTCGAATTCACACGCTGCAACAATTCTAGGTCCATTGCCAATGAATCCAGAAATATCGACGACATGGCATGACCGGCAATCTGCGCCAGCGATGGATAGACATCGCTGCGCGCGCGCGACGGCATGTCCTTTACCAGTTTTGCGGTGCCAATGACAAAGATGCGCGATGCGCCGAGATGCAGCGCTGGACTCACCGGCGCCATCTGCCGAATCGAACCATCACCAAAATATTCACGGTTGATCTTGACCGCCGGAAACGCAAACGGTATCGCCGACGAGGCCATCAAATGCTCGGCTTTGATTTCGGCGACCTTGATGCCAACGCGTTGCGAGCGTCTCCAACCTTGAATATCGGGTGCCGCCTGAAAAAACGCGCAGTTTTGACCGGACGTGTAGCCAGACGCGGTAATCGCCAATGCACGCAGTGCGCCGCTGTCCAGATTTGCCTGAATGCGCTTCGCATCCATGCTCGCGTCAAGAAAATCGTGCAGCGGCGAATTGTCGAACAACGAAACCCGGTGATTGCCGGTGATGGCACCGAACAGAAACGCCGACAACCAGCGCGCACTGCAGGCGACTACGCCTAGAATGTCTGTGCGGTACACCCGACTCGGCTCGATCATGGACCAGATTTCCTCAAGCCGTTTCACTGACTCGGCGAAATTTCCCGCATACGAGGCGAGCACGGCGGCATTGATCGCGCCGGCCGAGGTCCCAGTGATAATCGGGAATGGATTTTCGGTCGGATGATCGAGAATTTCGGAGAGCGCCTTGAGTACCCCGGCCTGGTAGGCCGCACGCGCGCCGCCACCTTGCAGGACCAACGCCACGCCTGGGAATCGTCGATTCAGCACCGGAGACTGTGACTCTGGTCCTCTCGCATCGGTTGCAGCATCATTGCTCATGGGTGGCATATCCGCTATTCCCCCATTCAACACTCACGTGCGATGGCGCCCTTCAGCGATGGGGATGACATTTTCCGTGTCGTCATTCGAAACCAGCCTGCCGAGCAAATTGTAGACTTGCATCAGCCCCTTGCCCTTCACCTGAATCTGGTGTGCCTCATCAAAGGTGAAGCGGTTGTGCAAGCGGCGGAAGGTGACCGAGTCGACTTGAATATGACCCGCCATCGCCTCAGTGCACATGCGGCTGGCGATGTTGACCGTGTCGCCCCACAAGTCATAGCTAAATTTGCGCCGCCCGATGACGCCCGCGACAACGGGGCCGGTCGCGATCCCCACGCGCAGTACCAGTCGCTCACCGTTGGGTGCCGTGTAGCGCGATACAAACGTCTGCATCTGCAACGCCAGCGTCGCCATGGCATCGACATACTGCGTCGCATGATGCGTCAGGCCGCCGGCCGCCATGTAGGCGTCGCCAATAGTCTTGATCTTCTCGATGCCATGTTTTTCCGCAAGCGAATCAAATTCGGAAAACATGTCGTTCAACAACAGTACTGTTTCATTGGGTGACATTTCTTCCGTCAGATGCGTGAAATTCACCAAGTCGGCGAACAACACCGACACGTCAGCGTGGCCATCGGCGATATTGGTTTCCTGGCGCTTGAGGCGGTCGGCGATATTGGTCGGCAGGATATTGAGTAGCAAGCGATCCGACAATTCTTTTTCCGTCGACACAGCCTGACTCTTGGCTTCTACCGCAAGTCGCAGTTTGTTTTTCTCCCGCGAGAAATACCACAGCAATACATAGACCATCGCCGAGATCGACACAAAGTTGAGCACGAAGAACACTGCGACAGTTTTCATTTCGAGCTGTTTTGCGTCGTACAACAACACGTAGTCAAACATGCCAGAGAGCGCGGTCATGAAAAGGTAGGCGACAAACCACGGAACAGATTCGCGTGTGCCGAGAATGACGATCGCGCCCACTGGCGCCAGTAGCGCCCACAGCGACACGCCGCTGGCGTTGACAAAGTTGCCAATGGTCCACTGCAAGACGAACGGCGTGAACAGAAACAACGAAAGCTGCATCAGGCAGAAAATACCGAGCTTGCGGGTTCGCAGATAAAAAATGATGGTGCAGGTCGATAGCCCCTGAAAAATCAGCGGGATGGAGGTCGAAAAACGCTGCCCTAAACTCCAGTAAACCGCCAGCCAGAGCACCGATGCAAACATCATCAGGCCGGTGGAGAACAGCAGCATATCGCCCGCGAGTTTTTGCTCGGGCGTGAGCTTACCCAGATTGTTTAGGTTGTCCGACGTAGAAACCATGGCTGACGTAGTGTCCCTTCTAGTTTGTGGCCGCTGCTCAACACACAGACTAATTCTGGTTATTGGTCCCGCGCCACTCGAACCACGCGCGATCTATTTGGTTCAACGTTAAACCGTTGGATTATGGCATAGACGTGTGCGCGCCCTTCGGCGCCCCCTGCGCCAATTGGCCGTCATGGACGCGATAGTCGCACGATGCGGAATATCGACACTGGCCGAAGCAGGATGTCGCGCGTGTAACGACCCAATTACCTCCTCTGTGCGCCCAACGCAAGCGCTGGCCAAGCGCTGGCCAAGG
>JBCKPN010000122.1:0-4790 GCA_038901695.1 Usitatibacteraceae bacterium
GGCTGGCAAACTTAACCCAGTTGCACTTGGTTCTTGAAACCGCCGTCCGTATTGCTCTGCCACTCCCGCGAGCCTGAGGCTCTTGGGCGCTCGGCGGCAGCGAACAGAAGCCGTTCTGTTCGCCGAACCCCCGCCTCACGTTCCGCCTCCGCCAGGAGTTTGCTCGCCAGTGGCGTCGGATCGCGGCCCCCACAGTTCCTGCATAGTGCTTTTGAACGCGGGACTGAACGTTGGCAGCTGACGCTGACCTGCCACATATACGCCGTCGATGGTCGCGCTCGAAGCCGAAAAAACCAGCGCGTCCAGCGTGTGCTGCGATGGCACGCCGAGCAGCGCTGTTGACTCTGCATCCAGCGTGACAAAATCCGCGCGCTGTCCCACGGCGATGCCTCGCATTGGGCGGCCCGTCGCCGCACAACCGCCGTCGAGCACTGCCTGCAACATGCCGCCCGCGCTGCTTTCGTGGCCGAGTATTCGCGCGGCCACATTGCGTTCACGCAGCCTCAGACGTTGCGAATATTCGAGCAGACGCAACTCGTCCGGCCACGCGCGCGTCACGTGGCTGTCGGAACCGATCGACCAGCGGCCACCGAGCGCCGCGTAGGCGGGCAGGTCGAACACGCCGTCGCCCAAATTGGCTTCCGTGCTAGGGCAAATCACGATTGATGCGCCGCGTGCTTTGACGCCAGCGAGCTCGGCTGCCGTGGCATGCGTGGCGTGCACCAGATTCCAGCGTTCATCAATGTTGGCGTGTTCGAGTAACCACTCAATCGGTCGCAGGCCGCTGTGGGCAACGGACTCTTCAACCTCGCGGGTCTGCTCGGCGACATGAATATGTAGCGGTAGACCGCCGTTTTTTGCAAATTCGGCGAGCTCCCGTAGCGCGGGCGTGCTCACCGCCCGCAATGAATGTATCGCAACGCCGACGTTAATGTTCGGGTCGCCCGCCGTCTGCTGGCGTACCGATTCGACGATGCGGCTGATGCTAAGCGGCGAAGAGACAAAACGCCGCTGGTCATCGCGCGAGCCGATCGCCGTAAAGCCGGAGCGCATGTAAAGCGTCGGCAATAGCGTCAGACCGATGCCTGTGCTGCGTGCGGCACGCACTAGAGCCATCGACATTTCGGTGGGGTCTTCGTACTGGCTGCCATCGAGGTGATGGTGCAGATATTGGAATTCGCAGACGTGGGTGTAGCCGCCCATCAACAACTCAGCATAAAGGTGCGCGGCCACCACCTCAAGCTGTTCCGGTGTGATGCGGTTGGCGGCCGCGTACATGCGCTCGCGCCAGCTCCAGAAGTCATCGGTCTCCGGTGCTCCCGCGCCGCGATGCTCGGTCAGGCCCGCGATGCCGCGCTGGAAGGCATGACTGTGCGCGTTAACCACGCCGGGCAATACCGAGCCTGCCAAGCGGGTGGCCGCTGCACATTGGTCTAACGCGACGTTGGCTTGCACGCGATTCCACGTGCCGTCGGCACCGACGCTGAGCAACACATCGGTCACCCACGCGCCATCAAGCCATGCTTGCGTTGCAAAAAACTGCGTCTGGTCATTTTCCATACAAATCCTCGCTAGCCTCCAGTGCGCTTTCGATCATGTGTTGCAACACTGGCTGCAAACGTGCGGCCAGTGGCTCGTAGTATGCATAAGGTGGCGATTCCTGCATGTAAGTGCGTTGACACATCTCCAACTGGATGGCGTGCACGTGATGTTGCGGGCTGCCATAGGTGCGCGTGATGTAGCCGCCTTTGAAGCGTCCGTTGACCACCGAGGTAAATTCCGGCGACGCGATGCAGGCCTCGCTCACGGCGCGCGTAATGCTGGCATCGGCACTCGCGCCCCCCGCGGTGCCGATGCACAGATCCGGTAAGCGGCCCTCGAACAGCCATGGAATTTCCGAGCGGATGCTGTGCGCGTCCCACAGCAACGCGTAGCCATGCGTGGCCTTCAAGCGGGCAAGTTCGTCGGCCAACGCGCGATGGTACGGCTGCCAATAGATGTCGCGACGTTCAGCGCGCTCTTCCGCCGTGGGCTCGTCGCCGACTTGATACAAGGGCGTTCCGTTAAAAAAACGAGTCGGGCAGAGTTCGGTGTTGGCCGCACCCGGATACATCGGCGTATCGTCAGGCGGCCGATTCAGATCAATCACATAGCGCGAGGTATGTGGCGTCAGCACACTGACGCCTAATGCGTCGAGAAAATCATAAAGTCGCGACAAATGCCAGTCGGTGTCTTCGACTAGTAGTGCCTGGGGCAGATAGCGGTCCCGCAACGCCACCGGGATATGCACACCGCTATGCGGCATGCTCACCAACATCGGCACGCTGCCAGTCCTCAGCGTATAGATCGACTCGTCAATCATGCGGGTTGTCCTTGGAATACTGTTTGAACACGTGGATTCGCGCCCATCGCGTAGCTCAACTCAGCCGGATGTTTGACGTCCCACAACACAAAATCTGCGCGCTTGCCCGCAGTCAGCACGCCGCGATCGGTGAGACCCAAGGCGGTAGCAGCGTGGCGCGTCACGCCGGCTAGCGCTTCCTCGGGCGTGAGGCCAAACAACGTGCACGCCATATTGAGCATTAGCAGCATCGACGCACACGGTGAAGTGCCGGGGTTGCAATCGGTCGCCACAGCCATCGCGATGCCCTTGTCGCGCAGCAGTGATATCGGCGGCACACGCGTATCGCGCAAAAAATAGAACGCGCCGGGCAGCAGTACCGCTACACTGCCCGCCGCCGCCATTGCGCCGGCGCCAGCCGGCGTGAGCCATTCGAGATGATCGCAGCTGAGGGCGTTGTAGCGCGCCGCCAGCGCGCTGCCACCCGAGTCACTCAGTTGTTCGGCGTGCAACTTGACCGGCAGCCCGAGTTTGCGCGCGACCTGAAACACGCGTTCAACCTGCGCTGTCGTGAAGGCAATGCGTTCGCAGAATGCATCGACCGCGTCGATCAAGCCTTCGGCGTGCAGTACCGGCAGCATGTCAATCACGGCATCGACGTAAGCATCGGCGCGACCAGCGAACTCATTTGGCACCGCGTGCAAGCCGAGAAACGTGGTGCGCACGTCAATCGCATGCGAGCGCGCCAGTTGCCGCGCGACTGCGAGCGATTTGCGTTCGTGCTCGAGCGTGAGGCCATAGCCGGATTTAATTTCGACGGTCGTAATGCCCTCGGCCAGCATCTGCCGCAAGCGCCGTTCGGTTTGCGTGGTGAGTTCGGCGACGCTTGCCGCGCGTGTGGCGTTCACAGTTGCCGCGATGCCGCCACCGGCTCGCGCAATGTCCTCATAGGTCGCACCGTTGAGGCGCAGTTCGAACTCGTTGGCCCGATTGCCGGCGTAGACCAGATGGGTATGGCAATCGATGAGGCCGGGGGTGACTAGCGCGCCGTTGGCGTCGTGCTGCGCTGTGCAACGCTGTCTGAGAGGCGGCGGTAGATTAACGCGCGCGCCGACCCACAGCAGCATCTCACCTTCGACGACCATCGCAGCGTCGTCGATCAGTCCATATGGCGCGACTGCGTCGTGCTCAAGCGTTGCTGCACGCATGTTTTCCCAAAGCTGAACAATCATGCGGCAATCTCCATCCAAAGCGCGTTGGTAGAACTCACACGTACAACGGTGCCGGCTGTTGCGTGGCACCATGCAAGCGTTGCGGGCTCCAGCCCCATTGTTTCGGCGTTTACCGTCACCGACGCGACCGCATCGACGGCGTACACTGCGATGACAACGGCTGCGTTGAGGTGTGCCTCCAGTGTGCCCTCGACGCGCTCCATGTGTGCGCGTCCGGCCGCTGTGTTTACCATCAGGTTGAAGTCTTCGGTGGCATCGCCTACCAAGCGGCACTGAATGGCCGCCCCGCCATCGAAACAGATTGGCGCATCGTTGGAACGCAGGTCGTGTTCCGCGTCATCGACGGTGAGACGAACGCCCGCGCTCTTGAGCACGGCAAACCAGCGGCTGATGCCATCAAAACGCGAAAATGGCCCACTTGCGTCGATGGTCGCGACCGACATCCGCCAGCGCCATTGCGCGGACGTCGGCCATGCGACCAGCTCTCGTGTACTGCCGCCACCGTTGCGCCACGGCGTCGCGCGTGCGTCATCGAGTCGAACAATGTTCCAACTCATGCCTGAAACTTTCCGGCAAAACGGTAGCGCGATCCCGGATACACCAACCGCACCACACTCGCCACCTGAGCGCCGCTGACGGTGCGCCGCAACATCGCCAGACACGCTTCGCGGCGGCCGATGCGAAGATGTTTGGCCTCGTCAATCGAGGGCAGGCACGCCTCAATCGCGTAGCTGGCCTCGGTCAACGGGGCTTCGGTCAACAGATGATGCGTGGGCGTGGTCAGCGTGAAATCCGTGTCGAGATAGCGTGGTGCCACGGCTGGGTTGACGAAGCGGTCTTCAAATTGAATCGGAATGCCATTTTCCAAATGCACCAGCACGGTATGAAATACGGTCGCACCGGTTCGCAATCCTAGCGCGCCAGCGATCTGGCGATCCGCTTTTTCGCGTTGCGCGAGAATGATTTTTGCCAGATGGACGTGACCGCGCTCGATCACCTCTTCTTTGATGTCTCGGATGGTCAAGTTCGACGAAATGCGATGTAGTTCCGCGACAAACGTGCCTGAACCTTTGACGCGCGTCACCATACCCTCGGCGCTCAATTCGCGCAGCGCGCGGTTGACGGTCATGCGGCTGATGCCGAAGCGCTGCATGAGGGTGGACTCGCTCGGCACTGGATGCCCCGGCGGCCATTCGCCGCGGCTGATGTGCTGTTTG
>JBCKPN010000123.1:0-4769 GCA_038901695.1 Usitatibacteraceae bacterium
CACAAAAGGCACCATGCTGAAATTGGTTTGCCTGCCCATCGTGAGTCAGGCGCATCGCGCCGGCGAAGGCGATCATTGCGCCGTTGTCGGTACACAGATCCATCGGCGGATAGAACACCTGCCCTCCGGTAGCCGAAACGCTACGCGTCAATTGTCCACGCAGTCGCAGGTTGGCACCGACACCACCGGCCACGACGAGGCGCTGCATGCTGGTTTGTTTGAGCGCAGCAAGACACTTGGCGGTCAACACATCCACGATCGCCGCTTCGAATGCCGCCGCCACATCGGCGCGCACGGCGTCGGATAAGCCCCCGTCAGCACAGCGAAGTTTTTTGGTCAGCAGCATGACCGCAGTTTTTAGTCCGCTAAAGCTGAAATCGAGATCGCCCGAGTGCAGCATCGGTCGCGGCAGGGCGTGCGCCGCCGGGTTCCCGGTCGCGGCTAGTTTTGCCAGAGCGGAGCCGCCGGGATAACCCAGCCCAAGCAGCGCTGCGGTTTTGTCGAACGCTTCACCAGCCGCGTCATCCACGGTTTCACCGAGCAGCCGGTAGACGCCGATGTTCTCGACCGCCATCAATTGGGTGTGACCACCGGAGACCAACAGGGCAACAAACGGAAATTGCGGGCGCGGCAGGGCGAGCAACGGGGACAGCAAATGTCCTTCCAAGTGATGTACGCCGATCACGGGCTTGTTCAATGCCATCGCCAGTGCCACCGCGACGCTGGTGCCGACCAACAATGCGCCGCCCAACCCCGGACCTTGCGTGACAGCGATGGCATCGACGTCGCCAAGTGAGCAACCACTATCCAAAAAAACGCCATCAATCAACGGCAGAATCCGTTGAATGTGATCACGCGAGGCGAGTTCCGGTACTACGCCGCCGTAGGCCGCATGCATGTCGACCTGAGAATAAAGTCGCTGGGCCAGCAACCCTCGGGCGCTGTCATACAGGGCAACGCCAGTTTCGTCGCAGGAAGTTTCGATGCCCAGGATTTGCACGGTAGGTACTTGAAAATGTTGCGGAAATTGCCAGTAGCGGCTATTATATTGGGCTTCCTCGCAACGACGCTCGGCTGTTTACGTGCGTTGTCGTGTCGAAAGCCAAGCTTCAGACCCACGGAAGAAAGATTTCCGGGCGGGCATAACCAGAAAAGTCAATTTGTAAGGAATTCATTAATGTTGGTAAAACTGAAAGAAAACGAGCCGTTTGACGTCGCCCTGCGCCGCTTCAAACGTGCCATTGAAAAGACCGGTCTACTCACAGAATTGCGCGCACGCGAGTTCTATGAAAAGCCTACCGCCGAACGCAAGCGCAAACACGCCGCTGCCGTGAAGCGTCGCTACAAGCGCCTTCGCTCGCAGATGCTGCCGCCGAAAATGTACTAGGCAACAGTGTTCCAAAATCAGGTTGAGGCAGGTGGTGTAAGCCACCTGCCTTTTTTATGTCTTGAACCATCGGGTGATTGATATGAGGGTACCTCTAAAAATTCAAAGTTCTAAGCAAGACAAGGCGCAAGGAAAAAATAATGACGCGCATATACGTAATATGTAAGGAATTATTTTTTCCTTGCAACGCAGTATTGCGACGACCATCGGAAGTCCCTTTTTCGGGACGAAATCTGGATTTTTAGAGGTGCCCATGAGTTTGAGAGAGCGCATCAACGAAGACATGAAAGCGGCGATGAAGGCACGCGATGCAGCCCGGCTCGGGGCGATCCGCTTGTTGACATCGGCGCTGAAACAACGCGAGGTGGACGAGCGCATTGCCATCACGGACGACATCGTGCTGGTCGTCATCGAAAAAATGCTCAAGCAGCGTAAGGACTCGATTACCCAGTACACAGCGGGCAATCGACCCGATCTGGTCGCCAAGGAAGAGTTTGAAGTCGGTGTGTTGCAAGCCTACATGCCGACACCGTTGTCGGACGCAGAATTGGCGAGTATTCTCGATGCTGTCATTGCCGAGGTCGGTGCCACTTCGGCCAAGGACATGGGCAAAGTCATGAACGCGCTACGGCCGAAAGTCGCCGGGCGCGCGGATATGGGAAAGCTGTCCGGCGTGGTCAAGGCGCGATTGAGTTAACGCGCGGCGAAAACTGGGGAGGGTCTGATTAAGTTGCTTCGGTTCAGGTTGTGTTGAGATTCAGGTAGCTACTAGGCATGCGACGAAGGGGCAAAGCGGGGCTACCGCACGAGGAGCATAACAACGTAGCTGCCTCAATATCGACGCAAGATGGATCGAATGAACTTGATCAGACCCTCCCTAGATTAGTCTGCCCCCGGCTCGTCCGTAACTCGTTATCATCCAAGCACGCAATGAGAGCCTTCGAACCGACATGCTTGACCTATACGAACTGATCGGTGTCCCCGAGAACGCAAGTGAGGTGTGGATTCAGCGGTCGTGCCAGACAGCGCGTGATCGCATTGAGTCTGATGCGTCGCTGAAAGAAAAAAACGTGCGTTGGCGCTGGCAAACGTTGCTGATGCCCACAAAACGCTCACTGATCCCGAAGCCAGAAAAGCCTACGACCAGGCGTTGGAACGCTGGCGCGAAGCCACTGCTGCTGGTGGCGCGATGGTGATGATGCGCAAGATCGTTATCGGCATCGTGCTAATCGGCATCATTGGCGCGGGGGGCTACTGGTATCGCGAGCGCCAAAACGAGCGCATTCGCTTTGAACAAGAACGCGTATTGTCTGAAATCGTTGAGAAAAAACGCATGGCGGAAATCGCCGAGCAGCGGCGGCTGTCCGACGAGCGTCTGCAGCGCGAGTCCATCGAGCGGCAACAGGATGAAGAAAAGCGCCTCGAGTTGGCACGTGAACAGCGCGCGCAAGATGCCAAGGGTCAGCGCTTTGTCGTCGATGAGCGATACGAAAAAGCACAGCGCGACAAACGCATGGACGCGGCACGACTGTCATTTGTCGTTCGCTAGTCTATCTTTTTGTTTTTTTACGCCGCTGGCATTTGCCAAGCGGTAAGTCCGGCACCCGCGACCTTCACTATCCAAGCATGATTCCGCAAGACTTCATTCAGCAGCTTCTCGGCCGCATCGACATCGTCGAGGTAGTAGATCGGCACGTGAAGTTAAAGAAGTCCGGGCAAAACTATTCGGCGTGTTGTCCGTTCCACAACGAAAAGACGCCGTCGTTTTCGGTTTCGCCGACCAAGCAGTTCTATCACTGCTTCGGCTGCGGCGCGCACGGTACCGCCATCACATTTCTGATGGAATACAACAGCATGGGCTTTCGCGATGCGGTGCGCGAATTAGCCGAAGGCGTTGGCATGTCGATACCTGAAGAGGCCAATCGCGAGGAGTCGCTGGAGAAAGCGCGCGTCTCTGCTAGCCTTGGCGAAGTGATGACTGCCGCGATGCAGTTTTACCGGCGGCAGTTGAAGGCCTCGCCCGTGGCCATCGACTATTTCAAACGACGCGGATTGACCGGTGAGATTGCCGCCAAATTTGGACTCGGTTACGCACCCGACGATTGGCAAGGTTTGAAAGGCGCGGTTGAGGACTACACCACGAGCGCCCTCAAGGATTGTGGTCTGGTGATCGACTCTGACGAGGGTCGCCGCTACGATCGTTTTCGTGACCGCCTTATGTTCCCGATTCTCGATCAGCGCGGCAACGTCATTGGTTTTGGTGGACGCGTCATCGGCGACGGTGAACCGAAGTACCTGAATTCGCCAGAGACAGCGTTATTCGAAAAGGGGCGCGAACTGTATGGGCTGTTCCACGCACGGCGTGCCATTCGCGACGAAAACACCGTGCTTGTGGTTGAAGGCTACATGGATGTGGTCGCGCTTGCGCAATCGGGCATCGCAAATGCGGTGGCGACTTTGGGTACGGCGACCACACCGATGCACGTCGAAAAACTGTTGCGCATGGCAGACAATCTGGTGTTCTGCTTTGACGGCGACAAGGCCGGCCAACGCGCCGCGTGGCGCGCGCTCGAGCAAGCGCTACCGGTGGTGCGAGATGGCAAAGACATTCGCTTCTTGTTCTTAGCTGCCGAGGATGATCCGGATACCTTTGTGCGTCGCGAAGGCAAGGATGCTTTCATGGACGCGCTGAAGAATGCGAAACCGTTGTCGGCATTTTTATTCGACGAGTTACGCTCGCAGGTCGATACCAAATCCGACGAAGGACGCTCGCGCCTCATGACCCTCGCCAGGCCGCTCATTGGTCAGATTGCCGCGCCGGGCTTGGCGCTCATGCTGCGCCGAAAACTCGGCGACGAGATTGGACTGAGTGCGATGGAAATTGAACAAGTGGTTCCGCTGTCACCGCAAATCGGCAAGATGAGCAATGCGGCCGCGCCAGCGGCGGACCGTGAGCGAGGCCGCAATGATGGTCGCGAAGGGAGCAGTAACGACAAATCGTTCAAACGTTTTTTTCGCAAACGCGGACCCGAAGCGGGAGCCCCCGCGCCACGCATCAAACAGCCGGCTGCGGGGCTCGCGGTACAAGCGATCGCGCGCATGCTGGTCAAGTCGTCACTGGCGAATCGATTCGACATCAGCGTTGACGAGGAAGATGCGACTGCGCTCGGTGCAGCCTGTCGCGTGGCGGCCTACATACGTGATCACGATGGCGAGGGCATTCATCAGGCGATGATCGTCGAGCACTTCCGCGCATCGCAGGATTGGATACACGTCAATCAAGCGTCATTGCTGCTCAGTGAGGTCGACATTGACCGCCTCGATCTGGAAACGGAGTTCAACGAAACGCTGGTGCGGCTTCGCAAGAACGCGGGGGTGATCG
>JBCKPN010000124.1:0-4757 GCA_038901695.1 Usitatibacteraceae bacterium
TCGTTTTCAAGAATGTGTTTCGTGCCAAATTGCGAACATCACTGACCATCACCGGACTGGTGGTCGCGATTGTTGCATTCGGCCTGCTGCAAACGGTGGTCGACGCCTGGTTTGCCGGCGCCAACGCCGCGTCCAGTGCCAGGCTTATCACGCGCAACGCCATTTCATTGGTGTTTCCGATGCCCGTCTACTACCGCGAACAAATGCGCTCCATCGATGGCGTCAAGATAGTCAGCTACTCACAGTGGTTTGGCGGAATCTACAAAGAGCCCTCCAATTTCTTCCCGCAATTTGCAGTGGACCACAACACCTATTTCGATCTCTACCCGGAGTTCATTATCAAGCCGGAAGAATTGCTGGCGTTCAAGCGCGATCGGCAGGGTGCCGTGGTGGGACGCAAACTTGCCGATCAGTTCGGCTGGAAGATCGGCGATATCGTGCCCATCCGCGGCACCATTTTTTCCGGCAACTGGCAATTCACTATCCGCGCCATCTTTGACGGCAAGGATGAAACCACCATGACGCGCCAATTCTTCATGCAGTGGGACTACATCAACGAAGCCATCAAGAAACGCTTCCCAAGGCGCGGCGATCAAATCGGCATATTCAATATTCTGGTCAGCGATCCGAGCCGCGCGGCGGACGTATCGCGCGCCATCGACCGCGAATTCCGCAATTCGCTCGCCGAGACCCTCACCGAGACGGAAAAAGCCTTCCAGTTAGGTTTTGTGTCGCAATCCGAGGCCATTATCATGGCCATTCGCATCGTTTCGTTCGTCGTGATTTTCATCATCATGGCGGTCGTCGCCAACACCATGGCCATGACGGCAAGAGAACGCATCGCCGAATATGCGACATTGAGGGTGCTTGGTTTCTCACCGGTTTACGTCGGGTCTTTGATATTGGGCGAAGCCATGGTGCTCGCACTGCTCGGTGCGGGCATCGGCGTATTGCTGACGCCACCATTGGCGCAAGGCTTCGCCAATTCCCCGGCGGGAGCGATATTTGCGAACTTTGCCGTTTCATCGAGCACCATCTGGATGCAGATCGCTTGCGGCTTCGTTGTTGGCATCGTTGCCGCGCTAGTACCTGCTTGGCGCAGCGCACGAATCAAGATTGTCGACGGCTTGCGTCACGTCGGCTAGAAATTAATTCGCCCCGCATGAAGATCCCGGTCTCCTACATTTTGCGCAACCTGTGGACGCGCAAATTGACGACCATTCTCACTGCCTCGGGAATGGGCCTCGTGGTATTCGTGTTCGCGGCGGTACTGATGCTTGACGCCGGCTTGAAAAAAACCATGGTTGGCACCGGCAGCTTCAACAATGTCGTGGCGATTCGCACCGGCGCTGAAACCGAAATTCAAAGTGGCATTACGCGTGATCAGGCCGGGCTGATTGAAGTGATGCCGCAAGTCGCACGCAGCCAAACGGGCGACGCGATGGTATCCAAAGAGTCGTTGGTACTCATTTCGTTGGTCAAGAGCGGCCAGACCAAGGGTTCCAACGTCATCACGCGCGGGGTTTCGCCGATGGGCATTGTGCTCCGACCGCAAGTTACGCTGGTACAAGGTCGGATGTTTCGACCAGGCTCGTCGGAGTTGGTGGTCGGCCGCAACATCAACCGCGAGTTTGACGGTGCCGAACTCGGTCAGTCGCTGCGATTTGCGCAGCGCGACTGGACCATCGTCGGCGTGTTCGATGGCGGCGGCAGCGCATTCGACTCCGAGGTCTGGGGCGATGTCGAGCAACTGATGCAAGCCTTCAGACGGTTCAACTACTCTTCGGTGATTCTGCAACTCGCGCAAACGGACAGTTTTGACGCGCTCGTCAAAGGCATCGCTGCTGACGTGCGTCTGACGATCGATAGCAAGCGTGAGCAGATTTTTTACGAAGACCAATCGCGCGCACTGTCGGCATTCATCACCATCCTCGGCAACGTGCTGACCGTGATTTTTTCGATCGGTGCCATCATCGGCGCGGCGATTACCATGTACGCTTCTGTCGCGATGCGCACTGCCGAGATCGGCACGCTGCGCGCGCTGGGATTTCGCCGCCCCTCCATTCTCGCGGCGTTTCTCGGCGAGTCGCTGTTGCTCGGTTTAGTCGGCGGGATTGCGGGCCTGTTTTTCGCGTCGTTCTTGCAAGCCATCACCATCTCAACGCTCAATTTTCAGTCGTTCTCGCAGCTCGCGTTCTCGTTTACGCTCACACCGAAAATCGTGGTGCAAACGCTGATCTTTTCCCTGATCATGGGTGCGGTAGGCGGATTTCTGCCGGCCATGCGCGCCGCACGCATGAAAATTGTCGACGCGTTACGCGCCGCATAGAAACCTGGATAAAAAGCCAAACTCGCCTATTGGTGCGCTGTTTCAAGCCAAATGCCGTGAAAAGCCGCACCAGTGCTAGACATCATGCAATTTCGTGTGTGTGTTCGTGAGACGGTGCCTCAACGCCCGGTCAGCAAGCGCCTCAGTTCGGGGCCAGTTGCAGCTTCTCAAGGTAGAAACGGTAGTCGGCTTCTGCACAAAATATTTCGCTCCGATTGTTGCCGCGCACAATCACATGTTGCAGCTGGCCGGGAAGAATGAATCTCGGTAAGCGTGCCATTTATCAACCGCCATTTTCAGTTCACTTATCAGCGGTCAGTGTATGGCGCGCGCAGAGATTAATCAATCGAGACTGACCCTATTGATTTAGAGGTTTATTTCGCGCGCACGTCGACGAGGCGCTGGTGGACGAGATCAGAAGTGCGACCAATGGCAACTATGCACTCGGTGGTGTGCGGTTTCAGAAGCAGATGGCGAAGGCGCTGGGGAGAAGGGTGGTGCGGGGCGTGTCAGGGCGGCCTTCAGCGTCCGCACTGGATGACGAACGATAAGGGGATTTGCTGTGAAAACCGTGGTCCCCTATAACCCATCAAGTCTGAGCCCGTTGATTGTGTTAATCACGACTTTCGTCTTAGCGCGCCCACCCTTATTCTCTCCAACGCTTTGTTTACTGGCGGATCTAACACATGCGGAGGAATGATGGGGTCGTCATCATCCTTTAATGCCATCATGTCAGGGTCATTCTCGCCAATCTGCCAAGCTGGCCGAATATCGAGTTGGCGCTTGGTCAAATACAATTGAAAATTAATTATAGGTGAACCTCCATCTGAACCTGCCTGAGCGGACATCAGGAAATATCCGCCGTAACGGCGGTAGGCAGCAAGAAAACGATCCAGATTAACTGAAGACGTCGGCTCCATACGGTTAATGCGGGAAACGGTCACAAACGTCTTGATCAACGAATCCTTTGCGCGGTTTATGTTTGGCCCGATCATGACAGCATAATGGGCTGAGTTTCGCTTAGAGATGCCAGTAATAATTGCCACCCGCAAATCATTAGCAGCATCTGCATTACCAAAGCGTTCCTGCCAAGCTTTAAATATGGTTTGGCCTATTTTCCCATCTTCAAACATGATGCCAAGAATAGGCGGCGATCCTTCTGCCTCAGCGAACAGGGTTCCGCACCATTTCGCGCGATCCCAAAGCGTAACGTCAATGGGGGACAATACCTGCCGCTCGGTATGCTTGAGTCGGCTCTTATCAATTAGGTCAGCAGGGGGCGGCCCCGAACCGGGCTTAGGTGGCTGACCCATGCCAGACATAGTTGCATCCGCCGCCTTAGATATCCGCCAAGGCCGATCCCGCAAGTGATCGTATACCTTGTCTTCACTCTCTATCCAATCAGCAAGACTAAACTTTGGTTTATCGCCGAAAACGTTGCGGTCAAGAGTTAGAGCATCACCTAGCATCAACGCACGGGAAAAGGCGCGTTCTTTGCCAGCAATCTTATCCATCCAGGATTGGACATCACGAATCATAAATATCCGACTGAGAAGAGCAACGATCGTCTCCTGTAGCCAATCCCTGAAGTTGTGGAAGTCCTCCGCCGCCGAGAAACACATGTCGGCTGGGTGAACAATCTCGACACGGGTGCCATCATCTTCGAAAAAGCGTATCTCCGGCACACCCACAACCTGATCGGAAGTGCTGACTACAATGGTGGTGCGTTCCCGATGCGGTAGTAGATCGTCCTCGTCACTGGTGGCTAGGAATGCCTCAAGTGCCCCCAGTAGTGACTCGACGATGCCAAAGGAAGTTGGGTTGTTGGGCGTAACCAGCACGACCTCTGATCCGAGAATGGTAGACCTTAAGAGGCTTGTCTCCCCGACAACCAACACCGGAGATGGTGTGATGTCCTTTGCTGCTGGCTGATCCTGCCACTGCTCAAAAAAGGCTTGGAGTTTTTCCTTGCTATCGTCAGCCTGAAAATACTGCTCGTCGTAGATAGCCGTCTCTTGGCCAAGTGCGAAAAGCAATAGTAGCCGAGCATTCGTCAGACCGAGCCTTTCAAGTGCGTCGGGGAAGCATGATACCGTCGGCAGAATTTCGAATGGAATATTTAAGAGATGGATGCCAAGTACCGCCTCCTGCATCATCACTTCTTCCTCGTAGTCGGCCTGTCGCTCTTCAGAAAGCTTTAGATGCTGGGCAACAACTCCCGCCAGAGCCATGACGTTTAGGATGTGGGGGATGCGCCCGAGTTGCAGTTCGATCCAGACAAGCCGTTGAAGAGGTCTGAGCGCAAGAGGAATAATTTCGCCATTTTCCAAGAAGACCGCCAGACTACGTTCGACGGCAGCCAGGATTTTATTGCGCGCTGCCCAGATCAGCCCAACTCGCTCGTAGGCGAAACTGCTACCGGCCAGCG
>JBCKPN010000125.1:0-4737 GCA_038901695.1 Usitatibacteraceae bacterium
AGGGGACTGACCGCAGCATAACAACTCCTTCCCTCGCGACGCGGGGGAAGGCCGGGATGGATTTGGTTGAATCGCGCAGCGTGACTACTCCTTCCTCCGCTACGCGGGGGAAGGTCGGGATGGGGGTAGACGAATGATCGGACGCATCTCCGGAACGTTGCGGGAAAAAAATCCACCGCAAGTGCTGGTCGATGCCAACGGTGTCGGCTACGAAATCGACGTGCCGATGTCGACCTTCTATCATTTGCCGCGCATCGGTGACACGGTGGTGCTGTTCACGCATCTGGTGGTGCGCGAGGACGCGCAGTTGCTCTACGGCTTTGGCAGCGAAGCCGAGCGCGCCACGTTTCGCACACTCATCAAAGTCAGCGGTGTGGGCCCGAAAGTCGCGCTCGCGTTGCTGTCGGGCTTGAGTGTCAACGATCTGGCCGCCGCAGTCGCCATGCAAGAAACAGCTCGGCTGACCAGCATTCCCGGCATCGGCAAAAAAACAGCCGAGCGATTGTTGCTCGAACTCAAAGACAAGTTCAAGGTCGATCCGCGTCTGGCCTTGGGTGGCGCAAGCGCACCCGCACCGTCCAATGCGTCCGACGTACTCAACGCGTTGCTCGGCTTGGGCTATAGCGAAAAGGAAGCACTCATTGCCGTCAAACATTTGCCGTCGGACGCGAGCGTATCGGACGGAATACGGTTGGCGTTGAAGTCGCTGTCTAAAGGTTAATGTCAAAACACTAGCGTTGGCGCGCTGTTTCAACCAGTTTGCCGTCAAACGCCGCACCAGTAGGCGAGTTTTACTTTTTGTTGATCACTGATGAGCTCCACCAAGCAAGGCTTCTACGCCCGCATCAAGCTGTCACCGCGCGTATTTCGGTACGTGATGAACTGCTGGCCGCCGTTCTGGGGCATGCGCATTCACATCGAGTCCATTTCGCCGGATTGGCAGCAGCTGCGCATGCGTATGAAGCTGTCGTTGCGCAACAAGAATTACGTCGGTTCGCATTTCGGCGGTGGCTTGTTCACCATGGCCGATCCGTTTTACGTGCTCATGCTCATCAATCTGCTCGGCCCCGGCTATGTGGTGTGGGACAAAGCCGCGACCATCGAATTTTTGACGCCGGGCAGAACCACGGTCTACGCCGATTTTCATGTCACCAGCGAAATGTTGGATGAAATCCGACGTGGTACCGAAGCCGGCGAAAAGTTCGAGCCAACATACGGCATCGATATTGTGGACACGTCGGGCAAGTTGGTGGCGCGCGTCCACAAGACCCTCTACATCCGCAAAAAGCCCGAACGGCTGGCACTCGGCTAAAATTACGCCATGCTCGAACCTGATCGCCTCATCACCGCCGCCAAAGTCTCCCCAGTCGAAGAAGTACAAGAGCGCGCGCTGCGGCCAAAGCTCCTTGACGAATACATCGGCCAGGAAAAAATTCGCGAGCAACTATCGATTTTTATCGACGCCGCGCGCGCGCGCAAAGAGCCGCTCGATCACACCTTGCTGTTTGGTCCGCCGGGACTTGGCAAAACCACGCTGGCACACATCATTGCGCGTGAGATGGGCGTCAATTTGCGCCACACGTCGGGACCGGTGCTCGAACGCGCCGGTGATTTGGCCGCGATGCTCACCAACCTCGAGCCGAACGACGTTTTGTTCATCGACGAAATACATCGCCTCAGTCCGGTGGTCGAAGAAATTCTCTATCCCGCGCTGGAGGATTACCAGATCGACATCATGATCGGCGAGGGTCCGTCGGCGCGCTCGATAAAGCTCGATTTGCCACCGTTTACGCTGATCGGTGCCACCACCCGCGCGGGTATGCTGACCAATCCGTTGCGTGATCGCTTTGGCATTGTGTTGCGCCTGGAGTTTTATTCACCCGACGAACTCCGGCAAATCGTGACGCGCTCGGCCAAACTGCTGGATGTGATGGTCGCTGTCGACGGTGCCAATGAAATTGCGTTGCGTTCGCGCGGCACACCGCGTATCGCTAATCGTCTATTGCGGCGGGTGCGCGATTATGCGGAAGTGAAATCCGACGGCAAGGTGAGCAAGGATATTGCGGATCTGGCGTTAAAGATGCTCGATGTCGACCAGGTCGGCCTCGATATGATGGATCGCAAGCTCCTATTGTCGATTATCGAAAAATTTTCCGGCGGTCCAGTCGGTATAGAGAATCTGGCGGCCGCCATTGGCGAGGAGCGCGACACCATTGAAGATGTGCTGGAGCCGTACTTGATTCAACAGGGTTATTTGCAACGCACGCCGCGTGGACGCATGGCCACGACGCTGACCTATCAGCATTTCGGTCTGGTCATGCCGCAACAGGGCACATTGCCGCAACAGGCCAACGCGCCGGGGTTGTTCTGATGGCCAAACTCTCGTTGAAGGACGCGCAGCAAACACAACTTTTCAGTTTTTCGTTTCCGCTAAGAATCTATTACGAAGATACCGACTCCGGTGGCGTGGTGTATCACGGGCAGTACGTGAGGTTTCTGGAGCGTGCGCGCACCGAGTGGCTGCGCTATCTCGGTTTCAACAACACCGAACTTAAAAAGAAGTACAAGATGCTGTGGGTGGTCACGGAGTTGAGCGTCCATTTTGTCAAACCGGCGCGACTCGATGACAACCTCGACGTCACTGTCTCCGTTGAAACCATGGGGCGTGTGCGATGTACGTTTTATCAGGAAGTCAAACGCGGTGACGAAATTTTGCTCAAAGCGCGCGTGACGGTGGCCACAGTTTCGGCCGACGGCATGAAGCCAATCGAGTTTCCGGCCGATGTAAAACGCAAGATGGAAGCAACGCTCAACTAAAGGGCACCTCTAAAAATTCACTGAAGCCGCGCTGGCGGCGTTGCAAAGCCGCTCAAAATGCTCATGTACTACATGTACACTGCGCTTTTTTGCGCCTTCGCGCCTTCACGACTTTGCGCCTTGCCATCATCGGCTTGATTGAATTTTTAGAAGTACCCTAATCGTTAGAAAGCACCATGCAAATTCATCCCGATCTCGCTATTTGGTCGTTGGTTCTGCAGGCCTCCATCGTGGTCCAGCTGGTGCTCGCGCTGCTGGTGCTGGTGTCGTTCTTTTCGTGGTGGTATATCTTCGTCAAGTGGTTCACGGTCAACAAGGCCAAGCGCCAGGCCGAGGCATTCGAGAAAGAATTTTGGGGCGGCACCGATATTGTTGGGCTCTATCAGCGCTCGGCGTCGGGTCGCTATGAAACGCAGGGCATGGAGCGCATTTTTGAGGCCGGCTTCAAGGAATTCCTGAAACTCAAAACCCGCTCGGGCTCAGATGTCGGCGCGCTGATGGACGGGACGCGTCGCGCGATGAAGGCTGCGTTTCAGCGCGAGCTCGATTACCTTGAACGACACTTGTCGTTTCTGGCCACGGTCGGCTCGGTGAGTCCCTATATCGGCTTGTTCGGCACGGTGTGGGGCATCATGAATTCATTCCGCGGGCTGTCGAACGTCGCGCAAGCCACGCTGGCACAGGTGGCGCCCGGCATTGCCGAAGCGCTAATCGCCACCGCGCTTGGATTATTTGCCGCGATTCCCGCGGTGATCGCCTACAACCGTTTTGCGGCTGAAATCGATCGGCTCGCCAATCGCTACGAGAGTTTTATTGAGGAGTTTTCGAACATCCTTCAACGCCAGGCGGTGTCCTAACCCATGAAAAGCTACTGCGCGACTCAATTGCGTCGTTGTGTGCTCGTCGGCTTCGTCGCTGTACCTGCACGTACTATCTCCTCGCCGCCTGTGCGCCGCCTTGCACTTCTGCCGCTCGCGACGCTTTTCATTGGGTCAGGCCGCTAATGCGTCGCCCGCGCCGCGCCATGAGTGAAATCAACGTCGTGCCGTACGTCGATGTGATGCTGGTGCTGCTGATTATTTTCATGGTGAGCGCGCCACTGATTACGCCGGGGCAAATCAATTTGCCGAGCGTCGGGCAGGCATTGAACCCAACGCTGGCACCGCTCGAAGTGCGGCTCGCCAAAGACGGGTCGATCACGCTCGTGGATCGCCAACAGGGTGGGCGCGAGCAGGCGGTCAGCCAGACCGAATTGCTGGCCGCCGTCAAAGCCATCCAATCGAAGCACGTCGATCAAGCCGTGGTGATTTCGGGCGACAAGGATTTGCGCTATGAAGTCGTGATGCGCGTACTCGACACGCTGCAGCAAGGCCAGATCAAGCGTGTTGGGTTGCTGGCCAAGCCCGCATCGTAATGTTGATGCGTCGCTAACACAGTCGGTACTCGTCAGATGGCCGCGACCTTGCCTCCCAACCTGAATGGCGTGCCGCCGAGATTATCGGCGACCGGGCGCTCCGTGCTGTCGAAGCGGCGCGAACCGGGACAACTATCTGCGGCCGCTTTTGCGCTAGCGGTGCACGGTGGATTTTTTGCACTGATTATTTTCGGTGTCTCGTGGCAGGTCGCGCCAACCACGCCGCTTGAAGCGGAGCTTTGGAGCATCTTGCCGCCAATGCCTGTGATCGAGCGGCCTCCGGAATCGGCCTCCCCACCCGAGCCAGTGCCGACCAAAGCCATCGAGCCGCCGAAGGCCGACATTGCGCTCAAAACCTTGCGCGAGGCAAAAGCGGCCGCCGAACTCAAGAAACGCGAAGCACTGAAGCTCGCCGAGGACAAGCGCAAAGCGGACGAGACGAAGCAGAAAAAAGTGGAAGAGGCCAAACTCAAAGCTGCTGCCGACAAGGCGCGCACCGACGCTGA
>JBCKPN010000126.1:0-4703 GCA_038901695.1 Usitatibacteraceae bacterium
GGAAAAAGCGCGCGGTTTCAGTGTTCGCAGCACGATATTGCGCGCCAATTGAGTGCGAATCAGGTCGCGCTGGGAATGTGAAATGAGCAGGGTCATGTTGTGGTCAGAAGTCGATTGACGAGAATCAAGGCGCATTCATTTTGTCAGTTTTATGATGCAAGGACATACGAGAGCCGCAATGAGCCACGCAATGGGTAGCAACGGAACGCTGGCAGCTACGGCGATAGCGCGAAAAATTGGCGGCGCTGACTTGATTTGCAACGGTCAGAGGTCCGCCCAATCAGTTGAGGGTGCAAATGGACAATAACATCGCGGGACCCCAAGGCATGACGACACAATCCGAACCAACGACCGACGGGTTTCATTTGGTCATTGACGCCCTGAAACTCAACGGCATCAACACCATCTACGGCCTGCCTGGCATTCCGATCACGGATTTGACGCGCAAAGCGCAAGCCGAAGGCATGCGCGTGATTTCGTTTCGGCACGAACAGAACGCCGGCAACGCCGCGGCCATTGCCGGTTTCATCACGCAAAAGCCCGGCGTTTGCCTAACCGTGTCCGCGCCCGGTTTTCTCAATGGGCTCACCGCGCTGGCGAACGCGACCACCAACTGCTTCCCGATGATTCTTATCTCGGGATCGAGCGAACGCGAGATCGTCGATTTGCAGCAGGGCGACTACGAAGAAATGGATCAGCTTGCGATTGCCAAGACACTGTGCAAGGCGGCGTTTCGCGTGCTCCACGCCGAAGACATCGGCGTTGGCATCGCGCGTGCGATTCGCGCTGCGGTATCTGGTCGTCCCGGCGGCGTGTATCTGGATCTGCCCGCGAAGTTGTTCTCACAGAGTATGGACGCCACGGCAGGCAAGCGGTCGCTGATCAAGGTAGTCGATCCCGCGCCACGCCAAATCCCGGCTCCCGATGCCGTGACGCGCGCTCTCGATTTGCTCAAAGGCGCTAAGCGGCCGTTGATTCTGCTCGGCAAAGGTGCGGCCTACGCGCAGGCCGACGCCGACATTCGTGCGCTGGTGGAAAAAACCGGCATTCCCTTCCTGCCGATGTCGATGGCCAAAGGCATCTTGCCCGACACGCACCCGCAGTCAGCGTCGGCGGCCCGTTCATTCGTGCTGCCCGAAGCAGATGTGGTGGTGCTGATTGGCGCACGGCTCAATTGGCTGCTGTCACACGGCAAGGGCAAGACCTGGGGCGGCGCGGACCACAAGGATTGGGGCGGACAGAAATTTGTACAGATTGATATTTCGCCCACTGAAATGGATAGCAACGTGTGCATTGACGCGCCTGTTGTCGGTGACATTGGCTCGTGTGTGTCGGCATTGCTCGCTGGCATCGGCTCGAACTGGCGGAAACCCGCCGCCGAGTGGCTGGATGCGATCGCCGAACGCCGCAACAAGAATCTGGCGAAGATGGCCGAGACTCTCGCCCGCGATCCGACGCCGATGAATTTTCACAGCGCACTCAATGTTGTGCGCGACATCGTCAAGGCCAACCCCAGCGCGATGTTGGTCAATGAAGGTGCCAACACGCTCGACTTCACACGCAGCATCGTCGATATGTATCAGCCGCGCAAGCGTCTGGATGTGGGCACCTGGGGCATCATGGGCATCGGCATGGGTTTTGCCGTGGCCGCCGCAGTGGAAACAGGTGAGAACGTGATCGCTATCGAGGGCGACAGCGCGTTCGGTTTTTCCGGCATGGAAGTCGAGACCATTTGCCGCTACAACCTGCCGGTGTGCGTGGTGGTGATGAACAACAACGGCGTGTATCGCGGCACCGATGTGAATCCGACCGGCGGCGCGGATGTGGCACCAACGGAGTTTGTCAAGGGAGCACTCGATGACTGGCAGGAAAACGTCGAGTGGGCGCTCGCGGATGTGGCACCAACGGTGTTCGTCAAGGGAGCACGTTACGACAAACTGATCGAAGCCTTTGGTGGTGTTGGCGTCAACGCAACGACGCCAGCCGAATTGCGTCGCGGAATGGAGGAAGCCATTCGGTCACGTCGGCCGACTCTCATCAATGCCGTGATCGATGAAACCGCTGGCACCGAGAGCGGTCGAATCACCAGTCTGAATCCGCAAAGCGCAAAGAAGAAGTGAAGCAGCACATCAACTAATCCGGAGCATCGCGCGATGTGGCAACGGCTGTCACGCGCCCGATCACTCCTCAGCGACCATCCCTAACGAAGAAATTATGGAAGCACTCAAAGGCATCAGAATTCTCGACATGACGCATGTGCAGGCCGGTCCGACTTGCTCACAGCTGTTGGCATGGCTGGGTGCCGACGTCATCAAGTTAGAGCCGCCCCAAGGCGATGCCACCCGCGGACAGTTGCGCGATATTCCTGGTGCCGACTCGTTGTACTTCACCATGTTGAACTGCAATAAGCGGTCGATTACGGTGAACATGAAATCGGCTGAAGGCAAAACCGTGTTTGTCGACTTATTGAAAAAGTGCGACATCGTCATGGAGAATTTTGGCCCCGGCGTGTTGGATCGCCTCGGCTTCACGTGGGAAAAAATTCACGCCATCAACCCAAGAATCATCATGGGATCGATCAAGGGATTCGGCTCGACTGGCCCCTACGCAGATTTCAAGGCCTACGAGAATGTGGCGCAAGCCATGGGGGGTGCCATGAGCACAACGGGCGTACCGGATGGCCCACCGTTTGTGACGGGCGCGCAAATCGGCGACTCGGGCACCGGATTACATCTGGCGATCGGCCTGTTGGCGGCGCTCAATCAAGTCCAACGGACCGGACTGGGCCAGTACGTTGAAGTGGCGATGATGGACGCGGTGATGAATCTGTGCCGCGTGAAGTGGCGGGATCATCAGCGTCTGGCGCGTAGCAACATGCCCGAGTATTCGGTTCCCACCGAGCAAGGCATGGGCGACGTGCCGCGCGCCGGCAACGACTCCGGTGGTGGACAACTGGGCAACGCGATTCACTGCAAGCCGCACGGGCCCAACGACTGGATCTACGTGGTGGTACAAGAAGCGGTGTGGACGGGGCTGGCCAATCGCATCGGTCCCGACATCGGCGAACCAACGCTGGCGACCGATGCGCGCTTTGCCGCGATTGCTGATCGTCGCAAGAATCAAGCGCAGATGTGGGCGCTCATCACCAAATTTGCCGAAAATTACACCAAGCGCGAATTCATGGCGATTCTCAATCCCATCGACGTGCCGTGCGGCCCGATCATGTCAACCACGGATCTGGCCAACGACGAGCACATCCGCGGACGTGAAATGTGGGTCGAACTCGAAGACGAAAAGCGCGGCAAGTGGTGGAACGTCGGTACGCCGATCAAGCTGTCGGCTTCACCCGCAAAAATCGAGCGCGCACCGTTTCTCGGTGAGCACAACGACGACGTGCTGTTGAACGTATTGGGCTACGACGCCGAGCGCGTTTCCGCGCTGAAAATGGCCGGGGCGTTTACTGCGCCGCCGAAAAAAACCTAACCAATCATTTCCACAGATGGACACAGATGAACGCAGATTTGCCGCGATCCATTTGTGCGGTGCTGACTGCTTTGGCGGACGCGAATGGATTGCGAAGATAAAGGAGGGCTCGCTCGCCTTCATCTGTGTTCATCTGTGTCCATCTGTGGAACAATTAATTTCCGAATCGAGTGATCATGAAAATAGCCATCATCGGCCAACAAGACTTTGGCAAATCTGTTCTGGAGGCGTTCCTCGCGCGTGGTGACGAGGTCGCTGGCGTGTTTTGCGCGCCGGAAAAGGAGGGCGCCAAGCCGGATCCATTGCGCGTTTGTGCGGAATCTCACAAGCTGCGAACTTTTCAGTTCGCGTCACTGAAAGCGCCGGAAGCGGCGATGGCGATGCGCGAGCTCAACGTTGACATCGGCATCATGGCTTTTGTGTTGCAGTTCGCGCCGCAGGAATTCGTCACCATCCCGAAGCACGGCACCATCCAATTCCACCCGTCACTGTTGCCCAAGTATCGCGGCCCGTCATCGATCAACTGGTCGATTTCGCGCGGCGAGACGAAAACCGGCTTGACGATTTTTCGGCCGACTGACGGCCTCGACGAAGGCGCGATCATTCTGCAAAAAACAACGCTCATCAGCGAAAACGATACACTCGGCACGGTCTATTTTGATCGGCTATTTCCGATGGGCGTGGCTGCCATGCTCGAAGCTGCTGACTTGGTCGTCGCGGGCAAACACACCGAGACAATTCAGGACGAATCGCAAGCCAGTTACGAAGGCTGGTTTCGCGCTAACGAATCGAAAATCAATTGGCACAATCATGTCGACGCCATTCACGACTTGATTCGCGCCAGTGATCCCGCGCCCGGTGCGTGGACCACGCTCGCGGGAAAAAAAGTGCAATTGTTCGGCTCCAAGAAACACCCGGTGCGCACGTTTGGCGCGGTTAAGGGAAAGCCCGGGGAAGTTGCCTCAGTTGCTGACTCGATGTTCATCAACGCCCAAGGCGGTCAGATCGAGGTCGCCAAACTCAAGCACGAGGACGGCAAGAAGGTCAGTGCCGTCGAGTTCGCCTCGGCCTACGGGGTTAGCCTAGGCACGCCGTTCGGCACCTGACGCCCCCCGCGCGTCGATACGATCCGCCCGCCGTGGTCTCCCGGGGGCAACAGGGCTACGCACTGTTACAACTGTCATCGATTGCCTTGTCGAGGCCGTTCATCGGCCTGTATT
>JBCKPN010000127.1:0-4682 GCA_038901695.1 Usitatibacteraceae bacterium
GCCACGAGCCGAAGCGGGCATTGCCGCGTGCATTTCAACCGCGCGCGCCAATACGGTTTTCACTTTTTCCATGCCAACCTTGAGCACCGCATCCGCGTCGGATAGTTTGATGCCCTCCGACGACGTGCCGAGGCCTGCTGCGTGGTTCATCGACAGCGCTAGTGTTGCGTAAGAGAGTTCCTGCTCACGGGCGAGCGAAGCCTCGGGCATGGTGGTCATGCCCACCATCGTGCAGCCATCACGCGCCAAGCGCGTCACTTCCGCGCGGGTTTCCAGCCGTGGGCCTTGCGTGACGCCGAGCGTGCCGCTCTCTAGCACCGCAATGCCGGCGGCCTTGGCCGCTGCGAGAAGAAGCAATCGTGCACGCGCGCAGTACGGGTCGGTGAAATCAATATGGGTCACCGGCTTGTCGCCCTCGAAATAGGTGTGCTTGCGACTGTAGGTGTAGTCGATTACCTGATCCGGCACCGCCAACACGCCGGGTCCCATGTTCTCAGCAACGCCGCCGACCGCATTGATTGCCAGCACCCGCGTCACGCCAACCGATTTCAGTGCCCACATGTTGGCGCGATAGTTGACTTCGTGCGGCGGCAAAGTGTGCGCATAGCCGTGACGCGCTAGGAACACCACACCCGCCTCGCCGATACGGCCGTAGGTCAGGTACCCCGATGGATCGCCGTATGGCGTTCGCACCACTTCTTTCTTGGTGATCTCTAGATTCGGTAAGTTTGTCAGGCCGGTACCACCGATGATTGCAAGCAATGCTGTCTCCGTCACATTTGGTTTGAATTTGTAAGTCGTTTATTGGTGCGGTGTTTCAGGCAAAAGTGCTTGAAAATGCGCGCCAGTCGGCTAGTTTCATTCTGCACTACCCGGTACTATTTACCTCTGATCGCGCGAATTTCGGCCAGATTGCGCCATGCACCTGAAACATCCATCCCGTAGCCGAACACAAACCGGTTTGGCACCGTCAAGCCGACATACTCCGCCTTCAACGGTTTTTGCGCATTGCGTTCAGATCCGTAGTCTTTCACGCAAAACACCGCGCACGCGACGCTCAGCGCGCCGTTGCGTTTGATCAGATCCACAATCGCGGCAAGGGTGACGCCTTCATCGAGAATATCGTCGAGCAGCAGCACATGCCGACCGGCGACGTTATCGCGCGGTGCCACGCGCCAGGTCAGCTCGGTGCCGACCTTGGCATTACCGTAACGCGATACCTGCACGATGTCGAAGTCGCAGGCGATGGTGAGTTGCGGCAGCAATTGGCCGGTGAATACCACCGCGCCGCCCATCACCGACAAAATCAGCGGCTGCTTGTCAGCGAAGTCGCGATTGATGGAGGCCGCCACACTTGCCGTCGCGCGATCCACCTCCGCCTTCGAGAACAGCAAGTCGGAATCGGTGAGAATGGCATTGGCTTCGTCGAGCGTCATATTAAAACTTTGTGATTGGTCAAGGGAGAAAAAGTCCGCGCATTCGCGGCTCAGGGCAGCGCTGTTGTATGTTCAGGACTTGTGTGGAAGGCGTCGCAAATATTCGGCAAACGCTGTGCCGACCTCCGGGTGCTTCAAGCCCAATGCTACGCTGGCTTGCAGATAGCCAATTTTCGATCCGCAATCGTAGCGCGTCCCTTCGAATTCATACGCGAACACGGCTTCTTCGGCGAGCAGTGCGGCAATGCCATCGGTGAGCTGGATTTCCTTGCCCACGCCGCGCTGGATTTTCTCCAGATGCGCGAAGATCGCTGGCGTCAGGATATAGCGCCCCACCACACTCAGCGTTGAGGGCGCGTCTTCGGGTTTTGGTTTCTCGACAATGCCCGTCACACGCGACATGCGCTCACCGGGCTCGCGCGAAATCGGCGTGGAGGCGACGATGCCATACGAAGACACCTCGCTCTTGGGCACCTTGACACAACCTAGCACCGATGCGTCGTGTAGCTGATACTGCTGCACCATCTGGCACATCACCGGCACCTCGGCGTCGATCAAATCGTCGGCGAGGATGACGGCAAACGCTTCGTCACCCACCAAGTGTTTGGCACACAACACCGCGTGGCCAAGCCCCAACGCTTCGGGCTGTCGCACATACACGTACTGCACGTTTGACGGCAGCATGTTGCGCACTTCTTTGAGCAGTTTCAATTTTCCCTTCAGGTGCAATTCCGCTTCAAGCTCGTAGGCTTTATCGAAATGATCCTCGATGGTGCGCTTGCCTCGACCGGTCACAAAAATCATTTGTGTAATTCCAGCCGCTGCCGCTTCTTCGACTGCGTATTGGATCAGCGGCTTGTCGACTACCGGCAACATTTCCTTGGCGCTAGCTTTGGTGGCGGGCAAGAAGCGCGTACCGAGCCCGGCGACAGGAAAGACAGCTTTGGTAATTTTCTTATGAGTCATCACAACCTATCCGGCAGAATCGAGCAGTTGCAGAAATTCAGCTTCGCTGAGCACCGTGACCCCGAGGGTCTGCGCGCGGTCGAGTTTACTACCGGCGTCCTCTCCCGCGACGACAAAGCCGGTCTTGCTCGACACGCTGCCCGCCACCTTGGCACCTAGCGCCTCGAGTTTTTCCTTGGCCGCCTCGCGCGACATCGCCGTCAGTGTTCCGGTCAATACCACGGTTTTTCCGGCGAATGGTCCTAGGCGGTCGGATGTTCGCTGCCGTGCATGGTCTTGCCAATGAATGCCGCAGTCTTGCAACTGACCAACCACCAGTCGGTTGTGCGGCTCGTCAAAAAAGCGACGAGTGGACTGGGCGACGATAGGTCCGACATCGTTGACCTGCAGCAATTCGTCGACGGAGGCATTCATCACCTCATCGATACTGCCGAAGTGCGTGGCGAGGTCTTTTGCCGTCGCTTCACCGACGTGACGAATACCCAACGCAAACAAGAACCTGGCGAGTGTGGTTCGCTTGGATTTGGCAATGGCATCGATCAGGTTCCGCGCCGACTTCTCCGCCATGCGATCCAAGTTGGCGAACGCGGCACCAGTGAGCTGGTAAAGATCGGCCGGTGTGTGTACCAGATTCTGGTCAACGATTTGCTCGACCAGTTTGTCACCTAGGCCTTCAATATCCATGGCGCGGCGTTGTGCGAAGTGCAGCAGCGCTTGCTTGCGCTGCGCCGGGCAGTACAGTCCGCCAGTGCACCTGGTCACCGCTTCACCTTCCAGTTTGATCACGGCTGAATTGCATTCCGGGCAGTGCGTTGGCATCACGAATTCGCGCGCATCCGCCGGGCGCTTGGCGAGGATGACCGAGGCGACTTCCGGGATGACATCACCGGCGCGACGCACCACGACGGTGTCACCAATTCGAACGTCCTTGCGCCGAACTTCGTCTTCGTTGTGCAGCGTCGCGTTCGACACCGTGGTGCCACCAACAAACACGGGTTTGAGGCGCGCCACCGGCGTGATGGCACCGGTGCGACCCACCTGTACGTCGATGCCCAGCACCACGGTAGTCGCCTCTTCGGCTGGAAACTTGTGAGCGATGGCAAAACGCGGTGCGCGTGAAACAAATCCGAGCTGCTGTTGTTGGGCGATGCGATTGACTTTATAAACCACGCCGTCGATGTCGTATGGCAGCGTGGCACGTGCCTTGCCGATGCGGGCGTAGTAGTCGAGGAGTCCCGTCACACCAAACACGACCTCGCGTTGAGCGGCCACGGGAAAGCGCAGACCAACGAGCATATCCATCGCCTCATTGTGCGTGTGCGGCAGCGAGACGCCATCTGTGACCCCAAGGCCATAGGCAAAAAACGACAACGGACGCAGAGCAGTCAAGCGCGAATCTAACTGCCGCAGCGACCCAGCCGCAGCGTTGCGCGGATTGACGAATGGCTTCTCACCTTGGTTCGTCTGCCGTTCATTCAAGGCCTCGAAGTCGCGCCGCTCAATGAGCACTTCGCCGCGCACTTCGAGCAACGCTGCACTGCTGTCGATCTTGAGCGGAATCGAGCGTACCGTCTTCAGATTCTGCGTCACGTCTTCGCCGACGGTACCGTCACCGCGCGTGGCACCCTGCACGAACGTACCGTTTATGTAGCGAAGCGAAATCGCAAGGCCATCGAATTTTGGTTCGCACGCATATTCAATTTCGTTCGCACCGGCTACAGCGGCGAGTTGCGATCGACAGCGCTTGTCGAACGCGACAATGTCGTCGTCCGAAAAAGCGTTGCTGAGCGACAGCATCGGCACGCGATGTGCGACCTCGGCGAAGGCATCGAGCGGCTTCGCACCGACGCGCTGGGTCGGCGAATCGGCGCTGATAAGCTTAGGGCGCAGCGTCTCAAGTGCGACCAGCCGCTGATACAGCTCGTCGTAGAGCGCGTCGGAAATGCGCGGCTGATCGAGCACGTGATAGCGATACAAGTGCTCGTTGAGTTCTGCGCGCAACGCCGCAATCTCAGCCGCTGCGGTCGGGGCCTTGGATGTCATGCGTTTCGCGCTCCGCGGTGACTGGCTAGGCGTAGAGTCGCAACGCGACCGATGAACCCGGCACGACACCACGTTGCTGCATCTCACCGCTAATACCGTGGATGGTTTCGGCGATGACCTTGCGCCCGTTGGCGGTGAGCAGTTTTTTGTTGTCATCGACAACTTCGCCGTGCAATACATCGGCAAATTGCAGCGCCAGTGCGAACATGCGTTCGAATACCTGGCCCGGATTGGGTG
>JBCKPN010000128.1:0-4547 GCA_038901695.1 Usitatibacteraceae bacterium
GTTCTTTTCATGGAATCTTTTAGTACCGTCGTCCCAGCGCAGGCTGGGATCCAGTCCATCGTTCACCGATCAAAGGTGGGGCTGGATCCCAGCCTGCGCTGGGACGACGCTGCTGGCGAGATGATTGTTGCTTGAACATTGAACATCGAATAAGTCGCAAACAGAACGAAGCACTACACTGATCAGTGAGTGTTGTTGATGGCAGCGCTTAGAATAGCGACCTCCCTGTGATCTTCACCAACCGCGATCGTTGGTGCGCCACATGGCGCAACGACGACCGCGCGCCCTTTATTCTCTCTACGGATAGCGATTTCATGCGACTTCCCGAAGCAAAATTCCACCCACTCCGCGTCTGTGGCGCGAGCGCCGTCATCAGCCTGGCGTCGCTTTCGCTAGCCGTACACGCGCAACCATTGCCACCGCCAGCGGCTCCCGCCGCGCCGCAATCCGAGCCCTCGAAGGACACGCCCGCGAAGCCAGCGCCGCCGCCACGCAGCCCGGCGCGAGGCTCTGGCACCCGGACTGAGGCGCTCGAAATTACCGAAAAGCGCACTAGCGTCTCTGAGCGACGCGATTCCTCGGCGTCGAAAATCATCATTTCACGCGAAGATATCGAGCAATATGGCGACACGAATCTGGGTGAAGTCATGCGCCGCCTGCCGGGTGTGACCACGTCCGGACGCCCCGGCCGACCGGGCGCCCCAGCGATGCGCGGCATGGCGGGCGGATTCACGCAAATCCTCATTGACGGCGAGCGCATGGCACCGGGATTTTCCGTCGAACAGATTACCCCCGAGCAAGTCGAACGCATCGAAATCTTGCGCGCGCCTACTGCGGAAACAGGCGCTCGTGCGATTGCGGGCACCATCAACATCGTGTTGCGTGAGCCACTGCGCGCGCGCAACAATGAATTGCGTGCTGGCGCTCAGGATGAGCGCGGCCGCATTTCATCGAATCTATCGTGGTCGCGCAACGACACGCTCGGGCCGACCGGAACCTACAACTTTTCGCTGTCGCTGAACAAGTCCGACCTGCTCACGGAGTCACGTTCGCAATCGAGTTACATCGATATTCCGAGCGGTCGACTCAATCTGGCACAGTTAACGATGTCGCAATCAGCCGACCAGCGCGACGGCATTTTTGCCAGCGGTCGTGCACAGTGGCGACTCGGCATGGGTGAGCAGTTCAGCTTGCAGCCGTTTTTAGGGTCGCATCAAACCAGAAGTCGCGCGCAGGGTACATTGACACAAACCGTGGGCAGCCAGCCCGCGCCGTACGCCACCAGCCGCACCGAGTCCGACGGCAGGGTCAACATCGCGCGCCTGACATCGATGCTCAACAAACGGCTCGACCCAAGTACGCGACTCGAACTGCGTGGCAGCGTGGGCCAGTTTCGCTCGGAGAATGACTCGCGCCTGCGCCAGTTCTCCACGCTGGGCGCGCCGTCGCTCGGGCAAACCACTGACAGCGACACCAAAGATCGATCGTGGAACATGGTCGGCAAATTGCTCTACCACTGGGGCGACGGCAAACACAACCTGGTCGGTGGCTGGGAACTCGAAGGTGCCAAACGCGAGGACAACTCGACGACATTGCTTAACGGCGTGTCGGTACTCGGCGACTTCGGTGAGAAAATCAACGTCTCAACCAAACGCAAAGCTGTGTACATCCAGAACGAATGGGATCCGATGCCGCAGTTCGGTACTTATTTCGGTGTGCGCTGGGAGGGTATCGAAACCAACAGCCGCAATCTTTCCAATCCTGTGAACAACAAAAGCAGTGTCGTCACGCCGCTCGCTCACGGCGTATGGCGCTTTGACGCGCCGCGCCGCGATCAAATCCGTCTGAGTCTGACGCAAAGTTATCGCGCACCGACCACGCAAAATCTGGTCGCACGCCCCAGCCTCAACACGCTGTTTCCAGTGCCCGCTGCCAATACGTCGGTGAGTGCGGATCGCGCCGGTAACGCCAACCTGAAACCGGAGCTGGCAAACGGCATCGACATGGCCTACGAAAATTATATCGAGGGCGGTGGTGTGGTCTCGGTCAATTTGTTTTCACGCCATATTCGCGATTTGATCCGCACCGTGACATCGTTGGAGACCGTGTCGTGGGCGACGTCGCGCCGCTATGTGAGTCGTCCACAAAATTTGGGCAAAGCGCGCACTAGCGGCATTGAGTTCGATGCCAAGTTTCGCTTGCCGGATTTGCTCAAGGCTGCCCCCGCCGTCAACGTTCGCACCAACCTGAGTGTATATACGTCATCAGTCGATTCGGTGCCGGGCCCCAATAACCGCATCAGCGAGCAGCCGCGCGCGACCGGCAATTTCAGTGCCGACTATCGTTTCGCTGGTACGCCGCTTTCGGTTGGTGGCAGTGTCAATTGGGTGCCGGCCTATCAGACGCAATTGACCGACAACCAGTTGCAGAAGGTCAGCACCAAACGTGTGCTTGATGCCTACGCACTATGGACATTCAACTCAACCGTCAAGCTGCGGCTGTCGCTCTCCAATCTGACACCGCACGATGCGATCACCACCAACGCGCTCACGCAAGGCAACGAACTGCAGTCGGTGGTGACCAACGGTAAGACGTCGCTGTCCACCGGGTTGCGGTTGGAGATGCGGCTGTAGGGCACCTGTAAGCGATCAGCCGATCACGCCAGCAGCTCTGAGCGCACGAATGTCGTCAGCTGCATAACCCAGGTCGCGCAAGATGGCATCGCTGTGTTCGCCCAATGACGGCGGATTCAGGCGCACCCCCGGACGCACACCGCCGAGCGTCAACGGCAACAGCGGCGTTGACGTGTGGACGACGGTGCCTGCGCCGCTGCAGTCGGCCGGCACGTCGATGGTCGCAAGGCCACCGCTCGCCTTCAGATGCGGATCCTCAAACAGGTCGTGCGGGCGCGTGATCGGCGCGAACGGCAAGCCCGCCTTTTCAAAAATATCGACAATGTCCGTCGCGCGGCGCTTGGCGAGCAAGTAGCCCGCAAGCAGCGCAGCGTATTGCGGGTCGGTGGCGATGGGAAGGTGGTCCCGGATTTCGCGTTGCTGCATCCGGGCTACGGCGCTGTGGCGGCATGCACCCCCACACTGCTAACCGATGACACCCGCTCCCCTGAGCGCACGAATGTCGTCAGCTGCATAACCCAGGTCGCGCAAGATGGCATCGCTGTGTTCGCCCAATGACGGCGGATTCAGGCGCACCCCCGGACGCACACCGCCGAGCGTCAACGGCAACAGCGGCGTTGACGTGTGGACGACGGTGCCTGCGCCGCTGCAGTCGGCCGGCACGTCGATGGTCGCAAGGCCACCGCTCGCCTTCAGATGCGGATCCTCAAACAGGTCGTGCGGGCGCGTGATCGGCGCGAACGGCAAGCCCGCCTTTTCAAAAATATCGACAATGTCCGTCGCGCGGCGCTTGGCGAGTCGCTCTCGCAGGATCGGCATCAGCCAATCGCGCGCCTCGACACGTTGCGCATTACTCGTGAGTCGGGCATCCGCCGTCAGGTCATCAAACTTGAACACGTCGCAAAAAATCTGCCATTGCGTATTCGACACCACCGCCAAAAAAATCTGCTCGTCATTGGCGACCGTAAACACATCGTAGACGCCCCACGCCGAAATACGACTCGGCATCGGTTTGGCGGCCTGACCTGTCACCGCGTACTGCATCATGTGAGATGCCATCAGAAACACGTTATTCTCAAACAATGCGCTCTGCACTTCCTGTCCGCGACCGGTGCGTTCACGCTCCCGCAGTGCGGCCATCGCGCCCATTGCGCCGAACATGCCACCCATGATGTCGTTGAGCGATGCGCCGGCGCGCAAGGGTCGCCCCTCCGGGCCGGTCATGTAGGCAAGTCCGCCCATCATTTGCACGACTTCGTCGAGCGCGGTGCGATGATCGTACGGGCCGGGCAAAAACCCCTTGTGCGACACGTAGACGAGTCGCGAATTGAGGCTCGACAGCGCGGCGTAATCGAGCCCGAGCTTTTTCATGTTGCCGTCTTTGAAGTTCTCGCTAAAAATGTCTGCGGTCGCGACCAGCTTCATCACAACCTCCCGACCGCGCGGGTCGTCCATATTTACGGCAAGACTTTTTTTGTTGCGATTGAATACGGCAAAAAAACCGGCACCGGAACCCGGAATGCGCCGCGTGTTGTCACCCTTCAGTGGCTCGACCTTAATCACTTCCGCACCAAGGTCAGCAAGCACCATGCCGCAGCTCGGGCCCATGATCATGTGGGTGAACTCGACGACGCGTATACCCTCGTACGGCAAACGCGGCGCGCTTGTGGATGATGGGTCGCTCATTTTTCTCCATTCATTTGTCACCCCCTGGCTGAAAGCCCGGCTCGCCAAATTGCCATAGCAAAAATGCATAAATATCCGCCAGCTCGGCGTTGCGCTGGTTGCGCGTCGACCCAACGCCGTGACCAGCGTCGTAGTCGAGTCGCACCAATACCGGTTTCGCGCCACCGACATCGCGTGTCGCTGCTGCCAGCCGCGCCGCCATTTTGGTCGAATGCCACACCTCGACGC
>JBCKPN010000129.1:0-4528 GCA_038901695.1 Usitatibacteraceae bacterium
AACTGCCCAAGGACACGCAGCCAGAACTGCACGGCAACGTCTGGGATGAGGACCTGACCGAATACAACAACCCGATGCCAAACTGGTGGCGCTGGCTGTTCTACATCACGCTGGTGATCAGCGCGGTCTACCTTTTCATTTTCCCGGGACTGGGTGATTTTGCCGGCTCCGCCGGATGGTCATCGTCAGGTCAATATCAGGAGGAGATCAAGCGGGCGGACGCAGAGTTCAGCCCGGTATTCGCCAAGTACGCTGCCGTCCCGATCCCGGAGCTCGCCCGCGACCCACAGGCAATGGCGACCGGCCAGCGGTTGTATTTGAACTACTGTGCGCAATGCCACGGCTCGGATGCGGCGGGCGGCAAGGGCTTTCCGAATCTGCGTGACAAGGACTGGCTGTACGGCGGTGATCCGGCCACCATTGTCGCTTCCATCAACGATGGTCGCAACGGGATCATGCCGCCATTGGGTGAGGCCATCGGCGGCGAGCAGGGGGTGAAGGAAATGGCGCAATACGTGCGTGCATTGGCCAGCCTCAAGCACGACGCCGCACTGGCGGCGGCGGCGGCACCGAAGTTCGCCATCTGCGCGGCGTGTCATGGCGCGGACGGCAAAGGCAATCGCCAGCTGGGTGCGCCCAATCTGACCGACGACGTGTGGCTGTATGGCAGCAAGGCCGAGGATATAGCCCTCAGCATCAATAACGGTCGCGGCATGACTTCACTAGCGGCGGGTCAGCGTGCGATGCCGGCACAGCTCGATAAGCTCGGCCCCGCCAAGATCCACGTGCTGGCGGCCTATGTCTACAATTTAGGCGGCGGAGAACCGCCACCGGTCGCAACGCCAACCACTGCGGCACCGCCATCGGCGACACCCGCTGGCAAGCCGCCGAGTCAATAGCGGGCGCTCCGCAAGCGACGCAGATGCCGCAGCCGAGGGACGTCGTTCCAATCGTCGCGCGAACCGCACCGTCAGGAACGCCGCCACGTCCGCCGGACGATCAAAGCGACGCACTGTATGAAGTCCGCAAGAAGATCTACCCACGCGCTGTGTCGGGCTGGTTCGCCGGCTGGCGCTGGGCGCTGGTGTGGGCAACCCAGCTCGTTTATTACGGCACGCCGTGGCTAACCTGGAATGAGCGGCAGGCGGTGCTGTTCGACCTAACGGCGCGCAAGTTCTACATCTTTGGCATCGTGTTCTGGCCGCAGGATTTCATTTACCTGACGGTGCTGCTGCTGATTTCCGCACTCTCGCTGTTCCTCTTTACCGCCGTCGCTGGACGTCTGTGGTGTGGCTTTGCCTGTCCACAGACTGTCTATACCGAGATATTTCTGTGGATCGAGCGACAAGTCGAAGGTGATCGCGCCAAGAGCATGAAGCTCGACAACAGTGCGCTGTCAGCGCGCAAGGTGTCCCTCAAGGTGACCAAGCACACGCTCTGGATCCTGCTCTCGCTCTGGACTGGCTTCACGCTGGTGGCCTACTTCGTGCCCGCGCGTGAACTTTTCGCCCGAGCGCTCGCCTTTGGCGTGCCACCCTGGGAGACATTCTGGATTCTTTTTTACGGATTCGCGACCTATGGCAATGCCGGCTGGATGCGCGAGCAAGTGTGCAAATACATGTGTCCGTACGCGCGATTTCAGGGGGCACTCTTTGATCGTGACACGCTGGTCATCACCTATGACGACACGCGCGGCGAGCCGCGCGGCAGTCGCAGCAAAAGCGCCGACTACAAAGCGCAGGGTCTCGGCGACTGTGTCGATTGCGACATCTGCGTACAGGTTTGCCCCACCGGCATCGATATTCGCCACGGGCAGCAATATGAGTGCATCGGCTGCGCGGCATGCATCGACGGCTGCAATCAGGTGATGGACAAACTCCACTATCCCCGTGGCTTGATACGCTACGCGACGCCCAACGCTCTGGAACGACGCTCGACTTGGCGGGACATCATCCAACGCGTATTTCGCCCGCGCGTGCTAATCTACACTGCTATCCTGTGGACGATTATTGTTGCGGCGGGCATTGCGTTGTGGAATCGAGCCCCCATCCGGGTGGACGTCATTCGCGACCGCACAACGCTGGCGCGCGAGGTCGGCGATGGACAGATTGAAAACGTCTACCGACTGCACGTGATGAATATGCAAGAGCAGACGCAACGCTTCACTATCTCGGCGCGTGGCATCGATGGTTTGGCCGTCCACGGCCCCGCGCAACCGCTGGTTATCGGCTCTGCCGCGTCGAGCATGATCGCTGTTTCGCTGCGCATTGATGCAGCATCCGCAGCCAAAGGCGTCAGCCGGATCCAGTTCGACATTACCGCTATCGGTGCAGACGGACAAGCGGCACCGGATGTGTTCAACTTGCACGAGAAATCAGCGTTCTACAATCCGTAAGGTTCACTCATGAAAACACCTGCATCCGCTGTAGCAGTAAAGCCTTGGTACCGCGAACCGTGGCCGTGGCTGCTGATGTCAGGCCCGGCCGTTGTTGTTGTCGCCGGTCTTGTCACCATCTACATCGCGGTCTCGGGGCAAGATGGTTTGGTCGTTGACGACTACTACAAGCAGGGCAAGGCGATTAATCAAGCCCTGCATCGCGATGATGTTGCTCGTCAGGCGGGCGTAAGTGCGACAGTGAGATTCGACCAGGCTCGCGACCGCGTCGACGTTGTCGTCAAGCGCAGCGACGGCAAATTGATCGCAGCACCGCTGACGCTCTCGCTGGTTCACGCGACACGCAGCGGATTCGATCATGTCGTCGCACTCAACGATCGTGGCGATAGCCACGTCGGGTCGCTACCGCCACTCAGGGTCGGCAAATGGAAGGTGCTGCTCGAAGACAAAAACAGACAATGGCGCTTGCAGCGTGAAATACAGATAGGCAACGGCCCAATTCCCGACGTGGCGCTGACTCACATTGCTGCTGCGTCGGATGCGACAAAATAGCGCCATGTTGCGACTCTCGGTAACGATTCTCTGGCCGTCATTTCTCGCTGCCGGCATCGGTATTGGCATCGTGTTCACGCTGATCGACCCAATGGAACTGGTGGTGTTGGGAGAGCAGGTTCACGCCTCACGGGCGGCGATCTATTCCCTCGGATTCTTCATCCTGTGGGCCATCGCGGCAATGGCATCGGCCATGAGTTGTTTCTTGCTGAATAGCCACCGACTCGGCAGCAAGCCGCTGAATGAAGAGCGTGATTAGCCGTTTGTTGCCCTCAACCACTCGCCATTCAGGCGCTCGGCCCGGCTCTGGTTATCTGCACTGACCGATATAGCCGCAAGCCGTGCAGGAATTAAAGGGGTCAGTGTCAATTGTTTTGAGGAAGCCTAGAATAAATGACGCTGACCCGAATGGCACTTACTTAACACCTTTAGCAAGCGTAGTACACGTAGCCCGGAAGCAGCGTAGCGTATTCCGGGGCGATCGTTGTGCAACGGAATCCCCGGAATACGCTACGCTGCTTCCGGGCTACCATCGCCATGAATCGGCACTTCATTTCCTAAAGTAAGTGCCATTCGACGCTGACCCCTTAATTGCGCCGTCAACGACGCGCAACGCGACAAACTTGGCAGGGGGTCTACCGACTTCGACCGGCGGTGCGGCTGCCTTCAGTTTGCTCTGCCAGTAGTAGAGCGTGCTCACGGCAAGGCCGTGACGCTTTGCGTAGGCGCTGGTTGAGGAGGTACTACGCTCTGCGGCGAGTGCGTGTTGCTGCCAAAACCTTGCGGTCGCTTCATGTTCGCTCCATCTCTGTTAGGATGGGGCGAGCATGCGGAAGTTACGCGCGGCAGACAAGGCTGGGGTTGGTGGATCGCTTACCTTTGATCTCGATCAAAACGGGTGAGTAGCGGGATCCCGTAGAGTAGACGCTACGGTCTTGGTACCCTCGGCACAGCGGTTGCATCCGGGTGAGCAGATCAAGGGTCGGCACTCTTGGGTGCTAAAGACTGCTTGCCACCCCTTTCGGAGGTGAGTTCATGTCGAAAGTTGCTTGGGGAATGGTGTTGGTCGCCGTCTTGAGCGTGGCCATCGGCCTGGGGGTGTTCACCTTCTACCGCGCCAAGGGCTCCCTCCCCCTTCACGGGGGAGAGTGAGAAGCCGGACGCAGGGTCGCAGGCGGAGTTGGTTCCATCAACACAGCATCGCCGACACGCGTAGGAGGGCTGGGTGGGTAATCCCACCGAGCCCGCTGGCTGAAGCCTCATCTGAGATTCGACGTTAATCAGGTCGCGGTTTAATCCACCGGATCCACTTTACCGGGAAGAGCCGGGATGCTGACTGATTGTTCGTCAAATGTTAATTAATTGAGGAAGAGCAATGAATACGTGGATGATGAGCGGAGTTTTCGTCCTGATTTTTCTCTTGGTATCTACCGGCCTGTTTTTCTTCGTGGTGACAAGGGGGGCGTTACTCGTGCGCGAACTGTCATCGGGTGCACACAGCGAAAAGTCGCACGTGTATCCGATCTATTCGGACATGCGGCTCATCAAACTGGTCGATTTTCAGCCCATCATCTCGGCCAT
>JBCKPN010000130.1:0-4517 GCA_038901695.1 Usitatibacteraceae bacterium
TAAGCGAAGACGATTCACACCGTGGCACACCACTCCGCCGGGCTAAGCGGCGCAACCAGCGTCCGCTTCAACCCGGCGCGTTATTGCGGCGGCAAAGCCGTCCGCAATAACCCTACTTGTACAACAAATCAGGCAACCACATGCCGATCGCCGGGAACGTATACAGCAGGAAAATCGCGATGATCTGAATACCCACAAACGGCATCATGCCCGCAAAGATCTGATTCAACGTGACGTGTGGCGGTGCCACGCCCTTGAGATAGAACGCCGCCATTGCCACCGGTGGCGACAAGAACGCCGTCTGCAAATTGAGCGCGACCAGCAAGCCAAAGAACAGCGGGTCGATGCCGAACTTTGGCAGCAGCGGGATGAATATCGGCATGAAGATGACGATGATCTCGGTCCACTCCAGCGGCCAGCCCAGAATAAAAATAATCACCTGTGACAACAGCAAGAACTGCACCGGTGTCAGCCCGAGAGACAGCACCCACGTTTCGACAATGTTTTGTCCACCGAGCAACGCAAACGCGGCCGAGAAAATCGACGCGCCGACGAACAACCAACACACCATCGCGGACGTTTTCGCCGTCAAATAGGTCGATTCGCGTACCGTGTTCATCATGTTGGCCTGCACCATCGCCACGATCGCCCACACCGCGAGCGCGGCCATCGACAGCCAACCTGCCCATTGCGTCGGCGGGCTCTCCACCACTTCAGACTTGTAGAGGATGAACCACACCACCGAGACCAGGAACACCAGCCACAACGGAATCCAGATTTTGGCGGAGCGAATGATATTTTCGCGCGGCTGCGTGAGTAGCAAGTAAACCGAGGCGAGAACAAAGCCACCGATGGACCCCACCGCCGCCGCCTCGGTCGGCGTGGCCAGACCGAACAGGATGGTGCCGAGCACGGCAAGAATCATCACCGACAACGGGAAGAATGATGTCAGCAACATCTTGAAAATTTCAAGCCTCACAAAGGTCAGCGCCGCATACAGGATGGTGAGCATCGCCATGCCAACACCAAACACATACCAGAACGCCGTCGGCGTCGGGTCGCGTACAAAATCGTGGTGCGCGGCGGGCTGATCCGGCGTGGCTGCTTTCTCCGCGACCTTCGCCGCAGGCTTCGCCAACTTGTCCGTGTCCGTGCCGGGAGGCTCTTGCAATCCGCCCTCGGCAACCGGCTCCTTCAAGTCGCTCACAGGCGGCTCGGCAAGGCTGCCGAAGGTGGACTCGGTCGCACCCACCATGCCCATTTGCTCGAGCCCGCTGGTGTCCTGCACTTCATCCGGTCGGGTCAGCGCATTCCAAGTCAGGCCCATGATGATGATGAACACGATCAGCGGCGCGAGCGTGACGCCGAGCTGTTTCAGAATCACTTTGGTCGAAATTTCGGCGTTACGCTCACCCTTGAGCGCCAGCAGCAACGACGGCAGCGCACGCGCGCCGACGCTGTCATTGATTTGTTGGTTCGCTGGTGGCAGCGTCACGACGCGCTCGCTGTCCGGCAGCGGTGGCGCGAGGTGCGGCTTCCATTTGGCCAGCGCCATCACGTAGAACACGTAGAGCATCGCCAGCATGATGCCCGGCAAAAAAGCGCCTGCATACAGTTTGGGCACCGATACGCCAGCCGTCGCGCCATACACAATCAGCAACACAGAAGGTGGAATCAAAATGCCCAGACATCCACCTGCCGTAATGACACCCGCCGATACGCGCACGTCGTAGCCTGCGCGCAACATCGCCGGCAACGCGAGCAATCCCATCAACGTCACCACAGCACCGACAATGCCGGTGGCCGTGGCAAAAATCGCGCAGGTCACCAAGGTCGCCACGGCAAGTGAGCCGGGCACCCGTGCCAGAGCGAGGTGCAATGATTTGAACAGCTTGGACACCAGATTGGCGCGCTCGACCAGGTAGCCCATGAACACGAACAGCGGAATCGCAATCAGCACATCGTTGCGCATCACGCCGAACGTAGTTTGTACCATCAAATCAAGCGTCTGTTGCAAGGCGCGCTCGGCGTGGCCGTCGCTGCGCGAAAAATAGGCGATGAACGCGAACATCATGCCCATGCCCATCAGCGTAAATGCCGTCGGAAACCCGAGCATGATGGCCACTACCACCAGACCCAGCATTAACAATCCCAGATGACCGTTGGAGATGTTTGTCCACGGCATCAGAGCAGCGACGGACAGCAAAATGATGCCCATCAAGATAAAGCCAAACCAGAGTTCTTTACGAATCATTTGCGCGCTCCGGCGGCGATCACGTACTTATCAAGCGCGGCGATATCTTCGTCCGTGACGTGCACCATTTCCTTGAGCTTCTCGATGTCAACTTCCTCGACGTCTTGGATGCGCGACGGCCACGCGCCAACGCGAATGCAGATGATGCAGCGAATGATTTCAACCACGCCTTGCAGCAGCAGCAAGCCACCGGCGAGCGGGATGATGAACTTGTACGGATACAGCGGCAGCGGATCGGCCGAGAAGGTCTGCTCGTTAATCTTGATCGAGTCGCTGAAAAACGTCCAACCGGCATACGTGAGCGCCACGACGCCGGGCAGAAAGAACATAAAATAGAGAATGAGATCCAACGTCGCCTGCGTACGCGGCCGGAAAAAACCATACAGCACGTCGCCGCGAACGTGACCGTTTTTCGACAGGGTATAGGCGCCGGCCATCATGAACAGCACGCCATAGAGCATGATTTGTGCGTCGAGCACCCAACCGTGCGGCGTGTTCAGCACGTAACGCGAAAACACTTCCCAGCCGATTAACACCATCAAACCGACCGCGGCCCAAGAACAAATCTGACCGAACCACGTGGAGAATCTATCCACGCCCAACAAAATCTTTTGCATCATTGGCTCCCAGCCTTGTTTACCATCCACCTATCGAACCACCCTACTGCGGCAGGCCAGCAACTACCTTGATCCACATCGTGAACGACGGGCGAAATGATGGCACAAAAAAACGGCGGCGAAATTCGCCGCCGTTTCTTCGCACTGGGTTGACTACGCCTTCTTAGCGGCTGGCTTGGCGCGGAAGAAGTGGTTGTATGCCATTTTGTAATCGATGTTGGTGTCGTTTTGCCATGCGCAGGCGCGCTGGGCAAACGCCTTCATGGCGTCGTTGACTTTCTTGAAGGTGGGGTTCTCCGCTTCTTTCTTGGCAGTGATCTTGTCCCAGGTCTCCAACTGTGCGCGCAGAATCGCATCCGGCGTCTTGAAGAACTTGACGCCCTGCTTTTCTTTCATCTCGATGTAGTCAGTCGAGTAGCGATCGATGGCTTTCCACGACATGTCGGCCGAGGCGGCCTGCACGGCGTAGTCGATAATCGACTTCAATTCGGGTGCCAGCGCGTTGTACTTGGTTTTGTTGAACAGAATTTCAAACTGCTCAGAGGACTGATGGAAGCTCTGCAACATGCAGGTCTTGGACACGTCAGGGAAACCCAGCAGTCGATCCGACGACGCGTTGTTGAATTCGGCCGCATCGAGCAGACCGCGATCCAGTGCGGAGACGATTTCAGCGCCCGGCAGCGGATTGACCGCAGCGCCCATGCCGTTATAGATGTCGACTGCCAGGCCAACGGTGCGGAACTTCACACCCTTCAGGTCGGCAACTTTGGTGACCGGCTTCTTGAACCAGCCGAATGGCTGCGTCGGCATCGGGCCATACAAAAACGACTGTACGTCCAGATTGAGCGCCTTGTAGATGTCCTCGAGCATCTGCCTGCCGCCACCGTAGTTGTGCCATGCCAGCACCATGTTGGCGTCCATGCCCCACGCTGGACCCGAACCCCACAGCGCCAAGGCTTGCTGTTTGCCGTACCAGTAAGCGACCACACCGTGGCCACCGTCGAGCGTGCCCTTGGAAACAGCGTCGAGCAGATCGAATGCCCTGACCACCGAACCGGCGGGCAGCACTTCGATCTTGAGCCGTCCACCAGCCATGTCGTTCACCTTCTTGGCGAAGTCATTGGCGTACTCGTGGAAGATATCTTTCGACGGCCATGTTGACTGAAACCGCAGGCTGACGGTCTGCGCTCTGGAAATCATCGGGAAGCCGGTAATGGCGGCGCCACCGGCGGCTGCGGTACCGGCCAGGAACTTGCGGCGCGTCTGCGGGGATTTGACTTTGGTATCTTGCGTCATGATTGTCCTCATCTTTTGTTTTGTTGATGGTTGAAATGTTGCGTGACAGACATCCCGTCTGCGCACACGAAACCGGAACTGCAACGTGTGATGGTCGGTATCTGTTCCTTGCGCGAAACCCTCTGATGCTAATCTCAGCGCGACGCTAGCGCAAGCAAAACCGTGACAGCAAAATCATCGATGTCGGCGCACGACAATAGTTCAGGCGCTTGATACTGAGATTCAGCACGCCCCTCGACGCAAATCGACCCGACGAACCATTGTTGCGACGCAACATCCGGACGCCGCCGACGTATCGGAACACGGCACCGCACGCGCCATCGCACGACGGCGTTGACGCGAACTGCAGC
>JBCKPN010000131.1:0-4442 GCA_038901695.1 Usitatibacteraceae bacterium
AACGGAATCGGTGCCATGATGATCAGCGGCGTGAGGTAGGAGCCGAACTGCGCCACCACCAGCAAATAAATCAACACCAGGCCGACCGCATAGGCGGCCCCCATGTCACGAAAGGTCTCATAGGTGATCTGCCATTCGCCGTCCCATTTGATGGCGTATTCCCGGTAGGGGTCTTGCGGCACATTGATGAAGTATTCAGCGAGCTTGCCGTCACCGGGCGTCACGATCTGGCTGATGTCATGGCGCATCGCAAACATGCCGTAGAGCGGGCTATCGACTTTGCCGGCCATATCCGCGACGACGTAATTGACCGCCAACAGATCCTTGCGGTAGGCAGGCTGCTCGCGCAGGGTGTCGCTGACGGTGACTAATTCTCCAATCGGCACTAATTTTCCGGCGGCGCTGCGCACCCGCAACTGCAGCAGGTTGGCGAGTTCGCCCTGCGCCTCGGCGGGTAACTGAATGGTGGTGCCAACGGCATACTTGCTCGCGTCGTGCAGGTAGCTGACGGTCTCGCCGGCGAGGCCGGCATGTAGGGTGTCGACGATGTCACGCTGCGTCACGCCGAGCAGCGCAGCCTTGCGGCGATCCACCAGCAGCACGCTGCGGGGCACCGCAACAATGCTGCTGTCGTCGACGTCAACCACGCCACCGGTTTTTTCAAAGACAGCGCGCACTTTTTTGGCGATTGCCAGACGGCCATCCGCATCCGGCCCGTAGATCTCGGCAACGATCGGTGCCTGCACGGGCGGCCCCGGCGGGATCTCAACGATTTTCACGTTCGCATTGAATCGTTTGCCGATGGCTTGCAGCGTCGGCCTGAGTCGCATGGCGATTTCGTGGCTCTGCTCGCTGCGGTGATGTTTGTCGACCAAGTTGACCTGAATCTCGCCGACATTGCCGCCACTGCGAAGGTAGGTCTGACGCACGAGGCCATTGAAATTAATAGGTGCGGCTGTCCCCGCATAGGCTTGATAGTTGACCACTTCGGGTACTGTGGCCAGATATTTCCCTAGGTCGCGCAACGTTGCGGCGGTTTTTTCCAGCGGCGTACCGGCCGGCATATCCACCACAATCTGGAATTCTGACTTGTTGTCAAAGGGCAGCATCTTGAGTTGTACCAAACCGACCGCAGGCAGCAGCAGCGATATCCCGATCAAGCCAGCCACGCCCAGCGCCAGCAGTTTGCGCGCGCGCGGCCCACGCTCATCGTCGAGCAACGGTTGAAACACACGCTCGAAGATCGGTGCCAGTCTGGCGTTGAGGCCGCCCGCCGGGGAGGCACCGTGCTGAGATTTCATCCACAAGCGCGACAGCCAAGGGGTAACGACGAACGCAACGATGAGAGAAATGAGCATGCCCATGCTCGCGTTGATCGGAATCGGGCTCATATAGGGGCCCATCAGGCCCGACACGAACGCCATTGGCAACAACGCTGCGATGACGGTGAAGGTGGCCAGAATGGTTGGCCCACCGACCTCATCAACGGCACCGGGAATCAGCTCAGTCAAACTTTTCTCCGGGTGGAGTGCTTGGTGTCGATGGATGTTTTCGACCACGACGATGGCGTCGTCAACCAGAATGCCGATGGAAAAAATGAGTGCGAAAAGCGATACGCGATTGAGTGTAAAGCCCCACGCCCACGACGCGAACAATGTCGCGGCGAGCGTCAGGATCACCGCCGCGCCGACGATGGCGGCTTCACGCCGGCCCAATGTCAGGAACACCAACGCCACCACTGAGGCGGTTGCAAGTAAGAGCTTCTGGATGAGTTTTTGCGCCTTGTCGTTGGCCGTTGTTCCGTAGTTGCGCGTTTCGGTGACGACAACGTCGGCCGGAATGACGGTGTTCTTCAAACTTTCAGCGCGTCGCATGACAGCGTCAGACACTTCGATGGCGTTCTCACCGGGCTTCTTGCTGATGCTTATTGTCACTGCAGGACTTTCGGCAGCGTCCTTGCCGGTGGTGCCGTGCCACACGTATTGACTGGCAGGCAGCGCACCGTCGCGCACGTTGGCGACATCGCGCAGAAACACAGGTTTCATCGCACGCACGCCGACCACCAACTCGGCAATGTCATCCGCGTTGCGGAAAAACGCGCCGGCGTCGACACTCAGGGCGCGATTACCTGAGAGTAACTCGCCGATTGGCAAACCGTGGTTGGCGGCTTGCAGCGCGCCCCGGATATCGGCGACCGTGACGCCGCCCCCGGCCATGCGTGCGGGATCAATTTCAATAACAATCGCGCGGCCCGATCCGCCGATGGTGCGCACTTCGCGGGTTCCCGGTACGCGCTTGAGGTCGGCCTCAACGCTGTGCGCGATGCGCTCAAGATCAAACGTACTGATGGTCTTGCTCGACAACGTTAGCGCCACGATCGGCACGTCGTCGATGCCCTTCGGCTTGACGATCGGCGTCATCACGCCGAGGCCGCGCGGCAACCAGTCCACATTGCTGTTCACGGTGTCATGCAATCGTACCAGCGCCTCAGTACGCGGCACGCCAACTTTGAATTGCACGGTGATGATGGCTAACCCGGGCTGCGAAACGGACATGGTGTGTTCGACACCGGCAATTTGCGAAAACACCTGCTCGGCCGGTACCGCCACCATCTGTTCGACATCGCGCACCGACGCACCGGGGAAGGCCACCATGACATTGACCATGGTCACATTGATCTGCGGCTCTTCCTCGCGCGGCGTGACAAATACGGCAAAGGCACCCAGCAACAAGGTCGCCAAGGCGAGCAATGGCGTGATCTGCGCTTGCAAAAAGGCAGCCGCGATGCGACCGGATAGCCCCAGTGGTGACGTGGACGGTGTGGTCATTTGCGTGCCTTCAGCGCAGCTTGCGGATCGGTGGCGACGTGTTCACCCGCAGTGACCCCCGCCAGCACGTCGACCGTGCCATTGGACACGCGGCCGAGTCGCACCAGACGCAGCGACGCATTACCGTCCGTATCCAACACGTAGACACCGGTCATTTCGACGCGGCGAACAATGGCGCTGAGTGGCACCGTAACGCGACCGCTGATGTCGCCGGCGGGGTCGGGCAAATACACACGGGCAAACATGCCCGGCGCGATTGCCGGCGTGGTGGCACGGACAGCGGCCGGCAGATCAAACCGAACTTGCTGCGTATGGGTGTTGGCGTCCACCGTCGGCAAGACGGTAAGACGCGTCGGCGTGATAGCGGGTTGTGCAGCACCGGCAAAATCAATGCGCGTTTGCGATGCCATGGCGGCCACGATGTGCGCCGATTGCGGCATGTTGGCGGTCACGCGCAGCGCAGTCGGATCATAGATGGTCACAATGGCACGGCCCGGCAACGCCATATCGCCTTGCACCACCGACACTTCCGCAACGACACCGGCATAGGGCGCGCGCAGCGTATAGAAATCGGTGAGCGTTTGGTTGGCACCGGCCTGTGCGATCTGTGCATCCACTATCGCGCGCGCCGCCTGAAAAATCGCGTCGGCCTGGTCGAGCGCGGCCTGACTGATAAAGCCCTGTTGAAACAATTGTTTCTGGCGGTTGAAATCTTTGGCCGCCACGTTCAGCGCGGCGCGTGCCGCTTGTACCTGGGCTTGACTGGCAGCGGCCGTTTGGCCCGCTGCGCGCGCGTCAATTCTGGCCAGCACCTGACCTGCTGTGACGCTATCGCCCACTTTTACATGTAGCGCAACGATGGCCCCGGAGACTTGTGCGGCCAGCACGGTTTGACGAACGGCCTCGACGACGCCCTCGGCGGTGATGACGCGTGATTCAGTGGCAGGGCGCGCAGGCACGGAGGCTGGCCGGGCGGTGTCAGGAACGGCAGCGTGGGCTGACCCGGTGGTGATGGCCAGCCATGTGACCAGGCAGATGATCTTCGGGTAGGTGTTCGTCATGGTGATTCCTGTCTGGAGTGCATTGTGATTTGCATTGTGCTCGGCTTGGCAAAACGCGAAGTGCTTGGATATGATGGGTCGCCGCAAGCGCTGAACAAAGGGTGCTGGAGTGTGTTGGTGTGACAGCCCGCGATAAAGAGTCAGCCACGACAAGATACAGCCACAACAATATATTAAAAGATATTATATTGACTTACAAATTAAATTGCAATATATTGTTTGCTCTCCATCCAATCCGCCGAAATCAATGCCGACCCACACCGAAATCGATCTGGATACCATGCGCGCCTCAGCCGGGCGCACGTGCGCCATGCTCAAGTCGCTCGCCAATCCAGATCGCTTGCTGCTGTTGTGTCAGATCGCGCAAGGCGAGTGCTGTGTCGGTGACCTTGAAAACGCGCTCGATATTCATCAGCCTACGCTCTCGCAGCAGCTCGGTGTGCTGCGCGACGATGGGCTGGTCAGCACCCGCCGTGATGGCAAGCGAATTTACTATTCGTTGGCGAGCGAGCAGGCGCTGGCCGTGATGCAAGTGTTGTATGAGCAGTTCTGC
>JBCKPN010000132.1:0-4431 GCA_038901695.1 Usitatibacteraceae bacterium
ATCAGTCGTGCGTCATTTCACCACACTCCGGTGTTGGGCATGGACGACCACGGTTCCGCCGGGTTTAGGGCTGTGCCCGCTTGCAAGAGCTCAATCGAAATGTTGTCGGGTGAGCGCACAAACGCCATGCGACCATCGCGCGGAGGACGATTGATGACAACCCCCGCGTCCATCAAACGCTTGCAGGTCGCGTAAATATCCTCGACCGCATAAGCGATGTGGCCGAAGTTGCGCGCCGCGCCAAGTTGTTCGAGCCTGCCGTCTTCGCCTGGCCAGTTGTAGGTCAACTCAATCGCCGCCGATTCATCGCCCGGCGGACTGACAAACGCCAGCGTGTAGCGGCCGTTTTCGTTTTCACTGCGGCGGGTCAGCACCAGCCCGAGTTTGTTGCAGTAAAAATCCAGCGAGACGTCGAGGTCGGTCACGCGAACCATGGTGTGCAGATACTTCATGTTCGACTCCGGTTAGACAATTTCTTCGAGGTGCGAGATCAGCTTATCAATTTCCGGCATGCTGTTGTAATGCGCGATGGACACGCGAACAACACCTGCGAACCACCGGCGTTGTCTAAATAAATTTGCTCGCCCGCGAGCGCCGGAAATTCAGCGCGAATGTTGGCGAGGTCAGTCGAGAGATCGAAAGCGGGCATGGTAGAGATGAGAGTAGTGCACAGGATGGCAGCCGCTATTTTGACTGGAATGTGGCTTCCCGACGACTGCCCTAGCATTGGCCGGATGAGATTCCTCGTTCGGAATGACAGGTTGAGGGAGCGACTCAAACTAGCCCTGTCATTCCGAGCCGCTGTTGGCGAGGAATCTCATCCGGTTGCCTGACGCCGTTGCTCGCGGGATACGTGACACGCAGATACTCACCTGACGATCATCTGATCACACAAACTCCCCTTTTGGCGTGCACTTCCAGCCATAAATGCCTGAAAACGCCCGACTGACGGGCACTTTTAAAAAATTACCCTACGACTGGTATAGTGCGTCTGCGGCCTTGTTCCAGTCCCTCTGTCGCTTCTGTTTTTTTCTCTTTGGTCCCCGGTTTGCCGTCACGGCAGGCTCGCATACCTCCCCGCGTCTAGGCTGGCGCCGTGTTGATCTCGGCGACAGATTCGGTTACCTGAAAGCAATCCATGTCGTTTCTTGCCCTCGGCTTGTCCGAGAAAATTGTGCGTGCCGTCACCGAACACGGCTACACCACGCCTACTCCCATTCAATTGCAAGCCATTCCCGCCGTATTGAATGGCGGCGATTTGCTCGCTGGCGCGCAAACAGGCACCGGCAAAACCGCTGGCTTTGTGCTGCCGATTCTGCAACGCCTGATGTCGGCACCCTCGCCCGCCGCCAAAGCTGGTCGCTCACCGATTCGCGCACTGGTGTTGACGCCAACGCGTGAACTCGCGGCGCAGGTTGAAGAAAGCGTCACCACCTACGGCAAATATACAGGCCTCAAATCGATGGCGATGTTTGGTGGCGTCAGCATCAATCCACAAATCGGACAATTGCGCCGCGGCGTCGATATTTTGGTCGCCACACCGGGGCGTTTGCTGGATCATCAGCAACAGCGCACGGTGGATTTGTCACACGTCGAAATTTTGGTGCTCGACGAAGCCGACCGCATGCTCGACATGGGCTTTATTCACGACATCAAACGCGTGCTGGCATTGCTGCCAAAACAACGCCAGAATCTCTTGTTCTCGGCGACCTTTTCAGACGAAATCAAGAAACTCGCCGACACCCTGTTGAACAAACCGGCGTTGATCGAAGCCGAACGGCACAATTCGACGGTCGAAATCATCGTGCAAAAAGTGCATCCGGTAGATCGTGACAAGAAGCGCGAATTGCTCACGCATCTGATTAAGCAAAACAATTGGCATCAGGTATTGGTGTTCACCCGCACCAAACACGGTGCCAACCGACTCGCCGAGCAACTCAACAAATCCGGCATCACCGCGTTGGCGATTCACGGCAACAAGAGCCAAGGGGCGCGCACCCGTGCGTTGGCTGAATTCAAGACCGGCGATCTTGCGGTATTAGTGGCGACCGACATCGCGGCACGCGGCATCGACATCGATCAGCTGCCGCACGTAGTGAATTTTGAAATTCCCAACGTGCCGGAAGACTACGTGCACCGCATCGGTCGCACCGGTCGTGCTGGCGCGACGGGCGAAGCCATCTCGCTGGTTTGCGTCGATGAAAAGAAGATGTTCAACGACATCGAGCGCCTCATCAAGCGCGATGTCGAAGTGGTGGTCATTCCAGGTTTCGAACCCGATCCGACCCAGCGTGCCCAGCCGATACAGTTGCGCTCGGCAGGACACCAGCCAGGGCGCGGCCAATCACGTGGTGGCGGCGGCGGGCGCAGTAAACCGTCTGGTGCGCGGCCCGCCGGCACCCCTAAATCGGTACCGCGTGGCGGTCGAGGCGGTGCACCCCGCGGAACGGGTGGCAGTGGCAATACGGGCGGGCAGCGAACGCGCAGCCGCTAGCCTGCACTGAATCAAACAAATTCTGGCGCGACCGTGATAGCGTGACGGCCTGCCAACGCGGCGCAACCGTGGCTCGGACGCGAGCCAGTTCATCTACTGACACAATCGTACTGAGCCTTTCATATGCCAACGTTTTGCGTCGCACTCTGGTGATTTTTCTTCTCGTCGGCGTCGGCCAGTTGGCGGCGGCATGTGGTGGTGGAACTTAACGCGCCCTGCAGCCGCACCGACTAATGGAGCCGGGCGCGGCGTGCCAACGGGTATCATCAGAATATTTCTCATTTCGTCTCGAATCAGGGAAGCTGAAATGTCCGATGCTTTGACACCTGCACCGCTTGCCACCATCCTGGTGGTGGATGATGCACCGCAAAATCTGTCGCTGATGAGTGGCCTGCTCGAGGAACAGTACTCGGTGAAACTGGCGGTGAGCGGTGCGCGCGCGCTGAAGATCATCGCCGCCAATCGAGTCGATCTGATCCTGCTCGACATCATGATGCCGGATATGGATGGCTATGAAGTTTGCAGCGTGCTGAAGGCGAATCCGGACACGCGGGATATTCCGGTGATTTTTCTCAGCGCGATGGACGCGATGGAGGACGAGGAAAAAGGCCTGCTGGCCGGTGCGGTCGACTACATCACCAAGCCCATCAGCCCGCCTATCCTGCTCGCCCGCGTGCGCAACCAGCTTGCGCTGAAGGATGCAGCGGACAAGTTGCGCGAACAGATACAACTGGTCGAGCAGGAAAAATTGCGCGCCCGCGAACTGCTGGGCATAGTCAAGCAGGCGGCAGACAAGCTGCTGGAACAGAACCGTCTGCTCAAGGTGCGTGCCGACGAACTCTTGCGCCTGCTGGGGGTCAGCTACACGACGCAGGGCCGGCTCGACCAGGCGTGGGATCAGTTGCGCCTCTGTCCGCACGGCGACAACCTGATGGTGGACCTTCACGCGCTCGCCTGTGAGTTCGAACGCACGCGTGAGTTCGACAAGGCCGAGCTGGTCATGCGGCACATGGCTGTGTTCGATCCGAAGTTCCGCGACCTTGAGCAGCGCCTGACCCAAGGCGAATCGTTGTCAGCGGCAACCATGGTTTTCGGTCGCGCGCGCAGCCCCACCGAAAACACAGGAAGCCTAGCCGGTGGCGCAGAAAAGGCGACCCTGGGGCGTTACCAGATCGATCACGAGTTGGGTCAGGGGGCGATGGGCACCGTCTATCTGGGAATGGATCCGAAGATAGGCCGCGTGGTGGCGATCAAGACCATCGCACTCGTCACCGGGTCTGGCACCGACGAACTGAAGGAGAGCAAAGAGCGCTTTTTTCGCGAGGCGGAGAGCGCCGGGCGTCTCACGCATCCCAATATTGTCGCCATCTACGATGTTGGCGAGGCACATGATCTTGCCTACATCGCGATGGAGTTCCTCAAGGGCAAGGACCTGGCGCCCTATACGACACCCGATACGCTGCTTGCTCTGGACAAGGTGCTCTCGATAGTCGAGCGTGTGGCCGAGGCGCTGGCTTACGCTCACGCCAATGGCGTCGTGCACCGCGACATCAAGCCCGCCAACATCGTGTATGAAGCGGAGACCAACAGCGTGAAAGTGACCGATTTTGGCATTGCCTGCATTACCAACTCGGCGAAGGCTGACACTGACACCGTGCTGGGTACGCCGTCCTACATGTCGCCAGAACAGGTCGCCGGGACGGAGATCGATGGCCGTTCGGATCTATATTCGCTGGGCGTGATGCTCTATCAACTGGCGAGCGGCCACCTGCCATTCCACGCTGAATCCCTGGCACGGCTGATGTTCGCGATCACCAACGACACGCACACCGATATCCGCACGCACAATCCCGACTTGCCCGGCTGCGTCGCCACGCTGGTCAACAAGGCGCTGGCCAAGGCTCCTGAACAGCGCTTTCAAAATGGCGAGCAAATGG
>JBCKPN010000133.1:0-4303 GCA_038901695.1 Usitatibacteraceae bacterium
ATGTCTACAGCAAGCAGCGTCAACGACAAGACCCGTGAATTTCATTTTACGACAAAAGATTTCGAGCGCGTCAGTCGGTTGATCTACGACCATGCTGGGATTTCTCTGCGCGCCACTAAGGAAGACATGGTCTACAGCCGACTCGCGCGGCGCTTGCGGGTCACGGGCTTAGCAAGTTTTAACGAGTACCTGGCACTGTTGGACGACGAAAACGCCGCGGAGTGGAAAGCGTTTGTCAACGCGCTCACGACTAATTTGACCTCTTTTTTCCGCGAGGCGCACCACTTCCCGGCGCTGGCGGAACACGTGAAAAAACAGCGGGAGAAGCATGCCGTTACGCTCTGGTGTTCGGCCAGCTCCACCGGCGAAGAACCCTATTCCATGGCGATGACCATGGTGGATTTGTATCAGTCTTATACGCCACCGGTCAAAATATTGGCCACGGATTTGGATACCAGCGTCCTGGGAAAAGCAGCGGCAGGGGTCTATCCCCTAGAGCGCCTGGAAAAACTGCCCCAGGACACGGTGAAGCGCTTTTTCTTGAAAGGAACGGGCGAGAATGCGGGGCAGGCCATGATTCGTCCGGAACTGCGCAGCATGATCACGTTCCGGCAACTTAACCTGCTGGACGCGCCGTGGCCGATGCGCGGCCCGTTTGACGCGATTTTTTGCCGCAATGTGATGATCTATTTCGACAAGCAGACGCAGCATCGGATCTTGCAAAAATTCACTCCGATGCTGCAGCCTGACGGCCTGCTCTTTGCAGGCCACTCCGAAAGTTTTCATCATGCGGCCGATTTGTTCAAGTTGCGAGGTAAAACGGTGTATGAGCTGGTGCATCGGAAGCCAAAATGACTGAGCAAGGCTATGAAGGAATCCAGGCACCCAATCTGTATTTTGACCGCAACTTCGATCTCGATGCGGTCAAAATATTGCCGGGGGAATATTACGGCACCACGCGCGAAATGGTATTGGTCACCGTGTTGGGCTCTTGCGTCGCGGCCTGCATCCGCGACCGGGTGAGCGGCATTGGCGGCATGAACCATTTCATGCTGCCGGATAGCGGACAAGATCAAAATAATCCACTGAGCACCTCTGCGCGCTACGGCACTTATGCGATGGAAATGCTGATTAACCAGATCACCAAACTCGGCGCGAAACGCGCCAACCTGGAAGCCAAGCTATTCGGTGGCGGCAATGTGCTGCGCGGATTTACCATCGCCAATGTCGGCGAACGCAATTCGGCATTCGCAGTGGCTTACCTAGGCACTGAAAAAATTCAGATCGTTGCCAAGGACCTGCTGGATATTTATCCACGCAAGGTTTATTTTTTTCCGAAAACGGGAAAAGTGCTGGTCAAAAAACTATGCAGCGTTCACAACAACACGATTGTGGAGCGCGAAACAGAATACAGCACACGGCTGCGCCAAGCGAATGTGGCGGGGGATGTGGAGTTGTTTACCTAGAGAGCTAGGCGAATAGGGAAAATATGAAAATTAAAGTGCTCATTATCGATGACTCCGCGCTGATCCGCAGCATCTTGAAAGAGATCATCAACAGCCAATCCGACATGGAAGCGGTCGGCGCGGCACCCGACCCGATAGCCGCGCGAGAAATGATCAAGTCGCTCGCCCCGGATGTGCTCACACTGGATGTGGAAATGCCGAAAATGGACGGCCTGGATTTCCTGGAAAAGCTGATGCGCCTGCGGCCAATGCCAGTGGTGATGGTGTCTTCGCTGACCGAGAAGAGTTCCGATATTACTTTACGGGCATTGGAACTTGGCGCCGTGGATTTCGTGACCAAGCCAAAGCTCGACATCAGCCATGGCATGCAGGAATACGGCCAGGAAATCACCGACAAAATCCGCGTGGCCGCGACCGCCAAAATCAGAAAGGCCGCGGTGCCAAAGCATGATGTCGCCAAAAGCAATACGGCGGATGCGGTGCTGCCGGCGCTTGCCAACGCTATCGCCACTACGGAAAAAATTATCATTGTGGGCGCTTCAACCGGCGGCACCGAAGCGATCAAGGAATTTTTGATCAAGCTGCCGCCAGATTGCCCAGGTATTCTGATCACCCAACACATGCCCGAGGCTTTTACTAAATCGTTCGCCCAGCGCCTCGACAGTTTGAGCAAAATCACCGTCAAGGAAGCGCAACACAACGAGCGCGTCTTGTCTGGTCACGCCTATATCGCGCCGGGACATTCTCATCTTTTGTTGAAGCGCAGCGGCACCAATTATATGACCGAGTTGAGCCAAGGTCCCCTAGTCAACCGCCATCGGCCTTCAGTCGATGTGTTGTTCCGCTCCGCCGCTAACCATGCCGGAAAAAACGCCATCGGCGTGATCCTCACCGGTATGGGCAAGGATGGCGCATTAGGGATGATGGAAATGAAGCAAGCAGGCGCCTACAACTTCGCCCAGGATGAGGCGAGCTGTGTGGTATACGGCATGCCTAAGGAAGCGGTCGCCGTGGGCGGCGTGGATGAAATCATTCCCTTGCATGATATGGCGCGCAAAGTGTTGGGGCATCTGGCGGCGATGGGCACCCGCGCATTTAGGGTGTAGTCGCCGCGCGATTAACCGGGTTTGCCGCACGGGCAGCCACCATCTCGCTGTAGGTTCCTCTAAAAGTTTAAATTTCATCTTTACAAAGCGTTGGTTCTTCAACCTAAAAAAAGCAGTTCAACCGTCACGTCACAGCGGGATGAGCGCCTAGCAAGGCTGAATTGACGTATGGCTTTTAGCCGAGGCTGACTGAAACGCTGCGCGCATCGAGCTTTTATGCGCACGCCTAGGAGCCTGTCGGGCTTGGGGCGTCGAAAGCGAAAATCGACCCCAGCGCGGCCAGTTTTTGCCAGATTTGCAGCCCCATAGCCCAGCTATGGGGCAACGGTGGAAAATGGACCGCTGCGGTCGATTTGCAGCCGACGATTTCCAAGTCCGACAGGCTCCTAGATCATCGACACCGCGCGCTGCAACGGTGCGCGTGTTGGCGCTGCCGATATCAATGCGGTGGCGATTCGTTTCGCCGTTTATAATCTACGAAACTCCAGTGTTTACGGGCGTTTTCAAGGCTTTTTGCCTGAAAACCAGCGTATTTACTCGTGTTTAATGACCGCGCCGACTGGACAGTCGCGGTCTCAAAGATTTTCGGAAATGTCGAATATTCAGTTTTTTCTCCTGACCCACTTGCCTAAAGTGAAGTCATCAACAACCAAGGAGAAACACCATGAACACGACAAAACTTATTTCAGCTAGCGGCGCAATCATTTTGACAGTTGGTCTGTTTGTAGGCTTGGCCAAACCCGTTTCCGTGAGCACCGCCTCTGGCACCATGACGGTGGCGAAAGCGACCAAGTCTGCAACCCCGTCGGCCACCAAACCAACTGCCATCAAGACCGCCGCCAAAGCGTCACCGGTTGCCGTTCACCACAGCGCCTTGGACAACGCCACGATTGCCAAATGGAATCGTTTGACCAAGTCTGAGGACGTCCGCACCATGCATGCCTAGCCTGCATATTTCACGAGGACGCATTCTAGAGTGGGTCGCATTTGGTCAATCAGGCATGTGATTTTTCTTTCGACAGTTTTTTAAGAAATGTCGAATATTCAGTTTTTTCTCCTGACCCACTTGCCTAAAGTGAAGTCATCAACAACCAAGGAGAAACACCATGTACACGACAAAACTTATTTCAGCTAGCGGCGCAATCATTTTGACAGCCGTTTTGTTCTTGGGCTTGGCCAAACCGGTGTCGGCCTCCACCCCGCCCGCTGCTGCGACCGCACCGAGCGCCGCCAAATCGGCGGCCAAATCCACCCCGCCTGCCGCCTTCAAGCGCAGTGCATTGGATGAATCCGTGGTCAGGGGCTGGAAGCGGGTGACTAATGCGAATGAAGGTGCACGGGTCATTGCCTGAATGTTCCCAAGACCTGCGGCGGTCATCCCCATAGCCCCCGCCGGGCACTTAACGTAAAGTAACCCATTGTTTCGGCCACCAACGGCTATTGCGACCACAACAATGTCAACCGACAAGAAGTACTGGGCCTTCCTCAGCTACAGCCATCAGGACAGCAAGATCTGCGCGTGGCTGCACCAAGCACTGGAATCGTTTGCGGTTCCCAAGCGGCTGATCGGCCGCGAAGGCCGAGATGGCCCGCTACCCCCCAGACTCTTCCCCGTTTTCCGCGATCGCGACGAATTGCCGGGATCCGCTGAACTCGGTGCCAACCTCACGAACGCGCTCTCCGCCTCACGCTATCTGATCGTGCTGTGCTCATCGACAGCCGCGCGGTCGC
>JBCKPN010000134.1:0-4200 GCA_038901695.1 Usitatibacteraceae bacterium
GTGACAGAAACTCGCGTGCTAATCCCCTGCCGGGAATATACAACTCAGGGTCCAGTTCGATTAACGGCAGCAACACGAATGCGCGCTGGTGCAAAGCCGCGTGGGGAATGACCAGCGATGGCTCATCAATGCACTGATCGCCAAACACGAGAATATCAAGGTCGAGCGTGCGCGGGCCGTTCCTAGCAATGCGAACGCGGTGATGCGCCCGTTCGATGTCGAGCAAGTTCGCCATCAATGCTTGGGGCGAAAGCGAAGTCTCGATTTGCGCGACGGCATTGATAAACACCGGCTGCTCAACGCCGCCAATGGGCGCGGACTCGTACATCGACGAGACACTGCAGACGCGACATTCCGGGAGACCACCAATCTCGCCAACCGCACGTCGAATCTGCTCGAGCGGGAAATCGAGATTGCTGCCCAGTCCAATCATGGCCAGCGACTTGCCGCCCGCCACATCGACCACGCTGCTCACGACCCCGTCTCGTTGCTCGGCTCCGACACCGCTATGGCGACACCTGACGTTGATTTTTTGCGGCGTCTGCGTTTCTTCTTCGGCTCGTCATCGGGCAACAACATCGATTCACGGACATCGTCATCCGCGAATTGAAACTTCTCCCACCATGCGGCAACCTCAGACGAGGCATCGCCGGCCTCAGCGCGCAGGGCATAAAAGTCATAGCAGGCGCGAAAACGTGGATGCGCCAACAGCCGATACGCTTTAGCGCGCGACTGGAACAAGAAGCGAGGTTGCGCCAACCAAAGTTCCTTGATGTTGCCGTCGAAGCGGCGCGGAATGGCGAGCGATTCACGCTGCGTTTCGAGCACATCGTCCATCGCCTGATGCAGCGCGGCGAGCGGGCGCTCCCCGCGTTCCTCCAGCACTTTGCAGCGCGTGCGCATCGGAAACCAGAACAGCGCCGCATACAAGAACGCGGGCGAGACGCCGCGATCGTCGTTGACGCGCTCGTCGGTTCGCGTCAACGCCAGCGTGGCAAATGCGCGACTCTCCGGTGCGCTGAGAATTCCCTCCAGCGACGGCAGCAACAGCGCGTGCAATCCCAGCACGCGCAGCTTTTCGATACACGCCAGCGCGTGCCCAGACAGCAGCAGCTTCTGCATTTCGTCGAACAGACGCGACTCCGGCACGTTGGCAATCAGCGGCTTCAACGTCGCGATCGGTGCCTCGGTTGCCGCATCGATGGTAAATCCGAGCTTGCCGGCAAGTCGTGCCGCACGCAGCATGTGTTGGATGGTCAGGTGCGGCCGGGACATTTTCGCGGCGTCGCGACCGTCGTGTTGAAACTCTTCAACATGGTGCAGCCAACGCTAGCGGTGTTCGGCAAGAAGGACTACCAGCAGTGTCGTGTGCTGGTCAGCATGGTCGAACAGTTCAATCTGCCGGTTGAGCTGCTGTTGGCGGAGACGGTGCGTGCTGCCGATGGTTTGGCGCTGTCATCGCGCAACCGCTATTTGTCGGCGGCCGAACGCCGTGAGGCGCCGCACCTGTTCGCGGTGTTGCAAGGCGTACAGGAACTGCTGATGCAAGGCCGGCGCGACTACCAGAGCATCGAGGGCGATGCCATCGCTAGCCTCGTTCGCCACGCCTGGCAGCCAGACTATGTGTCGATCCGCAAGCAGTCAGACTGTCAGTTACCCGGTGTAGGCGACAAGTTGCTGGTGGTGCTCGCCGCCGCGCGGCTGGGTCGGACGCGGTTGATCGATAACGTCGAAATTCAACTGCCTGCCGATATTTGAAACACTAGCACTGGTGCGGCACTTGGAGCAAAAATGGCTGAAACGCCGCACCGAATAACGAGTTTGTCACATGGGAACTTCTAAAAACCCCCGTTCGCCCTGAGCCTGTCGAAGGGTAGTGATACAAGGTATTGATTCCATTGAGTGAGGATGTGGTTCGACAAGCTCACCACGAACGGATTCAGGGTTTCGAGAAGTTCCCACATGGTGATCGAATGCGCTTGGCGCACGTTCGACGCGCAGCGAGCGTGCGCGATTGATCCCGCAGCCGACTACGCGATGCCCTTGAGCCCCTCATAGCCAACACAAATGCCGACCAGCAGAGGACCCGCGCCGCCCGGCGCAGTCGATCACGCCGGTTTGCCGGGATCACCGTGAGTCGGGCCGTGTGGGTTCAAGTGGTTGCGTGTTGCGTATACCGGCAGCAGCGGCAACGTGCTGCAAGCGAAGTGCGAAAGCATTGCGGGAAGCTGTTTGCGGTTGCGGGTCCAACGTCGCAAAGGCGAAGCAAACGCCACTGCAAACGGCATGGATTGCGCGTCGCAACGCGCAATCAACACGGCTTATGTCAAATGCGTGCAAAAGTCGCATCGAATCGTTTGCATCGAATCGCTACTCGCCAACCGTGGTGACGTTTACAATTCCCATCGCGACCACCTCGCGGGCGGTTTAGTCCACGCGCAGAGATTAATCAATCGAGACTGACCCTATTGATTCTTGCTATTGATTCTTGCCAAGGCCAAGCAGGAACCGTTGATGGTTGCGCACACAGAAGTTGGGTGCGACGGCACGACATTCTCAGTCGTGTCGGATAACGTGATGCGGGGAAATGCGCATGCCTTGGCGTGAAGAACATCGGAAAGCCGTGTGCGGGAAAACTGCATGCACGGTTTGATGAGGGAGGGCAGGTGAAAACCTGTTCTCTACTCTACCCATTGATTTGCGAAGCTGACACCTTTAGTCAGTGGGGCAAATGCAAAGACAATGGTTGGAATATGTAATATCCTGCGTCGATGGACGAAAAGAGCAATCAGGCCCGCCGACTTCAAAATATACCTAATCCACGCGAGTTGATGAGGGCTCGCCACCCTGACCTTTTTTCGGATACGCGCATCGACGAAATCCCCCATCTTTCCAAAGTGCACTTCGAATACCATCTTGACACTTTGACGAGTCGTAAGCAGGAGTATGAGTTTGAGCACTTCTGCCGAAAGCTGGCCGAGAAGGAAATCTGCCCGAACCTTCGGGTGCAGACCGGACCTACCGGCGGAGGAGACAGTAAAGTTGACTCAGAAACCTATCCGGTCGCACCAGAGATCGCAGAACGGTGGTGGATCGGTGAGCTGAGCGCAGGATCAGAGCGCTGGGCCTTTGCTTTCAGTGCAAAAAAAGCCTGGAAACCCAAAGTTAAGGCGGATGTCGACAACATTCTTTCTACAGGCCGCGATTATAAGCGCATATATTTTTTTACCAACCAGTTTGCCAGCGACAAGGAACGCTCCAAACAGGAGGACACACTTTCCAAGCATGCTGGCATTTCAGTTCACATCATCGACCGCACTTGGATTGTCGAGAAAGTATATAGCAATGATCGATTGGACTTGGCCATTTCGACCCTCGGGATTGAAGTAGCAAGCAGCAAAAGTATGCGCCATTCTGGGCCACGTGATGCAGCGCGGCTAGCCGAACTTGAGGAGTTGGATAAACAAGTAGCCGACCCCACCAGATATCAGGGAGTTCGATACCAGTTGGTCGAGGACTGTTTGCGTAGTGCAATCTTAGCGCGGGGACTGGAGCGGCCACGCAATGAGGTGGAAAGTCGATTTCTACAAGCAGACCGATTGGCCAGGGAGCTGGACATTAGGCAGCAACGGATGCGAATCGCCTACAATCGGGCTTGGACTGCGCACTGGTGGTATGAAGACTATCCCGCATTCAACCAACTCTACGATGAGGTCGAACATCACCTCGAAGGTTCGACTCAAGCGATAGAAGTTGAACGCCTACTGAACCTCTGGCAACTCCTCATGCCAGCCGTGGCGATCGGACGGATCAGCGCTCAGGAGGCCAATGTTGAGCCTCGCCGTGAGTGTCTGGTGGCAATGCTTCAGGAGATTGCCGCCGATACAGCCCGGCCAAACAATGCACTGCAAGCACGTACTGAACTAACTCTGATCAAGGCCACACAGGCCTTTCAGTCCGGGATTGCAGACCAACAAGATGCGGTCTGGTCTGAGATGTCCAATATCGTAGATGAGTCCACCGCATTGGGAACCTATCCCGTGGAGCAACTGTCGAATTTAGTCCAAGAGATCGGTCAACACATTGATAGCCCTACGTTCGATGCCCTGTATGAAAAAGTCGTTGATGTCATCCGGCAAAGGCGAAGCGAAGGCGAGGCAGGTGAAGCCTATAGCGAACGCGGCTTTCAAAAATTAAAGC
>JBCKPN010000135.1:0-4117 GCA_038901695.1 Usitatibacteraceae bacterium
AAAGCGATGATCCTGTCGCTGGTCTACAAAGCGACCGCGAATGAAGTGCGGCTGATTTTGATTGATCCCAAGATGCTCGAACTGTCCGTCTACGAGGGCATTCCGCATTTGCTGTCACCGGTGGTGACCGACATGAAGCACGCCGGTTACGCGCTCAACTGGTGTGTTGCGGAAATGGATCGGCGTTACAAACTCATGAGCGCCGTCGGTGTAAGAAATCTGGCCGGCTTTAACACCAAGATCAAAGAAGCCAAAGACAAGGGCAGTGCGTTGACGCACCCGTTTTCATTGACCCCGGACGCGCCCGAGCCACTCGAACCGCTGCCGTTGATTGTCGTGGTCATCGACGAATTGGCCGATATGATGCTGGTGGTCGGCAAAAAGGTCGAAGAACTCATCGTACGGTTGGCACAAAAAGCGCGCGCGTCTGGCATTCACTTGGTGCTGGCGACGCAGCGACCGAGTGTGGATGTAATTACCGGATTGATCAAAGCCAACGTGCCGACCCGCGTCGCGTTTCAGGTGTCGTCGAAAATTGATTCGCGCACGATTTTGGATCAGCAAGGCGCGGAAGCTCTGCTCGGGCAGGGCGATATGTTGTATTTGCCGCCCGGCAGTGGCGTGCCGCTGCGGGTGCACGGTGCGTTTGTCAGTGACGCCGAAGTCCATCGCGTGGTGCAGCACTTGAAAACGCAGGGACAACCCGCCTACATCGAAGGCATTCTCGACGCACCCGAAGAATCGATGCTCGATGCGCTGGGCGGCAGCGCGATCGACGGCGGCGAGAAGGATCCGCTCTACGATCAGGCGGTACAGGTGGTGCTGCAAAACCGGCGCGCCTCGATTTCACTGGTGCAACGCCATTTGCGCATCGGCTACAACCGCGCCGCGCGATTGCTCGAAGACATGGAAAAAGCCGGGCTGGTGTCGGCCATGGGCGGCAGCGGCAATCGTGAAATTCTGGTGCCGAACCGCGCCGAATAGTTCGCCTGTCGGTGTCGGCGGCCAGCTCAATGCAACGTTTATTGTTGAAACTAATCCAATCTCAGGTACTCCACGCCCCATGTCGTTCATCTGCGTTCATCTGCGTTTGCGGCGCAAACCCTTCGCTCCGACTCAGGGCGCTCGTCGGCACCAAGGCATGCTTGGCGAATTCCCGACTCGCGTATCTGCGGTTGCCTTGCTCTTGCTGTGCGCGACGCCACTTGCGCTCGCGCAAAACGCCATCGACCAATTCCGCGCCTTTGTGCAATCGACCAAATCAGGGCGCGCCGCGTTCACCCAGGTGGTCACCGATAGTCGTGGCAAGGTCGGTGAGCCGAGTCGCGGTACGCTGCAATTTGAGCGGCCGGGAAAGTTTCGCTGGGTCTACGACAAGCCCGCGCAAATCATCGTCGGCGATGGCAAGAAGGTATGGGTTTTTGATCAAGATCTGAATCAAGTCAGCGTGCGTCCGCTCGACGCGGCGTTTTCGTCGACACCCGCAGCACTCCTCGCCGGGCGCGCCGAGATCGATACCGCGTTCACGCTGATCGCTGCGGCGGACGCTGCGGGCATGAGTTGGGTGATCGCCGAGCCGCGCAAAAAAGACGCTGGTGTCGAGAGCATCAGGCTCGGTTTTTCGGGGGCCGAACTGCGTGCGATGGAGCTATCGGATGCGTTTGGCAATAAGACGCGCATCACGCTCGAACGCATGGAGCGCAATCCGCGAATTGACGCGCGCCAGTTCACATTTGTGCCGCCCAAAGGCGCAGATGTAGTAGGCGAATGAGCGCTGCACGGCAGACGCACTGACCTCGCCGTGTCAGTTTTAAGGGCATCTCTAAAAATCCAAACTTCGTCGCGATGCGTTGTTGCTCAAAAAATTTTATCCCTTACATATCAGGTATATGCTGCGGGCTAAAATTTTTCTCGCGCCTAGCCTCGCTTAGAATTTTGAATTTTTAGAGGTGCCCTTAAGAGGGGCAGGGCTCTCGCGTGGCATAATTTCGGATTACTCCAAATCAAAAGTCATGCGCATTCTTCTCTCGAACGACGATGGCTACTTTTCCCCCGGTCTTGCCGCGCTCTACGCCGCGCTGATACCGTTGGCGGAGGTCACGGTGGTTGCCCCGGAGCGCGACAAAAGTGGTGCATCCAATTCGCTGACGCTCGACCGGCCGCTGTCGATGCGGCGCGCGTCCAATGGGTTTTATTTTCTCAACGGCACGCCGACCGATTGCGTGCATATGGCCGTCACTGGCATGTTCGATTGGGTGCCGGATATGGTGGTCTCGGGCATCAACCACGGTTCCAACATGGGCGACGACACCATCTACTCCGGCACCGTCGCGGCTGCCACGGAAGGCTTTTTGCTCGGCATTCCGTCGATTGCGGTGTCCATGATTGCGCGTGACTCGAAGAATTTCGCCACTGCCGCGTGGGTCGCAGCCGAACTCGTGAAGCGCCACCAACGTATCGCCATGGAAGGCCCGACGCTCCTCAACGTCAACGTGCCGGATTTGCCGCGTGACCAGTTGCAAGGCTTCGAAGTCACGCGCCTCGGCAAGCGCCACAAGGCCGAGCCCGCCGTGAAGGCGGCCAATCCACGCGGCGAAGTGGTGTACTGGATTGGCGCTGCCGGTGGGGCTGCGGACGCGGGGCCGGGCACCGATTTTTACGCCACGGAAAATCACAGAGTCTCCATCACCCCGTTGCAAATTGATTTGACCAACTATCAGCAGATGAAGTCGGTCGCTGCATGGGTTGCCCGCTAGTCATGGCCAATAGTGCCCCCGACAAAATCGGTGCAGCGCGTTTCGCCGGCAGCGGCATGACCTCCGACCGTACGCGCGTGCGCATGATCGAAGCGCTTCGCCAGCGCGGCATCCGCAATGAGCGCGTACTGGCCATCATGGGCGAAGTGCCGCGTCACGTGTTTGTCGAAGAAGCATTGCAAGAGCGCGCCTATGAAGTCGACAAGGCATTGCCGATCGGCTTCGGGCAGACCATTTCGACGCCCGAAATTGTGGCCATCATGACCGAGTTATTGTGTGATCGAGCCGCCGGTATTCCTACAAAAATTCTCGAAATCGGCACTGGGTGTGGCTACCAAACAGCCATTCTCGGCAAGCTCGCGAGGGACGTGTACACGGTCGAGCGCATCGCGCCGTTGATGGACAAAGCGCGGCGCACGCTGCGGGATCTACGTTACTTCAATGTTATTTTCAAGCACGCCGACGGACACTTTGGATACGCCGAGGCAGAGCCGTACGATGGCATTATCATGACGGCCGCCGCTTCGCACGTACCACCTGAATTGCGCGCCCAGCTGGCTGTCGGCGGTCGTATGGTTTTGCCGGTCGGCGTCGATCAGCAACAATTGGTCGTCATTGATCGCACCGAAACGGAATTTCAGCAACGCGTTGTTCACGATGTTCGCTTCGTTCCACTTGTCCCCGGGATTGCCTGACCGACTATGTTCAAACCTCGACTCAAAACGCAATATTGGTGGTTGATCGGCGCCCTGATGCTGACCGCGTGCGCCACCAAAGTGCCGGCACCGGTCACCGACCGTCGACCGCCTACTGCACCAGCGCCTGCCGCGACTGCGCCTGCGAAACCGGTCACGCTCGACACAAAACCAGCAGATGCGGGCAAGACCCACACCGTGCAAAAGGGCGACACGCTGATCAGTATTTCGTTGCAATACGGGCTCGACTACCGCGAACTGGCGATTTGGAACAACATCGATAATCCGAATCTGATCAAAGTTGACGACGTATTGCGTGTCACGCCGCCAAGTATCGCCACCGCCACGTCGCGCGATCCGCAGCCGGGTGCGCCGGTGGCCACCCCGTTGTCGCCGACGCCGTTGCCATCGGCATCCAGCGAGCGACCTGTCGGCAACACGGCTACGGCCAAATCCGACCCTCGCGCGGGCAAGATCCCGTACACCGATCAGGCCTATCAACGTCTTTCCGCGACGGTGGAGTCGACCTCGGCTGCGGTGCCCGTCGCCTCCCCGGTTCCGATCCCCGCGCCAACAGCCGCGGCACCGGTCAACGACGAGGTCGAATGGGCGTGGCCGGTCAAGGGCAAGATCCTTGCTACCTTCACTGAAGCCAACAAAGGCGTC
>JBCKPN010000136.1:0-4090 GCA_038901695.1 Usitatibacteraceae bacterium
GACGCGATCACTGAAACCGTCGTTGTGTACGTAGGCGTCGCGCCAAGTTCCCGATTCAGATGCAGAACGCACTCAGGCGGAGATTTCGGTACCGGGCGTGTGCGGCACAGGCGACTTGGGGCCCGGGTGCGAGTCCGGCGTCGGCAGTTTGACCATCGCCGGCAACGGCGTGGTCTTGAACTGCGCAAACACCAGGATCGCCGCGCCGACGCCGCACATGCCGATGGTCGCCCGCAAACCGAGCCATTCGCCGACCACGCCACCGAGGATCGCACCAATCGGGGCAAGCGAGAGCGCCAGGAAAATCATGGTCGATGTGACACGACCGAGCAAATGGTCGGGCGTAGCGGATTGGCGAAGCGACAGGTAGTTGATGAAAAACAGCATCGCACCAAAGTCGAATATAAACAACGCTGCACCGAGCAGCCAAAACGCGGCATCGCTCTTGACGATGGTCGAAATGAGCAGCCAGGACAGCGCCGTCATGCCGATTCCACCCAGCATGACGCGCCCGATACCGAAGCGGTCATTCAGCCACTGGCAGGCAAACGACGCGAGCAGGAAGCCGACGCCGGCGAGCATGTACAACGCGCCGAGTTGGCCAGCGGATAGGCTCAGATCGCGCACCGCAAACAAGATCACGATGGCCACGTACGCGTGGCGCAGCAGTTGCCATAACGCTAACCCCCATGAAATCGCGCGCAGGATTGGGTTGTGCCAGATGAGCGACAGGCCTTCCTTGGCGTCGCCCCAAATGCTGGCCCACGTTGCGTGTCCGACTTGCTTCGGGGCATCGGTGTCGCGTGAGCGAATGCCGCGCAGCATCAAGGCAGATGCGAAGAAGGCAAGCGCATCGAGCAAAATCGCAATCGGCGCGGTGAGCGCGTGGATGAGAGCGCCCGCAACACCGGGGCCGATTAATTGCGCCGAAGAGTCTGACAGCGCGATGCGCGAATTCGCTTCCACCAAGTTCTGACGGCCGACGCGCTCGGTCATGAATACCTGATACGCGGCCCAGCCGATAATGCCGCCCAGACCGACGAAAAAACTCACTAGGTATAGCAGTGGCATACCAAGAAAGCCAAGCCACGCCGCGAGCGGCACCAGGAGCAGCATGACGCCGCGTCCGACGTCAGCCCAAATCACCAGGGGCAATTTTTTCGAGCGGTCGATCAGCACGCCAGTGAACAATCCGAACAACGTGTACGGCAATACTTGCATCATGGTCAGGATGCCCATCTCGGTCGGCGTCGCGTGCAACAGCAGTGCGGCCGTCAGTGGCAGCGCCAAAAACGTGACCTGCCCACCGAAGTGGGTGATGGTCAGCGATATCCAGAGCGCGCGAAAGTCGCGGTTGCGCCACAGCGTGCCAAGATAGCGATCGAGTTTATGCGGTGGATCCGTGTCTGCCGCACTGGCAGGCACGTTCATGGCGGTGGCGGGGTCGGTCGGCGCAGCCTCGGAGGTGCGGGAAGCAGGTGAATCGTTCATCGACGCCTATTTTAAACGACGTGGCGATCGTACTCAAAATTGCAGCATCCGATCAGCCATTCGCTGATCGCAACCGCCCGCCGAACGTCGCGTGTGCGGCGCATCCAGATGGCGTGCGATGGGTTCGAGCCGCACATCGGAGGTAAAGTGCCCGTATGACAATCAATCCATCGACCGATTTAGCGTGGCTCGGTTACTGCCGCGCCGGGTTTGAGCGTGATCTGGCGGTTGAACTGCAAGCCCGACTCGGCGGCGAAATACTCGAAGCAACGGCGTTAGCCGGTTATATGCGGCTGTCGTGCGACGCAAAAAGCACAGCGTTTTGCTTCAACGTGACGGACACGACTTTCGCGCGGCAGTTGCTGCTTACGCAAGCCACGTCAGTCGGATTGACATCCAACGATCGCGTCAATCCAATCTACACAACGCTCATCACCTTTCTCACCGCGCGTGGCATTGACAAAGTTGTCGACTGTGGTGTTGAGTACCCGGATACCAACGACGGCAAGGCGCTGTCACGCGCTGCCAAAGCCATCGAACCGCGGCTGCGTGAGCGACTCGCCGACGCGGGGCGACTTGCGGGGAACGCAAAATATCGTGCCATGGTGTTTCTGACGCCAGATAAGCAGGCGCGCGTCGGGATTGCAGATTTGCACCTGAGTGCCGCCAATCCGCTCGGCATTCCGCGTTTTCGTATGCCCGCCGACGCGCCGTCGCGATCGACGCTCAAACTGGCTGAAGCGATCCACGTGTTTCTCGGTAGCGGACAGGATGCCGCATTGCAGCCGGATATGCGTGCGGTTGATCTTGGTGCGGCACCCGGTGGCTGGACGTGGCAGCTGATGCAACGCGGCATACGCGTGACGGCGGTCGACAATGGCTCACTCAAGGGTGATCTGGTCGACAACGCCATGGTCAAACACTTGCGCATGGACGGTTTCAAATACACGCCGCACGTGCCGGTGGATTGGCTGGTGTGCGACATGGTCGAGCAACCGGCGCGCATCGCAAAACTGGTGGCGCACTGGCTGGCCAATGGTTGGGCGCGTTATGCGATATTCAACCTCAAGCTGCCGATGAAAAAACGCAACGAAGAAGTCGCGCGCTGCCGACAGATTATTGCTGACGCAATGGATGATGCGGGTAAGCCGTTGCGTCTGCAAATCAGGCAGCTGTATCACGATCGCGAAGAGGTCACCGGATTCGCTACCGTCCCGACGCGCAAAGACCGCTTTGCGCATAACGTAGTGGTAAAAAATATCCGTCGGGCGACATCGCCGAAGGCAGTCGCCGTGAAACCCAAGCCAAGCGCCGCTATCCCGACCCCAACAGCAGCGCTAAAGCTCACCTCAACGTTGCCCAGAGCCGCTGCCTCACCGTGGTCGGTGCAACCGCTGCCGAAGCGCAAGAAAACAAAATAGGGCTGGCTTGATTGGCGCTTTACAGCGGCATGCGGCCTAGGTGCTCTTGCGAACGATGGTGTAGAGCGCAAACAGATTGTTATTGAGGTCGTTGACGATTTCGCCTTTGTCGTTGCGATCCCATCGCAGCGCGAGGCCCATATTTCGGATGAACTCGTGGTCCTCCGTATTGAATGCAATCACCTCAAGATTGGCGCGCGCGAATTGCTCGACACTGAACGGTGAACGTGCGTCGGCATGCGGCAGGTATGGTTTGTCAGCGGCGGCCTGTTTTGGTGCAAGGTTGTAGATCAACAGCAGCCCGCCCGGTGCGAGGCTCGCGTGCACTGTTTTCAAAAACACGTCGTCACTCACGCCTAGGTCGATGAGTTGGTTTTTGGCCGCACGTCGTTCCGGTTTCAGGTAGCCACGCTTCAAGGTGTTCTTGGAGATAATCAATTGATAAGGGCCAGTGGCCGCTACCTGCGTGGCGATGGCCGGGCTGGTTGGCCAGCGCCCATGTGCCAGCGACACCGAGCCTGGATGCCCACGATAGACGTTGCGTGCGGGCGCAACCGCACCCTGATCGTTCGACTGGCTGTAGAGCGCGTCGAGGTAGCTATCCGGGTCTATCCCCACCACGTGCGCGCCGAGACTCGCCAGCAGCCGCAAATGGCCGATCGAGCCATAGCCGAAATCCAGAATCCGCACGCCTTTCACATCGGTGACGCCGTGGCGGCTGGCGAGATCAAGCGCCCGAAGGTACGCCAGGGGCGAGCCATACTTGGTGTAGTAATAGCGGTACTCGTCGAGTTCGATGGTCGTGAGTTTTTTGCGACGATCCTCCGGCATGGCGGCGGCTTCAGCGGGCGAATAAAACTCGCGAGTATTGTCATCGCGGTGGGCGATTCGCGCACCCATGGCCGGCAACGCGTCGGTCGCCCGCAAAAAGCGCTTGCCGAGTTCCGAGTTCGCCAGCGGTGCCAGCGCCGCGGCTTCATCGGCGAGTTGTTGAAGGGTTGGCGATCGCAACGTTTGCGCGGCGAGTGGTTCGCGCGCCGCCGAAGCAAGCGGCACGGTTCGCCGCGGTGCCTCGGTGGTGCCACACGCGCTGAGCAACGCGACGAGCAGCAGCGCGCCCACGCGGCAGGCCGGTGACCGGTGGGCTAGAGTCGAGGTGGTTGAGTTTGCAAGCGACA
>JBCKPN010000137.1:0-3901 GCA_038901695.1 Usitatibacteraceae bacterium
GTAACAGGCGGCACAGCCTGGCGGAGTACCGGCAACCGCGAATCAACACGCAGTGCGGATATCAGAGGTATCCGTAGTCAGTGCAACTTAACATTTTACAGGGAGAAACATCATGAACAATGACATAAGAAAATCGCTGTGGGGCGCAGCGGGCATCCTGCTCCTGACCGCCCTGCTGACGCCCGACCCAGTATTCGCCCATGCCATCAGAGGTGCTATCTATACCAGCACTGCCGGCGGTACAACAGTCAACGGTAACAACTACACTTCAAAAGATCTTGTTTACCTTAACGGCGGACCCAACAATGCCAATTGCAACAGTGGCGCGCTCCCCGACGGCACCTACTACTTTCAGGTCACCGACCCGTCAGGGGCGACTCTGCTTTCCACTGATCTGATCACTTACCGCCAGTTCACTGTTGCCACCAACGTGATCACGGCGACGAGCACGCACCCCATGGTACCCAATAGCGGCCCCTGCGGCGGTATTTCTATCCTACTCATGCCTTATGGCGACACCCCCAACAATGGCGGGGTTTACAAGGTGTGGATCACGCGTACCGGTGACTATGACGCAGGGTTAAGCGGAAACTTCGGCTTCGTAGCCGGCCACACCAAGACCGACAACTTCCGGGTTCAGCCGTCGGGAACTACTCCGCCAGTCGAGGCGGACACTGGTAGTCTCGACGTGTACAAGTTCTACGACTTCAACGCGAGCGGCGTCTGGGATAGCGGCGAACCTGCTTTACAGGGTTGGAAAATGACGCTCAATCCGACACTCAATCCGCCCATAGCGGGCGACATCATGCACACCGATGGCGATGGCTTGGCGGCGTGGATCGGGCTCACTGTCGGTTCCTACGCGGTCACGGAGGGCGTCTCCAACATCGGGACCTGGATCCAGACCGCGCCGGTTGACCAGACAAATTCCGTTGAAAATCCAACCGCGGTTACAGTGGTCGCTAACACCACCACGCAGGTTGATTTCGGCAACTACTGCACGATCCCCAGCAACGGCCGCACGCTCGGTTTCTGGAGCAACAAGAACGGCCAGGTAACGATGAACGACGGCGGAAGCGATGCCTCCGAACTGGCCCTCTTGAGCGGCTACAACCTCCGCACTGCTGTCGGGGGCGCCTTCGATCCTGGCAACTACGCGGCCTTCCGCACTTGGCTCCTCAACGCCAACGCCACCAACATGGCCTACATGCTCTCGGCGCAACTGGCGGCGATGGTGCTTAATGTGGAAGCTGGCCTTGTGCTTGGCACCAGCTACTATATTCCCTCCGGCGGTACCATCAACCAGTTGATGGCCGCAGCCAACACGTCGCTCGAGTCGTGGAACAATACCACACGCCCACACGCCCAGCGCGCATACCAGGAGACGCTGAAGAATCATCTGGATGCGTTGAACAACGGCGCGGCGGTGATCCCGGCCACACCGTGCGGCTTCAGCTTCCCCTGATTGAGTAACCCTTCAAACCCCGCCCCTCACAAGGGGCGGGGGCGGGGTTTTTTTACATCCGGCGGTTGCCAATTCAAACGCACAACCAGCCCCCTTTAAGTTCGTCCGTTATCCGTTTCTCCGCACTCATCAGAGCCGCTTACGCGGCCCTTTCTTTATGTGCGCCCAGCATGGGCGCACTCTTGGAGGTGCAAGTCCTCCCGTAAGCTGACCACAGCGAACGAAGTGAAGCGCAACTGCGGAAGGGCGACCGACCGTGGAGAGGAAGCGTGGAGCGAAACTGCGAGCCGATGAACAAGAATCGGATAGAAGGCGCTGCCGATCAGGGCGAGCGGGCATGAAACCGCGAAGCTCTTGTGGTCAAGGATCAGGCAGCGTAAATCCGGCGGTTGCGCAGGGAAGGAGTGCGTTCTTACCTGGGGAGATCTCGCCTCATGCCTGAAAGGGCGACGGTGGAAACCGTAGCGAGAAGTCAGCAAAGGCCGTAGTAGTTGCCCGCACGGGACGAAAGGACAATAGGGGACAGCTTATCCCTGCCGCAGTCCAACGCCGCTCAATAGAAGCTTGTTTCGCCCTCTGGCCGTGTTTTGAAGCGCTTGTGCACCCAGAAATATTGCTCCGGCATTTCGCGGATCCGCGCCTCGATGAATGCGTTCATGCGCGTCGCGTCTGCCAGCGCATCGTCGGACGGGAAGCCCTCCCACGCCGGGTAGTAGCGTACTTCGTAGCCGGTCTCGGTTTGCCGGGTGATGAGCGGGATGACCTTCGCGCCGGTGATTTCGCACAACCTTGACAGCGCGGTCACGGTCGCGGTTTTGACGCCGAAAAAGTCGGCGAAAACGGCGTCCTTGGCACCGAAATCCATGTCCGGCAGGTAGTAGAACGGTTTTTTGTCCTTGAGTCCGCGCAGCACCGGTCGCAAGCCTTGTTGTCGGGTCACCAGCTCAGCGTTGTTCCAGCGCTGCCGTGCCCGTCGCAAGGCGCGGTCAAACACGTTGCTTTTTTGCGTCGAATACATCGAAAACACGGCCGGGTAATCGTAGGAAGCGCGCGCGCCTCCGGCGTCAAGCCCGACAAAATGCGGTGCCAAGAGTATCACTGGCACTTTGCCGGCCCATTCGTCCATGTAGTGCCGATCAACCACGCGAATACGCGCCATCGCCTCAGGAATCGGTGCATACCATTGGTGGCCAAGATCGAGTGTTGCACGGGCGAGACGCTGGAACACACCGCGCGCAATCGCCTCGCGTTCGGCGTCAGATTTTTCCGGCATGCAGTGCGCCAGATTGGTCAGCGTCACACGCCGCCGCCCCCAGTGAAACAACAGCCTACCCAGCGCTCGACCGAGTGCGGCCACCCAACGCGGCGGTAGCCAGCGCATGATCCACAGCAGCAACAGGGCGAGGCGCATGCGACTAGGGCTCCGACGGATTGAAGCGTGCATCCGGCGGGGGCGGCGCGCCTGCCGGCTGCTTGAAGCGGTTATAGCCCCACAGATATTGCGCGGGGGCCATGTGGATAAGTTGTTCGACCATGCTGTTGGTTTGGCTGGCGGCAGTAAGTTTGTCCTCGGCGTAGCCGCCTTCGAGCGGTACAAAGTGCATACGATAGCCTTTCCCGGCGCGCAGGCGTTCGGCGAAGAAGTACAGCACCGTGGCACCGCTATTCGCGGCCAGTCTGGGCAACAAGGTCATGGTGTAGGCGGGCACACCCAAAAACGGTGCCCACACGCCTTCGCCGCCCTTGTCCGCAGCGGGCACCTGATCGGGCAGGATCATGACGTTGCCGCCTTGCTTGAGCGTTTTGAGCAATGCGCGTACGCCACTCGCGTCGGCCGGCGCGATGGTCGCGCCGCCACGCGCCCGGCCGGCCTGCATGATCGGCTGCAGCCATGTCTGTTTGGGTGGCCGGTACAGCGCGGTAATGGGGATGCGAGAGGCGACGAAGCGTCCGGCGATGTCAAAGCAGCCGAGATGGGGAGAAACGAAGATGACGGGCAATCTGGCCGCCTTGGCGTCCGTCACGTAATGCCAGGATTCGCAGGGCTCAAACAGTTGGTTGAGGCGTTCAATGGACGCCGTCCAGGCGACGGCGAGTTCGGTCACGGCCTTGCCCTGCTCGCAGAAGGCGCTAGCCAGCAGCGCGCTCGACAGCGTCTGACCGCGGCTGGTGGCATAGCGGGTCAGATTTTCGTCGGTGAGCTGCCGATGACGCGTTGAAAAATGTCCTCCCAACCAGCCAATCAGCGCGCCGATGCGATGGTTGAGCCACAGCGGCAGCGCACCGAATAGCCGGAACAGCCAACTCACCATCGCCAACGACCTGCGGCATTTAGCATACTTATTCGCAATTTGGATTGACGAGCAGGTTTGTTAAACTGCGGGGTTTGTTGCGTTGCATTGACCAAGGGAGCCTTTGATTAAGTTCAGTTCTAAG
>JBCKPN010000138.1:0-3880 GCA_038901695.1 Usitatibacteraceae bacterium
CGTGAGCGGGGCCGACCCGTGAAATATGCAGGCTAGAGTTTCATAGCAAGCACGTAGGCCAGCAGTCCTCGTGACGAGCCGTTGGGGCGGAACGAACGCGGCTCAGATTATCCGCTTGCGAATCATGCTGACCACGACCTCAGCGATGATGACCACCACGAAGATAGTCGACAGCACCACCGCTACCTGATCCCAGCGAAACAAATTCATCGCTGTATCCATCGCCATGCCGATGCCACCCGCGCCGACCAACCCCAGCACGGCCGATTCGCGCACGTTGATGTCCCAGCGAAACAACGCGATGGAAACAAACGAGGGCATCACCTGCGGCCAGTAGCCCTTGAGGAAAATCGATGCCCGTGACGCGCCGGTGGCGGTGAGCGCGTCAATCGGGCCGCGTTGCGCGTCTTCGAGTGCTTCCCCCAACAGTTTGCCGACAAAGCCGATGGAGCGAAACGCGATCGCCATCGTGCCAGCCATGGCACCCGGCCCGAAAATGGCGATGAACAGCAATGCCCACACCAGTGTATTGACCGAGCGGCTCGACACCAATATGAACTGCGCGAGCACATTCAGCGCCTTGATCGGCACCACGTTGGAAGCGGCCATGATGCCGACCGGAATCGACATCGTCAGCGACAAGAGCGTGCCGAGGGTCGCGATGTTGAGTGTTTCAATCAGCGCGGCGTGCACCGACTTCTGGTAGTAGGCGGTATCCATCGGCCACATGCGCTGGAAAAAATCCTTGAGCTGCTCAGGCGCGTCGACCAAAAACTCCGGAATGACCTCGATATTTTTGAGCGAAAAGACAATGGCCGCGACGCTCAGAAAATAAAACGCGAAGCGCAACAGCCGCTGCTCCGGCGTATGGCGACGCCAGGTGCGCGCCGCAACGCCACTCATGATGCCAACATGGCAGCGGCTTTTTCGCGCGACAGGCGCGCGGCGCGGCGATTGCGGAAGAAATCCAGCAACGCCAGATTGTCGTTGAACAGCGCGCGTACATAACTGGAGACCACTTCAGCCAGGATGATGAGCGCGATAATCGAAATCAAAATCGCGCACACAAAGTCATAGTCGAAACGTTGAAATGACGAGAACAGGCTGCCGCCGATGCCGCCTGCGCCGACGATGCCGATCATGGTCGAGTGGCGCAGGTTGGAATCAAATTGGTAGGAAGCGAACCCGAGAAAACGCGAGAACACTTGCGGCAACACGCCGTAGGTCAAGACACTGAAAAATCCGGCACCCGAGGCGCGTACCGCTTCAACCTGCTTGGGCGAAATTTCTTCGATGGCTTCGGCAAACAGTTTGGAAATGAAGCCGATTGAGCCGATCACCAGCGCACCAATGCCGGCAATCGCACCAAAGCCGACCGCTTTAACAAAGATGATGGCAATCACGACTTCGTGAAATGAGCGACACACCGCAATCAGTGCGCGCGCCGGCCACACCACCCACGCCGGCATCAGGTTGCGCGCGGCCATGAGGCCGATCGGCAGCGAGAGTGCGATGCCTACGACGGTCGCGATGATGGCAATTTGCACGCTTTCGGCCAGACCCTTGACGATCATCTGCATTTTTTCCGGCTCGAAGTTGGGCGGAAACATGCGACTCAGAAATTTCTGTGCATTGGCGATGCCTTCGACAAAGCGCGTCCACGTCACATCGAGCTGGCCCGTGGCCCAGACGACATAGACCGCGAGCAGCAGCCAGCCGATGCGCAACGGCCAATTGGCGGGAAACGCGACGCGCGTTGCAGAAGCGGTCATGTTGGCCGCGCTCATGGTTTATCGCCGCTCATTCCAGCCAATCCTCGCCACCGTAAATTTCTTTCAGGTGCGCGTCGGTCAATTCGGCAGGTGTGCCGTTGAACACGACCTTGCCATCGGACATACCGATCATGCGTTGGCAAAAGCGTTTGGCGAGTGCGACGTTATGAATGTTGACGATAATCGGAATGTTGCGTTTGCCGGCCATTGCCGCCATGATTTCCATGATCTCCACCGAGGTCTTTGGGTCGAGCGAAGAAGTTGGCTCGTCGGCCAACAAAATTTCGGGGCGTTGCATGATGGCGCGTGCAATGCCAACGCGCTGACGCTGGCCACCCGACAATCCATCGGCGCGCTGATTGACGAATTCACCGAGACCCACCGCGTCGAGTAACGCGAATGCCTCGTCGATGTCTTGTTTCGGAAAGCGGCGCAACCACGCGTTGAATGCTGAGACGTAGCCCAAGCGACCGGTGAGTACGTTCTCCATCACGGTCAGGCGCTCGACCAGGTTGTATTCTTGAAACACCATGCCGATGCGGCGACGTGCTTCGCGCAACGCCACGCCCGACAACTGCGCGAGGTCTTGACCTTGAAACAGAATTTGCCCGGAGGTCGGATCAATCAGGCGATTGATGCAGCGAATCAGCGTTGACTTGCCGGTGCCTGATGGCCCGATGATGGCGGTGATGCCGTCGCCGGGAATATCAAGATCGATGCCCTTCAATACGGGCACGCCCTTTTTGTATTCCTTGGTCAGGGCGCGAATCTGGATGGAGCGGCTGATCGACGCGTTCATGGGCTATTTCTTGGTTGGTTGTTCGGGTGCGCTGCTGCGTCCGCTGGCTTTGCGTTTGTCAAACGCGGCGCGGTTGAACGTCTCGCCACTGTCTTCAGCGACGCGCCGCACTGGCTCGAAGTCACGCTTGTAATTGAGCGGCACAAAGCGGTCGGTGCCACGAAATGATGTCTTGAGTTCATCCGGAAACTTGAACGCAAACGTGCAGCGCGTGATTTGTGCGCGCAATTCCGGGGCCAAATCGTGCGCCATGGCAAGGCTGCCCGCCGGAAACGGGCGGCTGGTGTACAGCACGCGCAATTGATTTTCTTTGACCGCACCGCGCTGGATCATGCGCGTCAGCACGTCGTCCGCCACCGCTGCCGCGTCGTAGTCGTTGTTGATGACGCCGCTAATCGAATTGTCGTGTTTGCCTGAATAGAGCACCTTGTAGTCCTTGTCCGGCACCAAGCCTTGTTCGGGGAACAGCGCGCGCGGGGCAAGGTTGCCCGAGTTCGACGATGGCGAGACGTGCGCAACACGTTTGCCTGCTAGCTCGCGCAGTGATTTGTAAGGACTATCGGCGCGCACCACCATGATCAGATGGTAGACCATCGGGATGGATTCGCCGTTGACCAAGTTGCCGTGGATCGCAAACGGCACGGCACCGGCGACGTTGACGGCAAACGGCGTGTCACCGGCCGACAGCAAGCTCATCTGAATGCGCCCGGAACGCATCGCCTCGACGGTCGCCGCGCTCGAATGCACTTGCAAAAATCGCATCGGTCGGCCGACGCATTGCGTCATGAAGTGCACATAGGGCGACCACATTTTTTCGTAGGTCGCCGTGTCTTCCTGGGGCGAATAACTTAACAGCAGCGACTTCGGGTTTTTCAGGCGCACCGCGTCGCGCGGTGGATCGGCCGTCAGGTTTTGATCGACGTCACAATAAATGGTGTCGAGTTCGCCTCGGTGGGCGCAGCTCTGCGCGTGCGCGGTGGTGGCGATGAGGCCGAGCACGGCACAGCATAGCGCCGCGAGGCGCGCTTGCTGTGCCGACCTTGAACCTGTTCCATTTCCCACGGCTTGATGCACGGGACCCCGACGCGTTGACGATTACTTCTTTGCCTTGGCGGCTTCGGCTTCCTTGGCGGTCTGCTTTTCGTAGGCGCCACGGTGCTTGCACTCTTGCGCGACTGCGCTCGTGGCAAACGCCATCAGGAGTAACGCGCCACAAACCCACGCGGCGACGTTGGTAGAACCCGCATTCATCCGGTATTGCACAACATTTGCATTCATGACATTGCCCGCTGATGTGGTCATCTGAGAC
>JBCKPN010000139.1:0-3805 GCA_038901695.1 Usitatibacteraceae bacterium
TCCTCAGGCAAACAGCCGAGCGCATTCGCGAAAGCCGATCTGGCCAACACTGGCGTGTTGTTTTGTCGTGATAGATGCGCCGCAACAACGTGCTTGAGGCCAGTGTGCTGTAGTCGACCGAGCAATGCCGCCGCGTCGTGATTGTCCAGATGGCCGAATTTGCCCGCCACGCGCTGCTTCAAACTATAGGGATAGGAACCGGACATGAGCATGGCAAGATCGTGGTTCGCCTCGATCACCAGCGCTTGGCAAGCTGACAGGCTGTCCTCGATGTGCTGCGTGGTGGTACCAACGTCGGTCAGTACTCCCAAGCGTGATTCGCCGTCACTGAACACATATTGCACCGGTTCATGGGCGTCGTGCGGGACGGTGTAGGGGCTGACTTCGATATCACCGACTGAAAACGTGGCGTGTGGATCGACATAGCGCAGCAGTACCGCCGGTATCGCGCGTTCACTCAATACTTTGGCCGTGCCATGCGTCAGCCAAACTGGGATGCTGTACTTTCGCGCCAGCCGTGCGACCCCGCCAATGTGATCCGAGTGTTCATGCGTGACCACAATGGCATCGATGTCCCCGGCCGTCAGCTGCGCACGCGCCAATCGGTTTTCGGTTTCGGCGAGTCCAAATCCGCAGTCCATCATCAGCCGCGACGTTGCACCTTCGCAAACCACTTCGACGATCAGCGCGTTGCCTTCGCTACCTGAGCCCAACGAACAAAAGCGCATAGACATTAAAACTAGCGCTCCCGACTCAATGCCGGCCAGCGAACCAGCGCGGGCGCGTTGAATACAAAGCCCGCCGATGGCGGGCTTTGATTTCTCGTATCAATCAACACCTTGTGCTCTTGGACGGCGAGTGCATCCACGCTATCTGAGTTGCTCAAACAAAAGGGCAAGAATGCGCTTTGCGGTGGCGGAGTTATCCGCCTTGCCATCCCCGGCTTGGACATCAATGTCCGAGGTCGCGCCCGCGTCAGCCACCTTGATGCGGTACTGCGGTCTATCGGCCGGTTTGTCGGAACGCCAGAAGGCGAGCCGTTCCAACCAGGGCTTTTTGCTGGCCGTCGACGTGCTCATGTCTGGATCGATGTAGCGAACGAAAAACGTTCCTTTGGAACGATCTCTATCTTCGACCGTGAATCCGGTTCTATCAAGAGCCAGTCCTACGCGGCGCCACGCACGATCGAATGGCTCGTTCAATTTCAGGGTGCCACCTTTGGCCGCGTCGTAGGTGGCGCGCGGCGCTGCAACCGCCGTTGTTGCGCCGGCGACAGCGACTGCTTTGTCAGTCGCCAGGCCGAACTTCACCATCATGCGACCGAGCATCTCGATTTCAAGCGACCTGTCAGAGGGGCGAAATTGCCAGCCGGTCGAATCCTTGGCGGGGTTGGTGTAGACCTCCTCGACGCCGCGATGGCTGACATAAATTTCCGTTGTGCCAGGTTCGGCACCAACTTCAAGACGCGTACGAAACTTGTCGCGCTCGCCAGTTGAGTAAAGGCCATCGAGTAGACGCCCGACCGTACTGCGAATCAGGTCTTGGCTGATCTTGGCGCGATTCTCTGCCCAAGCGGTCTCCATGATCCCCGCTTCAGGCGTCTCACGACTGAGCACAAATCCGGTTTCGGTCCAGAACTCCTTAACCACTGGCCACACGCGATCCGGTGCGGCCTTAACCACCAGCCACTGCTGCTCTCCCGAACGCACGATGCGCGCGGTTTCAAACTTCGGCAACACGCCGGACGCCGCGCTGGTGGTGCTCGGCTGCCCGCTGCGATCACGCGAGTACTGTGAGAACGAGGTCGCTTTCGGGTCGGGCACCAGGAACCGATCATCGCCAATCGGGCGAGTCAGATCGGGCGGCACTTCGAGTGAACGAATTTTGGTGGTCTGCCCCTGGGTGCGATAGTCGGGGCCGGAAAGGCTCGGCAACCAAGCGCAGCCCGACACCCCGATCATGATGACTGAAATTGCGGATACAACGATATGATTTAACTTCATCTAGGCATGTTCCTTGGAGTGTCGCGGCTAACGGTGCTACAGAATAGAAGCTTCGTGCATGACGGCGCGAAGCGTTGCATGGAATTTCTGATCAAACGGCGTCAACGGCAAGCGTATCCCGCAATCAATTTTGCCCATCTGTTGCAACGCCCATTTGACCGGAATCGGGTTCGCTTCGAGAAACAACTGATTATGCAGGCCGAGCAGGCGATTATTGAGTTCGATCGCGCGTTCGCGTTGGCCGGCAAGGGCGGCGGCACACATCTGGTGCATCAGACGCGGTGCGACATTGGCGGTCACGGAAATTGAGCCGTGCGCACCCAACAGCAGTAGCGCCAGCGTCGAAACATCTTCGCCGGAGTAAACACCAAAGCGCTTCGGCACCGTCTTCAGCAGCCCGGCACCACGCGCCATGTTGGCCGTTGCATCCTTGATACCGACAATGTTGTCGAACTCAGTCAGCCGCATTACCGTCTCGTTCGAAATGTCGGCAACTGTTCTGCCCGGCACGTTGTACAAAATGATCGGCATATCACAGGACGCGGCGATGGCCTTGAAGTGCTGGTAGAGCCCTTCTTGCGTCGGCTTGTTGTAGTAGGGCACCACCGATAGTGCGTAGTCAGCGCCGGCGCGCTCGGCAAATGACGTCAGATGAATCGCTTCCTTCGTCGAATTCGCGCCGGTACCGGCGATGACGGGAATGCGCCCAGCCGTGTACTCGACCGCCGCTTCGATAAGTCTCTGGTGTTCGTCAAAATCCACCGTCGGCGATTCTCCCGTCGTGCCGACAATCACAATGCCATCGGTTCCTTCTGCAACGTGCCAGTCAATCAGCGATTTCAGCCGTTCAAAATCAAGGTCGCCATTGGCCTTCATCGGCGTCACGATCGCGACCATGCTGCCTTTTAGCGCGACCTCGTCGGTGTTGGTATTTCGGGTGTTCACTCGGAATTGCCTGCCTGGTCGGGTGTCGGACGATGACTGAATTCGCCCTCGGGAGCACAACGCTGCGCGCTTGCCAGTACGCTCGTTGCGGTGCTCGTTGCGGTGCTGCCGGATTTTGGAATCTGGCATTTTACCGCATCGCACCTGCGTCATTGCGTTGTGATGGCGCCTGATGAGATTGCGCGGCTTTCGATTGGGCGCCGCGTCTGCCGCCGCTACAGCGCCGCCGAATCGGCTGCGATAATGGCCGCATGAATGTGCCCGCGTTGAAATCTGCACCGGCTCTGCAGCGTTCGGACTGCGAGTTGCTGGATCGAGCCGACTCATTGTCGCATGCCCGGCGACGCTTTCAGATCGCCGAAGGAACCATCTATCTGGACGGAAATTCGCTCGGCGCCTTACCGGCGTCGACCGCACGCGCACTCGAACGCACGATCAGCGCCGACTGGGGCGGTGATTTGATTCGTGCGTGGAATAGCGCGAACTGGGTGAATCTGCCGCAAACGGTCGGCGATCGACTCGCGCCACTGCTCGGCGCACAGCCCGGTGAAGTCGTCATTGCTGACTCCACCTCGATCAATATTTTCAAATTGCTGGCAGGCATCCTGTCGCGTCCGCAGACCCGTAATCAGTCGTCGCGCCGCGTGATTCTCTCGGAGCGCGCCAATTTTCCTACTGATCTCTATATCGCTGACGGCATTCGCGCACTGATGGGGGATCGCTACGAGATGAAGCTGGTCGACGCGAGTGAAGTCGCCGCATCGTTTGATGCAAGCGTCGCCGCCGCGCTAATCACGCATGTTGATTACCGCACCGGTTATATACATTCGATGGCCGATCTGAACCGCCGCGCCACC
>JBCKPN010000140.1:0-3695 GCA_038901695.1 Usitatibacteraceae bacterium
TGGACCCGTCGCCCTGCTTCCGGTCAGCGGCCGCATCCGGCGCGTGATCGCGGCCAGAAGCTGACGATGATAAACTCAAGTAATGGCGGGCGTTTAGAGGCAAAATGCCTTGAAGAAGCGCGCCAATGCTAGTGTTTTTTGTTCTTTATCGGCGTGATCGAACCACTTCACCGTGCGCACTTGTCGGCGACCCGCAATCAAGGGTGAATTCGTGTTGTGGATGAGACGGACAGTGGCTAAAGTGACGGGCTGGGAGAGCACAACTGATGAATCGAAATACTGGGACTTGGCCCGGCTCGCGCCGGAGAGGGTAGTTCGGTGAACGATCGGGCGTCATCGCGCCGATTGTCGGCTAAAGAGTTGGAACCGCTGCTCGCGGTGACCATTCATCTCGCCGCGCCGTTTGACCTCATCACCATGCTGACTGAGGTTATCGCGGCCGCCAAACAGGTACTCAACGCCGACAGCGGCAGCGTTTGGTTGTACGAACCTGAAACCGACGAATTAGTGGCACGTGTCTCGACCGGGCTCGAGACGGTGCGCGTGCCGGCCGGCAGCGGCATTGTCGGCAGTTGCGCTCGTAGTCGTCAGATTATCAACGTGCCCGACTGCTATGCGGACGCACGCTTTAATCCGGAACTTGACCGGCGTTCCAACTACCGCACTCGCTGCATGCTCACGCTGCCCTTGGTCGACCACAAGGGCGTGCTGGTCGGCGTGCTGCAAGTACTCAATAAGGCCGACGGCGTATTCGACGAAAACGACGAAGTGCTGGCCGCAGCATTGGCCGCGCAGTGCGCCGTCGCGTTGCAGCGCGCCCGCATGATCGAGGCGCTGATTGAGGGAGAAAAGATGCGCCAGCAGCTCGAAATGGCGCGCGTGGTGCAAATGAGCACGCTTCCCACCACCATGCCACTGGTTCCCGGATACGAGGTGTTTGGCACGTTTATTCCGGCCGAACTGACCGGCGGTGATACGTTCGATCTTTCGCTGGTCGGCCAAGGGTTGCTGGTCGTACTCGGCGATGCCACCGGCCACGGCATCGTGCCGGCGCTGCATGTGACGCAAATGCACGCGATGCTGCGCATGGCGTTTCGGCTCGGCGCCGACCTTGAGACGGCGTTTAAGCAGGTCAACAATCAGCTGGCAGACTTTTTGCCAGAAGATCGCTTCATCACCGCCTTTATCGGCATTCTCGACACCCAGGCACATCGGCTGCGGTTTCATAGCGGCGGACAGGCGCCGATTCTGTATTTTCAGGCAGCCACCGGCAAGTGCGTGCGCCACAATCCGACCAGTTTTCCGCTTGCCGCGATGCCGTTGACGAGTTTGCGACCCGCAGTGGCTCTCGATTTCGCGCTCGGTGACATACTGGTCTTGCTGTCAGACGGCATCTATGAATATTGTGACGCTAACGTCGAGGAGTTCGGCGAACAGCGCGTCACTGAGTTGGTCGAGGCCAACCACCAACTGCCCGCAGCCGAGCTTTCCGCGCTATTGTTGCAAACTGTGCGAAGCTTCGCCGCAGGCTCGTCGCAGGAGGACGACATTACCGTGGTTCTAGTCAAGCGAACCGGATTGACCGAGGCGACGCGCCGCGCATTCCCGCGCGACATGGCGGCGATCGAGGCAATCACGGTTTTCACGGCTGAAGTGTTCGACCGCGAGCAAATTGATGCTTCGCTGCGTTACGCGATCGATTTCACCATCGAGGAGCTGTTCACCAACATCGTCAAATACAGCAAAGTTGGCGGCTCGGACGTCGAAATCGCGATTGCCAAGATCGATGACGGGGTCGAGGTGAGCTTGACCGACCATGGCGTCGATCCGTTTGACGTCACCCAGGCACCGGATGTCGATGTCAGTCGACCGATTGAACGGCGTGCGCCAGGCGGGCTGGGGCTACATCTGGTGCGGCGCATGGTCGACTCGATCGACTATCAGTACATCAGAGAACGCTGCGAGAGCCGCATTACATTTCGCAAGACGTTGCATGGCGAGCCGATGGTCGCGCCGACCAACACCAAAAAGGAAAACGATGCTGAACATTGAATTGGGTGCGGATGGGCTCGTGCTGATGGCAGGGCGGCTTGATGCGGCGCAGAGCCAGAACGCCCAGTCATTTCTGGACGCCCTTAGCGGTGCGGTGACGCTCGATTGCAGTCGGCTTGAATACATTTCGAGTGCGGGGTTGGGGGTGCTGTTGAAAACGCAAAAGCGACTGTTGGCCTCGTCCGGCAAGCTGCGGCTGGTGGCGGTGAACCACCATCTGCGCGACATTTTCATGTATTCGGGTTTTGACCAGCTGTTTGAGATTGAGAGCGCCGAAAAATGAGTGGTCGCGCCAACTTTTCCGGCCTCGGCGTGTAATTGTGTCGAACGACGACGACTTAGTGCAGGTTGAGCGTTGCAGAAAGGGCGATCAAGCCGCTTTTGCGGTGTTGGTCAAGCGCTATCATCGGCCCCTCTACAACGCCGCATACCGGGTGCTGGGTAACGCCGAAGACGCAAGTGATATCACACAAGTCGTGTTTCTCAAGTTAACCGAACGGCTTGAAGACTACGACGTGCAGTACAAGTTTTTTAGCTGGATTTACCGGATCGCGATCAACGAATCGATCAATTTGCTCAGGTCGCACCAACGCGAAGTTGCACTCGAGGATGAGGGCGATTTAGTGGCATCAGAAGCGGAAACCCCGGAGCGGCAGTGGAACGCCAGACAGCGTTGCGACAGGCTACAGAGTGCGTTGATGACCATGAAAATAGAGGATCGAATTGTGCTGACTCTGCGACATTTTTCGGAATGCAGCTACAAAGAAATGGGGCAGATCCTGGATATCGAGGAGTCCACCGTGAAATCGCGCCTGTTTGAGGCGCGGCAGCGCCTGGGTCTCATGTTGGTCGATCTGAAGGCGGGCTGACATGGACGCGCCTGCAATCCGGCAACTGATGCACGCCGTCCTCGATGGCGAAGCCTCACCGGCGCAACGTGCCGCGCTCGAGCGCATACTTGTGCGCGATCCGGCGTTGCGTCAACAGTTCGACGACCTCGAGCGACTGTTTGAGTTTTGTGCGACAAGCACGACAGCGGCGCCCCCGGAGGGTCTTGAACAGGCGATTTTAGGCGGGGTGTTGCAGCAATTCACCCCGGCTGGGGTGACTAGCCACGCACCCGAGCCGCACGCGACCGATCCGCCGCGCAAACTTTTTTGGCGTTCCCGTGTATTTGTATCAGCAATGCTTGGTACCCGGCTCGCAAGTCCGGGAAAAATGACAAGGAAGCACCGGGTTTTTAGACCGTTTGAGACGACAGAGGAGTTCAAAATGAGTGAGCACAAGAGCAACTTTTTTAGTACACCGAAGGGTCGAGTCGCCATCGGCGCCGGCGCTGTAGCGGCAATCGTGGTCGCCGTTTCAGTCGGTTTCGATTTTCCCCCAAGCGCGACCGATACATCCGGTACCATCGCGCCGGCACAACGTTACCAAGCGCCGCAAAACACCGCCCAAGACATCAACGTCACAACACCTTCCGCCCAACAGGCGCAGCAGACCAATGCCGACATCGCCGGTACGGCCGGTGCGGCGGCTGGCAGTGCAGCGGGCAATGCCTCCGGCGCTGCACAATCGGCGATCGAAAGCTCCGCAGGTGATGCCTCAGGTCGTGCACGCTCCGCTATCGAGAGTTCTGCTGCAGA
>JBCKPN010000141.1:0-3656 GCA_038901695.1 Usitatibacteraceae bacterium
AACTGGCTGCGTCAGAGGCGAGGAAAATGGCCGGTCCCATCAAATCCTCGTCACCGCCAAGCCGTCCGAGAGGTGTCATGCCCAGAATTTGTTTTTCGATCGCTTGCAAAATACCGGCGCTCATCTTGGACGGGAAAAACCCCGGCGCCAAGGCGTTCACACGAATGTTGTACTGCGCCCACTCGGCGGCCAGCGCGCGGGTGAAATTCACTAGGCCGCCCTTGCTGGTGTTGTAGGCAATGGTTTGCATGCCGCCCATTTGTCCCCGCAGTCCTGCGACCGACGCCACATTGATAATCGCACCAGCGCGATTGGGAATCATCGATTTGATGCCTACTTGCTGCGTGACCAGCCACGATCCGGTGAGGTTGGTGGCCACGATTTTGTTCCAGGCTTCCAGGGGATAGTCTTCGGCTCGAGCACCCCACGACGCCCCAGCGTTGTTCATCAAAACATCGATGCGCCCGAAATGCGCGACGACGGCGTCGACCATCGGCGCGATGGTGTCGGGCTTGGCCAGATCGCTCGTCACCGTGAACACGTCGTAGCCAAGGGCGGTAAGTTCCTGTTTGGCCGCATCGAGCTCGGCACCTTTGCGCGCCGTCAGCGCGAGCTTCGCTCCGTGTGCGCCAAACCCCTTTGCAATTTGCAAGCCAAGGCCGCGCGAACCACCCGTGATGAGCGCGACTCGATCTGTCAGGTCAAATAACTTGTCCGCGGACATGGCGAACTCCGTTGTGGGAAGACGCGCATTTTCGCACGTGCCACGAGCTTGCAATTCGCCAATCCGGCGCGTCCACGGTCGATCGCGCGGACCGCGTTGCGGTGGGAACGGAAGCGCTGTCTTTCAGAAGCGCAGCAAATCCGAATATCGACGGGTGTTTTCAGGCGTTTTTGCCCGGAAGCCCGCGCCGGTACTCGTGTTTAATATGGGCTCGCTTGATCGTCCGGCAACGCGCGTTTGTGCCGCGTGGTCACGCGCGAGCCGAGCATGGAAAGGGCCAATGCTTCCGCGACCTTGATGCCATCGACGCCCGCACTCATGATGCCGCCGGCGTACCCGGCACCTTCGCCAGCAGGGAACAGCCCTGTGGTGTTCAGGCTTTGAAAATTGTCATCGCGACGCGTGATGCGAATCGGTGACGAGGTGCGCGTCTCCACGCCCGTCAGCACCGCATCGGGCATCGCGAAGCCTTCAAGCGCTTGATCGAACGCCGGGAGCGCTTCACGCACGGCGTCGATCACAAATTCCGGGACACAGCGCGCAAGGTCGGTCAGCTTCACCCCCGGCTGGTACGACGGTGTGACAGTGCCGAGCGCGGTCGACGCACGACCGGCAAGAAAATCACCCACCAACTGTGCGGGCGCGTGATAGTTTTCGCCGCCAGCGATGAATGCGGCGGCTTCCCATCGACGCTGAAAGTCGATGCCGGCCAGAACGTGTTCGGGATAATCTTGCGCTGGCGTCACGCCGACTACGATACCGGCATTGGCGTTGCGTTCATTGCGTGAATATTGACTCATGCCGTTGGTGACCACGCACCCGATTTCAGAGGTCGCCGCGACGACGGTGCCGCCGGGGCACATGCAAAAACTGTACACGCTGCGACCATTCGATGCGTGGTGCACCAGCTTGTAATCCGCTGCACCGAGCATTTGATTACCCGCGTTGGATCCCAAGCGCGCGCGATCGATCATGCCTTGCGGGTGTTCGATGCGAAAACCGATCGAAAACGGTTTGGCTTCCACGAACACGCCGCGTTCATGCAATTTGTAGAACGTATCGCGTGCGCTATGGCCGATCGCGAGCACCAGATGGTTGGTCGCAATTGTTTCACCACTCTCGAGCACTACGCCGCGCAGTTGCCGCGCGTCGCCCTGTCCTTCAATATCGAAGTCGACCACCTTTTGCTGAAAGCGGATTTCACCACCGAGTGACTCGATGGTCGCGCGCATGATCTCCAGCATCGACACCAATTTGAAGGTGCCGATGTGCGGTTTTGAGACATACATGATTTCCGGCGGCGCACCGGCGGCGACGAACTCGGTCAGCACTTTGCGACTGAGAAAGTATGGATCCTTGATCTGGCTCCACAGCTTGCCATCCGAAAACGTCCCCGCGCCGCCTTCACCAAATTGCACATTGGATTCCGGATTCAAAACCGATTTGCGCCATAGACCCCACGTGTCCTGCGTGCGCTCACGCACCGCCTTGCCGCGTTCGAGCACAATCGGGCGAAAGCCCATCTGCGCCAGCGTCAATGCAGCGAACAATCCGCACGGCCCCGTGCCGATCACCACTGGACGCACCCCGCACCAATCTGCCGGGGCGCGAGCTACAAACTTGTAGCTGGTATCTGGCGTGACAATCACGCGTGGGTCGCCGCGGAATTTGTGTCGCAACGCCTCCTCGTCACGCAGCGCCACGTCGAGGGTGTAGACCAACAGCACTTTCGACTTCTTGCGCGCGTCATAGCTGCGCCGGTAGACATCAAACGAAAGAATGTCGTCGTCCGGCACTTTCAAGCGTGCAACGATTGCCGCGCGCAGTGCGGCGCGATCATCTTCCGGGGTGGCCGCCAGCGGCAGCTTGATTTCGTTGAGTCTGAGCATGAACAGAGTGAATGGAGTCTCGATACGTCCAACGTGCATTATCTGGCAGCCGTCATCGAAAAAAAAGCCCGCTAGTTCGCGGGCTTTTCTTGAACAACTCTGCAAACCGAAATTATTCGGCTTTAGCTTTTTCGACCAATTTCGTGACGGCCCAGGACTTCGTTTTGGACATCGGACGCGCTTCTTCGATCGTTACCGTGTCGCCGAGCTTGAACTCATTGTTCGGGCTGTGTGCGTGATATTTTTTTGAGCGACGCAGCACCTTGCCGAGGATCGGATGTTTCACCGCCCGCTCAACCAGCACGGTGACAGTTTTATCCATCTTGTCGCTGGTGATGACGCCCGTCAACGTGCGCTTGCTCCTCGTGACTTCAGCTGCTGTTGTCATTATTTAGCCTTCGCTTTCTCAGTGAGGATGGTTTTGATCTGCGCCACTTCGCGCTTAACGCGACCAAGCTCCGTCGTTTTGGTCATCTGCTGTGTCGCGACCTGCATGCGCATCGAAAACTGCGCACGGCGAAGGTCGAGCAGTTCCTTGTTCAGTTCTTCCGGGGATTTCGCCCGCATTTCTTTGGTGTTCATGGCGTATTCCTTTCTTAACCCAGCAGGCGATGCACGAAGGTGGTTTTGATGGGCAGTTTTGCCGCGGCGAGCGCGAACGCCTCACGCGCCAGATTCTCTTCCACGCCATCCATCTCATAAAGCACTTTGCCCGGCTGAATTTCGGCCACAAAGTACTCGGGCGAGCCTTTACCGTTACCCATGCGAACTTCGGCGGGCTTTTTCGAAATAGGTTTGTCCGGGAAAATGCGAATCCATACGCGTCCGCCGCGTTTGATGTGACGCGTCATGGCGCGACGTGCCGCTTCAATTTGACGCGCAGTCAAGCGACCACGTCCGACCGCCTTGAGGCCGAACTCGCCGAACGAAACCTTGGCACCCGTGGTGGCGATACCCTTGTTCCGGCCTTTTTGTTCTTTGCGATATTTCCGTCTAGCTGGTTGCAGCATTTTTCACTCCTGCACGAGCGCGCGGTTTACGCG
>JBCKPN010000142.1:0-3654 GCA_038901695.1 Usitatibacteraceae bacterium
TCGAGGCGGTGCTGACGGAAGTGCAATCCAAGTACAACCAATACGGCATCAAGGAAAAACCGTTTGTCATTGTCAAGGCCGACGCCGGCACCTACGGCATGGGCGTACTGACCGCGCGCTCACCGGACGACGTGCGTGGTCTCAATCGCAAAGAGCGCAACAAAATGGCGGTGGTCAAGGAAGGGCTGGAAGTGAACGAGGTCATTATTCAGGAAGGCGTGTACACGTTCGAGCGGGTCAACGATGCGGTGGCCGAGCCGGTCGTGTACATGATTGACCAATTTGTGGTGGGCGGCTTTTATCGCGTCAACACCGATCGCGGCATCGATGAAAATCTGAATTCGCGCGGCATGAGTTTTGTCCCGCTCGCATTCGAGACTGATTGCCACACGCCCGACAGTGCGGGGCTGCCCGATTCGCCGACCAATCGCTTTTATACCTATGGCGTGGTCGCGCGGCTGGCGATGTTGGCGGCAGCCAAAGAGTTGGTGACACTGGGTGAGCGGTTCGACGCCGAACACAGGAAGGCCGCCGCTACGCCAATCGCTGCGCCGACACTGATCAGGCCCGCCACGATTGCCGCCGAATAATGGATATCGCATTTGTTGTCGACCCACTGTCAGGTCTCAAGGCATATAAGGACTCGTCCGTTTTCATGATGCGCGAAGCCGTCAAACGCGGCCACACGGTGTGGGCGTTTGAGGCGCGTGAAATGTTTTCAATACAAGGTCTGGTCGCCGCGCGTGCAGCACGCCTCGCGATCACCCACGACAATGCCAATTGGTACAAGGTTCTGCAGAGTGAAGTCAGACCGCTGAAAGAATTTGGCGCGGTATTGATGCGCAAGGACCCGCCGTTCAATCAGGAATACTTATATTCGACGCTGTTGTTAAGCCTCGCCGAAACGCAAGGTGCGCGCGTCATCAATAAACCGGCGGCGCTGCGTGACTACAACGAAAAACTTTCCATTCTGAATTTTGCCGAATGGGTTTCGCCGACGTTGGTTAGCGCCGACATGGCGCGCGTGCATGAATTTGTCGATGAGCACCGCGACGTGATTCTAAAAAAACTCGATGGCATGGGTGGCATCTCCATCTTTCGGGTGACCGCCACCGACGCCAATCGCAACGCCATCATTGAAGTGCAAACCGAATATGGCGCGTCGACCATCATGGCGCAGCGCTACATTCCGGAGATCGCCCAAGGTGACAAGCGCGTGCTGGTGATTGACAGCAAGCCTATGTCGCATGCACTGGCGCGCATTCCCAAAGCCGGTGAGACGCGCGGCAATCTGGCAGCGGGTGGGAAAGGGGTTGCGATGCCGCTTACCAAACGCGAGCGCGTCATCGCTGAGGCGCTCGGGCCAACGTTGAAGCGCGACGGGCTGATGATTGTCGGCCTCGATATCATTGGCGACTACCTCACCGAAGTGAATGTCACCTCGCCGACGTGTATGGTGGAAATTTACGAGCAGGCGGGCGTCAATATTGCTGCGGCAGTGTTGGACGCTATTTCCTGATGCGGGGAACGGTCTGCCGACGTAAAAGTAACCGGCGCTGCGCGGCTTTATCGCGCAACGACCGTGTTGACTGCCGGATTGGGCTATCTGTGTTTGAGCAACTCATTAAGTGCGAGGCCGATGTCTTTGGCGATCTGGCGGAGCAAAATCGGAGAGATGTCACGACCTTGATGAAACGGAACCGTTGTACCGCGACCTGTAGCATCGCGGAATTGCTTGTGTGAGCCACGTTGGCGAACTTCGGTGAAACCGAGTTTGATGAGAATGGCAACGACTTCGCTGGGTTTGAGGACGGAGGCGTTGCCCATGGCTCAAGCGACAGTGACATTTTGAATCCCGACAAACTCAGACTCCAGAATGGGGGTGCCGTCTTCCAGTAGCATTTCTATAACTTCGTGCAGGTTGTGATTGACTTCATCCAGCGTTTCTCCCTGAGAGTGGGCACCGGGGAAGCCGGGAACAAAACCAACGAACAAGCCAGTTTGCGTGCACCGTTCAATTACCGCTGAGAAGACTTTCATGGCGGGCTCCAAAACCGTAAGGGAAGCGTGATTATCAATCTACGTTCTGTACTATGCAACCACTGATGCCCAACGTTTGAGCTCACGGGCGCGCATCAGCGCGTCCGTGAGGAGTGATCTTAGCAAGTTTTCATTGAGGGTTTAAGCCGCTCTTTTGGTCTAATCAAAGGGGTCAGCGTGATTTGTTTTGCCGGACGCTTAAAACAAATCACGCTGACCCCTTTGATTCGTGTACAAGGCGAATTGAGCGGGTCGCGAGAGTTTGCAACGGCCAGCCTGCTGCCCAGCGGAGAAGTCCTGGTGCTTGGCGGCTACGACGAGCAAATCCGAACCTCGGCGTCAGCATGGCTCGTGCGCGTGCCGTGAGGCGGTATAACAATTCATTCAAGCCGAACCCGCTTCGCGGGTCGGCTTAATTCAGGCGTTAGGGCTTATGTCTCTTCGCTTGGTACTACGTGCTCGTCGTTTGTGGCTTCGCTCATGCGTCGCGCATGCGCAGGAAATCGCAGCGCTGAGCATTCGGGCTTGCGCTCCACACCGCGTACCGCGACCTACACCGTGAACGACGGCCGTCTTCTCTCGCGCCAGCGTCGTAGCCCGGGTAAAGCGCAGCGCAATCCGGGATGATCGTAGTTCGTAATACAACGAAACCCCGGAATACGCGTTGCTCCTTCCGGGCTACGCGCTGAATGTCAATGGCACACTGGCAGTTTCAAATCGTGAGTGCGACAACTTAGTTGGCGCAGGCCACTCACCGCGCCGAATGCGCGCGCTGTTCGGCGTCGCGCATCACCGCGTCGTTACTTCAGCAACCCGTAATACACCCGCGTGTCGTATTCAAACGCCACCTTGCCGTTGACTTGGCATGCCTCAAAAATTTCCTTGGCACGTTTGGCGAGTGGCGCGTAATTGGGATGATGCTTCGGCGGCACATAGGACGATGAATGTAGCCGCCCCATCAGGCCATCCAAATCGAAGGTTTGAAAATTGTCGAATGCAGCTTCGAAAAATGTGCCGCCAAAAAATGGTGTGAGCACCTCAGCGTGTTGCACATTCTTGTGATCAATTTCTTGGTAGTCGCTGGCGAAGGTTTGCAGCAAGTCTTCGTAGTCGCGCAGGAATGGTGTGGCATCGTGTTTGGCAACTAAGCGCCGATCATTCCAGATCAGCACCACATAACTCTCATCCTTCAGCACCCGCTTGAATTCGCTGCGGGTCTTATCGCGATCGAACCAATGAAACGCTTGCCCTGCCAAAACAAAATCCATCGATCCTGCGGGAAGTTTGGTCGCCTCTGCGGTGCCGTCCAGACTGGTGAAGCGCGCGTAGTTCGCGAGATAGGCGTCTCCCGCTTCGCGCATTTCCTTGTTCGGCTCGATGCCGACCACCGGGTTGCCATTGTCGAGAAATATTTCGGCGAGCATGCCGGTACCTGAACCGATGTCGGCAATCACACTCTCAGGTGTCAATCCGCATTTGGCCGCGAGCAAGTCGATAATTTCAATCGGATAGTGCGGCCGGTAACGGATGTAATCGTTGACGCGGTCGGAGAATCGCGTGGTGGCATTCGCGCTGGGTTTGGATTGTGGTGTGGGCATGGCTAATCGTTGTTAT
>JBCKPN010000143.1:0-3509 GCA_038901695.1 Usitatibacteraceae bacterium
TATTCGTAGAGTCGGCATTCAATCTTGCCGTTGAACAGCGGAGTCTTGCGGCTGGTGCTCAAGCGGATACCCTTGGGCAAATTGGTGTCGCCAGAAAAGAAATAGGCGCGCCAGCCGGAAAATTTTTGTTTCAGCAAATCGCCTAACTTCGGATACAAGTCACGCAATGCGTCGGCGTCGCCAACGCGATCACCGTATGGCGGATTGGTCACCAACACGCCGCTCTCGGCAGGGGCGGAAATCTCGAGTATGTTTGCCTGTTTGAGTTGCACGCAATCACCCAAGCCATTGGCGACCAAATTCTCGCGCGCAATCTTCAGCTCATCGCCATACATGTCCGAGCCAAAAATGGTCGATAGTGTTTTTGGTTTTTCGCCGGCGCGCGCGTCGTCAATCAACCGATTCCACAGCGGCTCGTCAAATTCCTTGAGCTTTTGCAGCGCGAACTTTCGTGGCGATCCGCCAGACAATCCGGGCGCGATGCCAAGTGCCATCTCAGCGGCTTCGACCAGAAATGTTCCGCTGCCGCACATTGGGTCGAAAAATGCCTCGTCCGGCTGCCAACCCGACAACGCGATGATGCCCGCCGCGAGATTCTTTTTCAGCGGCGCTTCACCGGTGTGCTCGCGTTTGCCGCGCTTGAATAGCGGCTCACCGCTTAGGTCCACGTAGAGCGCGGCTTCGGTTTCGTCCAAATGCACATGAATGCGCACATCCGGGTTCCGCGTGGCGACCGATGGCCGCTCGTTCATCACCTCGCGAAACTTGTCGCAGACGGCATCTTTGACCCTCAAGGTCGTGAAGTCGAGACTCTTGACCGGCGACTTCTGCGCGGTGATTTCCACCTTGATGGTGCGCGACACGGCAAACCACGACGGCCACGGCAGCAACATCGCCGTGTCGTAGACATCGTGCTCTGACTTGTATGGAAACTGCGCGACGTGCCAAAGAATGCGCGTCGCGATGCGTGAATGCAGATTGGCGCGATAGGCAACTTCAGTGTTGCCACTGAACGCTACGCCCGCGTCACTGCTGACGATATTGGTCGCGCCAAGACGCTCGAGCTCAATCGCGAGCACGGCGGACAAGCCGCGAGGGCATTGCGCAAAAAATTTATTCACGTTGACCGCTGAACCTTAGAAGGGCTTGACGACGACCAGGATGACGATGCCGAGCAGCGCGGGCAACGTCGGGACTTCGTTCAGCCAGCGATAGAACACGTGTCCATGCCGATTGCGGTTGTGCCGGAAGTCCTGCATCAGCTTGCCCAGATAAAAATGGTGCGCGACCAAAAGCGCGACCAACGCGAGTTTGGCGTGCATCCAGCCTTGGCCGACGCCGATGCGGTAGCCGCCCCAAAGCCAAAAGCCCAGCCCCAACGTCAGCATCATGCACGGGGTCATGATGCCTACGTAGAGTTTGCGCTCCATGATCTTAAAGCGCTCGATAGAAATCGTATCGGTGGCTTGTGCATGATAGACAAACAAGCGCGGCAAATAGAACAGCCCGGCGAACCACGCCACCATGAAGACGATATGAAACGCTTTTATCCACAGCATGGCTAGTCCAAGTACTTTTGCATCACCGCGTCGAGGGTTCCCTGGGCGCGCATGATGATTTCGCAAAACTCACGCACTGCGCCCTGACCACCTGCGTGTGTGGTGACCAGATCGACCCGCGATTTCACCTCATCCGGCGCTGCAGGCACGGCAGCGGAAAAACCGCAATGCAGCAAGATCGGCAAGTCCGGCACATCGTCGCCGATGGAAGCGACTGCGCCTTGTGCGAGTTTGCATTTTTTCAGCAGCGCACGGTACGCAACCGCCTTGTCGCCTACGCCCATCATCACGTGCGAGACATCCAAGTCTTTGGCGCGCTGTTGCAGGGCTTTTGACGCGCGCCCCGAAATGATGGCGAGCGCGACACCGCTTTCGGCGAGCATTTTCATGCCGTGCCCATCGAGGGTGTTGAATACCTTCAGCGCCTCGCCGTCGGCACCGTAGTAAAGTCGCCCGTCCGTCAAGACGCCATCCACGTCGAGGATGACCAAACGAATTCTTGAGATGCGCGCGACCAGCGCCTTCGGCACTTTTTTCATAGCACGCCCGCGCGCATCAAATCGAGCACGTGTACGGCACCCACCAGGCGGTTCGACGCGTCGACCACCAGCAAACCAGATGAGCCGATCTTAAAGCGCTGGATCGCCTCGGCCGCTTCGGCGGCGAGTTTGTCGGCAGTGATGGTCTTGGGGGTTTTGGTCATGACATCGCGCACGCGAATGGTGCGAATGCTGTCGTGCGTCTCCAGTGTGCGGCGCAAATCGCCATCGCTGTAAACGCCCAGCAACGTGTTGTCTGCGTCAACGATGGCGGTCATGCCCAGACCCTTCTTGGACATTTCCAATATCGCTGCCGTCAGCACCGCATCTTCCGCAACCTTGGGTACGCGATCGCCCGTGACCATCACGTCCGAGACGTGCATCAACAGCCGGCGCCCGAGTGAGCCGCCCGGGTGGTGCATGGCGTATTCCTCCTCGCCGAATCCGCGCGCATCGAGCAGCGTTACCGCCAACGCATCACCGAGCGCCAAGGTCGCCGTGGTGCTCGCGGTCGGCGAGAGATTGAGCGGGCACGCTTCCTTGGCCACCGCAGTATCGAGATGCACGGTGGCCGCTTTCGATAAGGTCGAGTCGGCGCGGCCAGTCATGGCGATGATCGGTGTACCGCGACGCTTGAGTTGCGGCAAGAGCCTCACAATCTCATCCGTTTCACCCGAGTTTGAAATGGCAATCACCACGTCGTCTCGGGTAATCATGCCCAGGTCGCCGTGTGAGGCTTCACCCGGGTGCATGAAAAACGCCGGTGTCCCGGTCGAGGCAAGTGTCGAGGCAATCTTGCCGCCGATGTGACCGCTCTTGCCCATGCCGGTCACCACGACGCGCCCTTTTTTCTCGGTGACATCAAACAACAACTTGTGTGCCGCAAGAAAATTCGCGCCGAGCGCGTTGGTCAGGTTGTCGGCGAGCGAGCGGATGGCGTCGGCTTCGATTTCGAGCGTTTCGCGCGCCAGCGCCAGTGTTTTTGCAGTGTCGCTGACGCTGCGGGAAGGTAATATGTGTGGCATGTTCATATTTTATGCGCGTTTGGACCCGTACCCCCGTTAAAGGCGTTCACGCCGTCCTTGCCACCACCACGCTCGTCATCCGGTCAACCCTGAATGCACGATTCCACTCTAAGCCTCGTCGTGTTGTTGCTCGCCACGGCAGTGGTGACGGTGGTGTTGTTTCGCCGGCTTCACATGCCGGCCATCCTCGGCTATCTCATCGTCGGCGTCGCCATCGGCCCGCACGCGATCGGGTGGGTGCCGGATAGCGCGGGTACGCGCTATCTTGCCGAGTTCGGGGTGGTGTTTCTGATGTTTTCGATCGGCCTCGAGTTTTCACTGCCGCAGCTAATCGCCATGCGCCGCGTTGTGTTCGGCTTCGGACTTTTGCAGGTCGTGCTCACGAT
>JBCKPN010000144.1:0-3354 GCA_038901695.1 Usitatibacteraceae bacterium
CTGTCATCCCGAATGAAGTGAGGGATCTTGTTCCCATGCGCTTGGAAAATATCAACGGGATGAGATTTCTCGCTGCAAAGGGCGCAGCTCGAAATGACAGTTTTGATTTTGGTGGCTATCCATGAACGATTGTCCAAAATTGCCAACCATTTCTGTCATCTCGAATGAAGTGAGGGATCTCGTTCCCATGCGCTTGGGGGGTGTTGCCCGAATGAGATTTCTCGCTGCAACAAGCGCAGCTCGAAATGACAAATATGATTTGGGTGGCTATCAATGAAACTGTGCGGATTTGATGTTGGGCTGAATAAACCGATGTTCCTCATAGCCGGACCCTGCGTCATCGAGTCGATGCAATTGCAAATGGATGTTGCAGGACAGCTCAAGGAAATGACAACGGCGCTCGGCATCCCGTTCATCTTCAAGTCGAGCTACGACAAAGCCAACAGATCGTCGGGCAAAACTTTTCGTGGACCAGGCATCGATGAGGGATTGCGCATACTTGCCGAAGTGAGAAAGCAACTCGGCGTGCCGGTGCTGACGGATGTGCATACCGAGGCCGACATTGCGGTGGTCGCCTCGGTGGTCGACGTATTGCAGACGCCGGCATTTTTGTGTCGTCAAACCGATTTCATTCACGCTGTCGCGCGCGCCGGCAAGCCGGTCAATATCAAGAAGGGACAGTTTCTCGCGCCGACCGATATGAAAAATGTCGTCGACAAGGCACGTGACGCAAGCGGTGTGGACAACATCATGGTGTGCGAACGTGGCGCGTCATTCGGCTACAACAATCTGGTGTCCGACATGCGTTCACTCGCGATCATGCGCAATACGGGCTGTCCGGTGGTGTTCGATGCGACACACTCGGTGCAACTTCCCGGTGGACAAGGCTCGAGTTCGGGTGGTCAGCGTGAGTTCGTGCCGGTACTGGCGCGCGCGGCGGTGGCGACCGGCGTGGCGGGTGTATTCATGGAAACGCATCCCGACCCAGCCAAGGCGCTGTCCGACGGCCCGAATGCGTGGCCGTTGCATATGATGAAAGAATTGCTGTACGTGATGAAAGAAATTGATGCGCTGGTCAAGCAGCGTGGTTTTGCCGAACAGAAATTGATGTGATTGATAAAGTTGTCATTCCGAACGCAGTGAGGAATCTCATCCGTTCGAGAATGTAAACGCAGATGAACGCAGATAAACGCAAAACTGATTGAACCCTTTTGTATCCACAGATGAACGCAGATAAACACAGATACGGTCAAAGGCAAATGCATCGCTAGGTTTTATCTGTGTTTATCTGTGTCCATCTGTGGAAAACGCCTTTGACTTTATCCGCGTTCATCTGTGGAAAGTGTTTTTGACCTTATCCGCGGTTTCAATCACCGTTGAAAATTTGAGATCCGAAAGAAAGTAAAGAATGACCGCTATCGTTGACGTAATCGCAAGAGAAATTCTCGACTCGCGTGGCAATCCGACCGTCGAGTGTGACGTGCTGCTCGAGTCCGGCGTGATCGGCCGCGCCGCGGTGCCGTCTGGTGCATCGACCGGCTCGCGCGAAGCCGTCGAGCTGCGCGACAAAGATCCGCATCGGTACCTGGGTAAGGGCGTGCTCAAAGCCGTCGAACACGTCAACACCGAAATCTGTGAAGCCATCATTGGCCTCGACGCTTCCGAGCAATCGTTCATTGATCGCACCATGATCGAGCTCGATGGCACCGAAGGCAAGTCGCGGCTGGGCGCAAATTCGATTCTGGCGGTCTCGCTCGCGTGTGCCAAAGCCGCGGCGGACGAATCCGGGCTGTCGCTGTATCGCTACCTCGGTGGTGCGGCACCGATGCAAATGCCAGTGCCGATGATGAACATCATCAATGGCGGTGCGCACGCCGACAATCCACTCGACATACAGGAGTTCATGATTATTCCCGCCGGGTTGCCGACGTTTCGTGAAGCGTTGCGCGCCGGGGTTGAAGTGTTTCACACACTCAAGAAAATCCTGCGCGCCGAAGGCCACAACACTAACGTTGGCGACGAAGGCGGCTTCGCACCAAACTTGCCGAACAATGAATCGGCGATTCAATACGCAGTCAAGGCGATTGAAGAGGCCGGCTACATTCCGGGACAAGACATCCTGATTGGATTGGATTGTGCGGCGAGTGAATTCTACAAAGACGGCAAGTATCACTTTGAAGCGGAAAAGCGCTCGTTCTCCTCCGCGCAGTTCACCGACATATTGGCCACCTGGTGCGACAAGTACCCGATTGTGTCAGTCGAAGATGGCATGGCCGAGAACGATTGGGACGGCTGGGTGCTGCTGACGGAAAAACTCGGCAAGAAAGTGCAACTGGTGGGCGATGATTTGTTTGTGACCAACACCAAAATATTGCGCGAGGGCATCCAGCGCGGCGTCGCCAATTCGATTCTGATTAAAGTGAATCAGATCGGCACGTTGTCGGAAACGTTCGCTGCGATTGAGATGGCCAAGCGTGCCAATTACACGGCGGTGATTTCACATCGTTCCGGTGAAACCGAAGACACCACCATCGCCGATATTGCAGTCGCGACCAACGCGATGCAAATCAAGACCGGCTCTGCGTCGCGCTCGGATCGTATGGCGAAGTACAACCAGTTGCTGCGCATCGAAGAAGAGTTGGGCGATGCCGCGAGCTATCCCGGCAAGTCGGCGTATTACAACTTGCGATAAGGGGCGAGGCGTGAGGAGTGAGGCGAATCAAGTATGAGATTTCTTCCGCACACGCTGATCGTGCTCATCATTGCGATCCAATATCCCCTGTGGATTGGCAAAGGCAGTTGGTTGCGCGTGTGGGATGTGAACAAACAACTCACGGAACAAAAAAACAAGAACACCAAGCTCGCCCAGCGCAATGCGGGGCTTGATGCTGATGTACGTGATCTGAAGGAGGGGCTCGTCGCGGTGGAAGAGCGCGCGCGAGTCGAACTTGGGATGATCAAGCCGAACGAAACGTACTACCACGTGCTCGAAAAGGCAAAGCCGAAACTCTAGGATTGGCGGGCAGTTTCAGGCCAAAAGGCTGAAAACGCTCGCCAAATATGGCCTTTGTGTTTCCAACCGCTATTGGTTAAATGGTGAAACTAACTCTCTGTTGGGATGGGGAAAGCATGCGGAAGTTACGCGCGGCAGACAAGGCTGGGGTTGGTGGAGCACTTACGAAGTTCCAGTCGATAACGTAGTGACAACTGTTCTCTATGGCTCAGTGCCCGCGATTGGTGGCAAGCACTTGTTTTGGATCGGCTTGCTGGGGCGTTTGACTGTTGGCCCAATCTCCACGTCGCTAAGCTAACGTTAAATTGCTCGGCAACTTGGCCTCGTAGAAGTGTAGGGTA
>JBCKPN010000145.1:0-3349 GCA_038901695.1 Usitatibacteraceae bacterium
CCGCGGCGTCGGCTTTCTTGACCGCATCTTCAAGTCCGGCGACACGCGCGTAGTAGGCCTCGGTTCGCATCGTCGAATTGCCCCCCTTCTTCACCACAACGCGAGTCTCGCCTTCCTTGGGTTCGCGCCCTGTCTCGAGTGCTGTGCGCGCTTTTTCGAGCCGCTCTTCCGCAACGTCGACTTCTTTTTGTAACTTGTCGCGCGCCGCCATTCGCGCGTCACCGCGCGCCTTGATGTCAGAGAACTGTTGCTGGACACCAGCGCCATCTTTGGTCTGCAACTTCACCGTGTTGCCGATCTTGTCGCCTTTGTCAGTGCCGACCGCTTCGGCTTTTTCGCCCGCCTTCGGCGCCTTGTCGGAATAAGTGACCTTGCCGTCCTTGTCGGTGTACTTGTAGAGCGTTTCGGCGTCGGCCATGGCCCATCCGACCAACAACAGCAACGCCCCGCAACAGCTTGCAAATTTTCTAAACATGACTTGCCTCCTTTGCACCGGCCGCGAGCGCGCCAGATGACGATGTGCCGACGCCGCACACGGTGCATGCGACATCTTTGCGAAAGCGCACGTCACGCCACGACATATCGGCGGCCGAGAATAGTTGCAGCCGCCCGACACTTGCCGGACCCACACCTGCCAACATGCGAATGGCTTCTGCCGCCTGCATGGCACCAATCACACCCACCAGCGGCGCAAAAACGCCCATCACGCCGCAGCGGTCTTCGTCGGCCTCGACCGCGCCGGGCGCTTCGGGAAACGCACACGCATAGCAGGGTGACGCGGGCGGCGCAAAATCAAAGCACAGCAGCTGTCCGTCGAAGCGAATCGCAGCGCCTGACACCAGCTGTTTCCGGTGTTTGACGCACGCCGCGTTGATCGCGTGGCGCGTGGCAAAGTTGTCGGTGCAATCGAGAACCAAATCGGCGACTTCGATGAGCGCGTCAAGCGCCGTCGCATCAAGCCGTCGATCAATCGCCACGAGGTCGATGGTCGAGTTAAGTTGTGTCAGCGATTCCTTCGCCGAGTGCGCTTTGTTGGTGCCGATGGACGACTCGCGATGCACGATCTGGCGTTGCAGATTCGACAGTTCAACCGTGTCACCGTCGGCGATGACGATGCGGCCGATGCCAGCCGAGGTCAGATACGGTAGCGCGGCGCAGCCTAGACCGCCGGCACCGACCACCAGCACCGATGACGCGCCGAGACGCTGCTGCGCTTCGACGCCAAACTCGCCGAGCAAAATATGCCGTGAGTAGCGTAACAGCTGCTGGTCATCCATGGGCGACGAACTCAATCGTAGCGCGGGCCGAGTCGTGTCGTTAACGTGCGGCTAACGCGTGGCGGCGGATTTGGGGTCTGCCACGACCGGTTTGGCGGTGGCAACCGTCGCACTCGCCTTGGTAGCGCCGGTGCCCGTGGTCATGGCCAGCCATTCGCGCGGATTGGCGGAAACGACCGTTCCGTTGAGATGGTTCAGCGCCTGCTGCAAGACAAAGTCAATCGGCAGCCCATCGAGCGCCTTCAACGGCTTGTACTCCACCGGCTTGTCGTCCTCTTTCTTGAGGACAACAGGCTTTTTGTCGTCCGGCGACGCGGTCTTGATCGCCTCGATGGCCTTGCGCTCTTCGTCGCTGGTCAGATGCCGTTCCAGATCTGCCTCGCGCAACAAAAAGCGTTGCGTGCCGTCGTCAACCTGCTTGTCGGGAACGATACCCTTGGCCTGAATCGAACGACCATTTGGCGTGAAATAGCGCGCGGTCGTGAGCTTAATGGCGTTGTTGTCGTTGAGCGGCAATATGGTTTGTACCGAGCCCTTGCCGAAGGTTTGAATGCCCATCACCAATGCACGCTTGTGATCCTGCAACGCGCCGGCCACAATTTCCGCCGCCGATGCCGTGCCGTGATTCACCAGCACCACTAGCGGCACTGTCTTTGTCGCCGGATTCAGCTTCGCTAATACGTCCTCTTTGCCACTGCTGCGCCGCTGGTAGTCTTCCTTACGCGCGGTCAAACGCATCTTGGCGTCTTCCATGCGGCCTTCGGTGTACACCACCAGCGCGCCTTTGGGCAAGAACGCTGCCGAGACGGCGACGGATGCCTCGAGCACGCCACCCGGATCGTTGCGCAGATCGAGCACCATGCCGCGCAAATGTCCCTTGTTTTGCTTATAGCTTTCGTTGATCGCACGCACCAGTTTTTCGGCCGTGGTTTGCTCAAACTGCGCGACCCGGATGTAGGCAATGCCATCTTCGATTTGACGCGCACGCACGCTCTGGGTTTCGATGACCGCGCGCTTGACGTTGAACACCAGCTCTTTCGCCTCACCGCGGCGCAAGATGGTCAACACCGCTTCGGTGCCGACTTCACCGCGCATGCGCTTGACCGCTTCCGTCAGGCTGATGCCGCGCAGGTTGGAGTCATTGACTTTGAGAATGAAGTCACCGGCTTTGATGCCCGCTTTGTAGGCCGGGGTATCGTCGATGGGCGAAATCACTTTGACAAATCCATCTTCGCTGCTGACCTCGATGCCGAGTCCACCAAACTTGCCGCTGGTTGCGGCTTGAATTTCTTTAAACGCGTCGGGGTCCAAAAACGCGGAGTGCGGGTCAAGCCCACTCAACATGCCGTTGATGGCTTCCTTGATCAGGCGCTTGTCGTCGACTTCTTCAACATATCCCGATTTCACGCGGGCGAACACTTCCGAGAGCATGCGCACTTCGTTGATCGGCAGATTGAACATCGTCGATTGACGCTCGGCCACGGCGGAAAAGTGCAGCGACAACGACACGCCGAGCGCGGCACCGAGCCCGATCAGGCCGAACGCCTTTAGTTTGGCGCTGGTCGTGCGTGTCGGCACCTTCGGCATCCCGTAGGAGACGCGAACATCGTTCATCACGATTGGCGTTTCAGCTGCTACTTCGGTTTTTTCCAATTGCGTCACCCTATGAATACTCAACTGCTAGCGCCCGACCCAACGCATCGGATCGAACGGTTTTCCGTCTTGCCTGAGTTCAAAATATACACCCGAATCTAGCGCCCCACCGGTCGAGCCGACCGACGCGATGACTTCGCCGGCAGACGTATTTTCCCCTACCTGCTTGTTCATGCTTTCGTTGTGTCCGTACAAACTCAAATAACCTGCGCCGTGATCAACAATCACCAGATTGCCGTAACCGCGCAGCCAGTCTGCGTACACCACCCGTCCGTCAGCGACCGCTTTCACTGGCTGGCCTTCCTCGGCGCGAATGAACAGCCCTCTCCAAGTCACGCCACCGTCCTCACGTTGGGCACCAAATTTCCCGGTCAGTTCACCTCTAATCGGCAATTTCAACCTGCCCTTTAGACTGGCAA
>JBCKPN010000146.1:0-3252 GCA_038901695.1 Usitatibacteraceae bacterium
AAATCACGCCGACCCCTTTGACTTGCCGACCCCTTTGACTTGCTTGGCCGCGCGCATAAATCAGGAAGCCGTATTGGCTCGGCTGGCTGAATCGCTGGCTCCACGGGCTTTTAGCAAACCTACCAGCAGCGCCACCGAAGCCGCCAGCAACAGACTGATGAGAGCGGCGGCGAAGAGCTTCTCGGACTTGCCATCGACGACTGCTAGCCAGCCGACGGTTGCCCGCCAAGCAAAGATCAAAGTCAAGAAGCCGGTTGTGATCAAAGCGGCCATTCGACTCCAGGCGAAACCGCGCGCGCCGAGCACGCCCTACAGAATCAAGAGCGCGCCAAACGTCCCGCCGGACATCTGCGCCGTCTTTGCCTTTTCCGGGTTCGACACGTAGCCGGCCAACCCCACGAGAATCATGAACGCGCCGTAGAGAATCAGCCAGAGAGCAATTTTATTATTCATAGTCATAATGGGAAACACTCTTTTTTATTTCATTCATGGGTCAGACTCGATTGAGTTTAAATTGTTCCGGCTTTCTATCCACCCTCGCCGAATAAATCGGTGCATGTTTTCCCTACACGTGGTGCATGTACGGATGCCTAACGAATAGCTCACCCGCCGCGAGCCGCGTAGCGGTGAGCGGTCGGGTGGAGCGCTAGGTTAGGTGCCGCCATTCCCAAGCCAATCAGCCCAGCTTTTAGGTAGCTCGTCGATACCGGTCATCGCCTTAAACTTCTCTGGCGAAAGCGGAATGACTTTAAAACTCCCCTCGGCCAAGAGATTACCCGCCGAGTCGTGAGCGTCGGCTCGGACCTGTATCGCCGCCATCTCGTCACCTTCCTCTTCGATGGCTGCTGACAGTGAGATCGGGTTACCTTGAAAAGCTGGCCGGTGGTACTTCATTGTTGCTGATCGAAGGATCCATATAGCCTTGGTCCTTCGCAACACCATCCCACTCCATGTAGCCATGCAATCTAGAGCCGTGTAGATCGCACCGCCGTGAGTAATCCCGGGAAAACCGATCATATCCTCCCGAGGACTAAACTCTCCAAGAATGCGCTTTGGGTTCTTAGGGTCCCGGAACACCGCGATCCGCAGACCGTTCGGATTCTCGTGGCCACAGCCGAAGCAGGTATTCCCTGGTAACAACTCCGTGTTCAACAAGCTCTCGGTCATCGATGTTCCCCTTAGCGGCACCTAACGAGGCTGTAGAAAAAGTCTATTCATCTCCGCAAGATACCGTGAACCAATCCGAACTTCAAGGTCGAAGTATGGGGTTCGATTGCGGAGATAAAAATGGCGCGTTACAAACACATCGACACCAGTCCAAGGTTTCTGGCGGTTGACCTCTCAAAGCAGCTCCTGCCCGGCAGTTTTGAACACGCCCTCAATCATCTCATCGATCACGAGATTGACCTCGTCGGCTTTGACTCGCGCTATCGCAACGACAAGACCGGCGCGGCAGCCTATCCACCGGCGGTACTGCTTAAAGTTATCCTGTTCGCCTACTCACAAGGCATCATGCCGCAACAGGGCACTTTCGGCAGCCGACCGATTGAGCGTGCCTGCCGTGATCACGTCACTTTCATCGCGCTCTCGGGGGATAGTGCGCCGCACTTCACCACCATTGCCCATTTCATCAGCGCGCTCGGTGAAGACATCGCTCTTATCTTTACGCAGGTACTCGCGATCTGTGATCGACAAGGCCTGATTGGCCGCGAGATGTTTGCCATTGATGGTGTCAAGCTGCCATCCAATGCCGCCAAGGGCAAAAGCGGTACGCGTGCAGAGTTTGAGCGGCAAGCGGCCAAACTCGAGACCGCCGTCGCCACCATGCTCCAACGCCATCGCGATGAAGATCTGCGCACGGTTGAGCCGAATTTGCACGCCAAAGCCGTCGAGCGCATCGCTCGGCTACAGCGCGATGCGGCGCAAATTCGCGAATGGCTCAGCGTCCACCCGGAAGATCGCAAAGGCAGCAAAGGCGCCCTGCGCAAGAGCAACCGCACCGACAACGACTCCGCCAAGATGGCCACCAGCAAAGGCATCATCCAAGGCTACTGCGGTGTTGCTACCGTCGATGCTAAACACCAGATCATCGTCGACGCTCAGGCGCATGGCACCGGCAGTGAACAAGAACTCTTGATCCCGGCGGTCAACGCCATTACTCCGTACCTGAACGACGGCTCACTCATCACCGCCGATGCGGGCTATCACTCTGAAGCGAATCTCAAGGCGCTGGCGGAAATGAAAGTCGATGCGCTCATCGCCGACAACCAGATGCGCAAACGAGACGAGCGCTTTGCCGATCAAGACAGGTATAAAGCCAAGCCGTATCCGTTACACGACAAGCGCCCGGCAAAACCGGAACGTAAATTCGGCCCAAGGGACTTTCAATACGACCCGGTCGCCAACACCTGTGTTTGCCCAGCCGGACAATCGCTGTATTCCAACGGCACGCAATGCACCGCCAACGGCCGAACCCATCACAAGTTTCAAGGGGCCAAGCGGGTGTGCGGCTCGTGTGCCTTGCGCGATCAATGCCTGCGGCATCCGGCGAAAACGCCAACGCGGCAGGTGGCCTTCTTCGAGAAGAATCAGGCCTCACCGTTGAAACATACCGAGCGGATGAAGCAGAAGATCGACAGCGAAGCAGGGCGTGCGTTGTACGGCGGACGATTCGCCACCGTGGAGCCGGTGTTTGCCAACATCCGCCACAACAAAAGACTGAATCGATTCACCCTGCGCGGCAAAACCAAGGTGGACGGGCAGTGGAAGCTCTACTGCATGGTGCACAACATCGAGAAGCTGGCCAACTATGGGCAGATGAGGTGGCAATGAGGGACGCAGACGAGGCTACCCCGAATGCGCGCGGGTTGATTTGAGGCGCACGTAACGACAGTCGAAAACGCACAACGAAAAACGCACCAGCAAATTCTTGCGGGTGCGTTTTTTTTTGCCTGAAAAGGGGTTTTTCTACAGCTTCAACGTTCGAGTTGAGCGGCGGGCACGCGAGCCGGAGGCGCAGCGTGCTGGCCTGTCCGCTCGAACGCGTTGTTAGACGTCATTTGGCCACACTCTACGCACAGCAGCCTCTCTCGAGTTGCACGGGCGGACATTTCACGCTCCCAAAGGAACAGAACACACAGCAATCGCCTGCCACCGGCCGAAGCATTTTGCGACACCCTCTGCACTCGTAGAAGTAGATGCATGCGTCGGTCGGCATTTCTTCCTGCGCGGTGGCTCCACACGCGGGACAGG
>JBCKPN010000147.1:0-3169 GCA_038901695.1 Usitatibacteraceae bacterium
CAAGTACGCCACGCCCGCATCGTAAGTAATGGCGGTTTTGCCATTTTTCCCCTCGGGTGACCGCACGCCGTATTCACAAAAAAACTCAAGGCTTTACTCTGGCTGTAAGTGAGCGTCATGGCGAACAGGCCGACGACATTGCTGCCGTCGGCGATGCCTGGGCGATCAGGATTGATGGTGTCTTGTTCTTCAGCCAATACCGGTAGTGTTGCGGCAGTGAGCAAGCCGATGGCTACGATTTTTTTGCGGCTGATTAACATTGCTTACGCCTTTAGTAAGTTTGCCAAGGGAGGATTTATCTGAGCCAGTGGCAACATGCCATAAATCATGCAATTTCCAATAACTCAGACCACCCCTAAAACTGTTCCCAAGCTTCATCGCCGGTGCCGGTTTTGGCCAGCGCCGCCGTTTTCTTCGGCTTGGGCGCGGGCAGGCGCGTGACTTTAGCCCGCAGGCTAGCGTGCTGTTCTTCGGTGTGCGCCGCGCGCTGCGGCTTGCTGGCTGCCGCCCGCATCCCGGTTTCCAATTTAAATACACTGACTGACTTGGTCAGGTTTTGCGCCTGCTCTGCCATGGATTCCGCCGCCGCCGCCGCTTCTTCCACCAAGGCGGCGTTCTGCTGGGTGACTTCGTCCATCTGCGTGATCGCCTGATTGACCTGCTCGATACCGGCGCTTTGCTCGGTCGAGGCGGCGGATATTTCCGACATGATGTCGGTGACGCGCTTCACCGCGGTGACGATTTCTCCCATGGTCTTGCCGGCTTCATCGACTAATTTAGCGCCGCCTTCGACCTTCTCGACCGCATCGCCGATCAGGGTCTTGATCTCTTTCGCCGCTGCGGCGGAGCGCTGCGCCAGGCTGCGCACTTCAGAGGCCACGACCGCGAAGCCGCGCCCTTGCTCGCCAGCGCGCGCCGCTTCCACCGCAGCATTTAGCGCCAGGATATTGGTCTGAAAGGCGATGCCCTCGATCACGCTGATGATGTCCACAATCTTCTTCGAGCTGGCGCTGATGGACTCCATTGTCATAACCACTTGGCCCACCACCTGGCCGCCTTTGACCGCTATGCTGGAGGCGCTCATCGCGAGTTGATTGGCCTGCTTGGCGTTCTCGGCGTTGGCTTTCACGGTGGAGGTGAGTTCTTCCATGCTGGAGGCGGTTTCTTCCAGGCTCGATGCCTGCTCTTCGGTGCGCTGCGACAGGTCGCTATTGCCCGCCGCGATTTGTTTCGAGGCGGTGGTGATAGAGTCGGTGCTGGCGCGTACCTCGCTCACGATATTGCTCAAGTTCTCGTTCATGGTCTTGAGCGATTGCAGCAATTGCCCGGTTTCGTCACGGCTCTTGACCTCGATACGGCTGGTCAAATCGCCCGCCGCCACCAGCCCGGCCACGGTGACCGCTTCATTGATCGGGCGCGTGATGCTGCGGGTGACCCAATACGCGATAATGCCGGCCAGCAACAGTGCGGCTCCCCCAAGCGCCAACATGAGGGTACGGACGGTTTCATAGGTTTGTTGCGCCGATTTGCCTTGTTCTTCCATTAGGCTGTTCTGGAAATCGACGAACTTGCTGACAGCTTCCCGGTATGCACGGTGAAGGACGCGTAAATCGCCCAGCAGCAAGGTCTTCGCCTCCGCGCGCTTGCCGTCGCGAACCAGTTTGAGAAATTCGTCCAGCGCGCTGACATATTTAGCCCGGGCGTCGGTGATGGGTTTTAGCGCTTCCTTTCCCTTTTCGCTCTGGATGGTTTGCTCGAGTTTCTCCAGGTCGGCTTTGATATATTTTTGCGAGCTCTCGATCTCGGCGAATTGTTTTTCAAGATCCTCCTGCTTGTCCATGAGTAAGATGTTGCGCATGGCGCGGGCGATGTCGCCAGTCTGCTCGGCAATGTTGTTCGACAGCACGGTTTTTGGGTAGACGTCTTTCAGCACAATTTTAATTTCGTGGTTGAGCACCCCCAGACGAGTGATCCCGATCACCGCGGTCGCGACCACTAGCAACACTACCACGCCAAAGCCTAGGCTTAAGCGCGTACCAATTTTCAGATTTGCAAGTAACATGATATTTACCTCGTCTAAAAGTTTAAGAAATAGCGTCCAACGTTGTCGTGCATGAACACTTAAGCCGCGATCCGATCCATCAATTCCATATCGCTGCTGGCCATCAGCTCTTCGATATCCACCAGGATCAGCATGCGCTCTTCCACCGCGCCCAGCCCCTTGAGATATCGGGTGTCCATGGTGGCGCTGAATTGCGGCGCGGGTTTAATTTGCTCTCGTGTGAGCGAGATCACGTCGGAGACGCCATCCACCACCATGCCCACCACGCGCTTAGCGACATTGAGAATAATCACCACCGTGAGTTCGTCGTAGGTGACATTGCCCAAGTTGAACTTGATGCGCATGTCCACGATCGGCACGATGATGCCGCGCAGATTAATCACGCCCTTGATAAACTCAGGCGTATTGGCGATCGCGGTCACCGCGTCGTAGCCGCGTATTTCCTGCACTTTCAGAATGTCGATACCGTACTCTTCCTTACCCAGCGTGAAGGTCAGGAATTCGTTGTTGGCCAACACCTTCTCGGCCGATGATGCTGGAATTGCTTGCGCTAATTGCATGATTCACCTCCAAGAAAATTTCAGTCGAAACGTACAGGCAACGGTGCCCACCCTACATAACCCTTACCAGCGCGGCCACGTCCAAGATCAATGCCACTCGACCATCGCCCATAATGGTCGCACCGGAGACGCACGGTACTTTGCGGTAGTTCGATTCCAGGCTCTTCAGGACAATCTGGTGCTGGCCGGCCAGTTCATCCACAAACAGTGCGACTTTTTTGCCTTCTGCTTCCAACACCACCACAATGCCCCGCTCCGGTGCCGTAACTTGGGGCGCAATGCCGAATACCGTGTGCAAGGCGATCAGCGGCAAGTATTCGCCGCGCACCTGGGGGTATAGTTGCCTGCTGGTTTGACGACGGCGACTTCAGCTGTTGCGGACATAACTAACCTCTAGCGAATAGGCCCGTGGCGGGCGATGTGCACGGCATAAAGTATGTGTGGTCTAGCCGGTCACCATTCGGTAAAAAAGGCGGGGATTAGGGGGGTAATCCTGCTGGCCGCGCGTCGGTTGCCAGCATTGCGGTTCAGGCAAACTAAGGGCCTG
>JBCKPN010000148.1:0-3158 GCA_038901695.1 Usitatibacteraceae bacterium
TGGCGTGCCCGCTTCCGGCGCGTAGTTGTAGCGCCACGTGGCATGCGGGGGCATTGACGCCAGAATCGATTCCGCGCGCCCACCGGACTGCAAGCCAAAGTGGGTGCCACGATCCCATACGAGATTGAATTCGACGTAGCGACCGCGCCGGTAGAGCTGCCAGTTTTTCTCGCGTTCACCGTAGGGCGTGTTGCAGCGCCGCTCGACGATCGGCGCGTAGGCGTCCAGAAACGCGTCCCCCACCGCGCGTTGAAGAGCGAACGCATGGTCGAAGCCGCTCGCATGCACGTCATCAAAAAATACGCCGCCGATGCCGCGCGGTTCGTTGCGGTGCTTGAGCCAAAAATATTCGTCGCACCATTTTTTGTAGCGCGGGTAGTAGGCAGGATCGAGCTTATCGAGCGCGGCTTTATTGACGCGGTGAAAATGCACGCAGTCTTCCGCAAAGCCGTAGTAGGGCGTCAAATCCATGCCGCCGCCAAACCACCAAGCCGCTCCCTCTCCCTTGACGGGAGAGGGCTGGGGAGAGGGTGGTTCATGCGCGAGAAAAAACCGCACATTCATATGCACCGTCGGCACATACGGATTGCGCGGGTGCAGCACCAGTGAAACGCCCATCGCTTCCCATGTGCGTCCAGCCAGTTCGGGGCGGTTCGCCGCGGCGCTGGGGGGCAGCTGGTCGCCCTGCACGTGTGAAAACAACACGCCGCCGCGCTCGAACTCGTTGCTGTCTTCAATCACACACGAAATGCCGCCACCGCCCTCAGGTCGCAGCCACTCGTCGCGAATAAAAGTGCCGCCGTCGAGCGACGCCAGCTTCGCCACGATGGACGATTGCAGGGTGAGCAGGTATTCGCGAACAGCAGTGGGATTCATGGGTTAAACCGGTTGACGAAACACAAGCAAGGGAGGGGAGTTTGGGGCATTTTGTGCTGAAACTGCCCGTCAAATGGCGAGTTCACCATCTCACGCCTTTCGCGCAATCGCCCGATAGCCGATGTCTTTCCGATACTGCATGCCGTCAAAGCGAATCGGTGCCAGCGTTTCATAGGCGCGCCGCTGCGCAATTTTGACCGTGTCACCGAGCGCGGTCACACACAACACGCGCCCACCGTTGGTCAGCACCTTGCCGTCACGCTCAATGGTACCGGCGTGGAACACCTTGGCATCGTCCGTCGGCGCAGGCAGTCCTGCGATCACGTCGCCGTTGCGCGGCGAGTCGGGATAGTTCGCGGCGGCCATCACCACGCCCAATGCTGCACGACGATCCCACTCGGCCTCGGTTACGTGAAGATTTTCAGCTAGCGCCGCTTCGACTAGCGACAGAAAATCCGATTTCAGACGCATCATGATTGGCTGCGTTTCCGGGTCGCCCATGCGCGCGTTGAACTCGACCACGCGCGGCTTACCGGTCGCGTCGATCATGAGGCCCGCGTAGAGAAACCCGGTGAACGGTGCGCCCTCCGCAGCCATGCCTTTCAAGGTTGGATTGATGACCTCGCGCATGACCCTCGCGTGCACTTCTGGTGTGACCACCGGTGCGGGCGAGTAAGCGCCCATGCCACCGGTGTTGGGACCCTGATCATGATCGAAAATGCGCTTGTGGTCTTGGCTTGAAGCAAATGGCAGAGCAGATTTGCCGTCGCACATGCAAATAAAACTCGCTTCCTCACCTTGCATGAATTCTTCGATGACGACTCGCCTCCCCTCCCTTCCGCGCGGGGGAGGCATGTGACGATTGCTCCCCTCCCCCCCCAAGCGGGGGAGGAGCCGGGGGAGAGGGGGAGTCTCCGAGCATCATGTCAATCGCCGCCAGCGCCTCAGGCAACGTCATTGCCACCACCACACCTTTGCCCGCCGCGTCAAGACGCTGCACCCGAAAATCCACGGCGGCATCTTGGCGCGGCGCGACTTGCCGCATCACACCAGCGCGATGCGCGAGCACGACATTCCGCCCATCGACATGGTGATCGTCAATCTTTATCCTTTCGCAGCCACTATCGGCAAAACAAACGTCACGTTCGATGATGCGATTGAGAACATCGACATCGGCGGCCCTGCCATGGTGCGTGCCGCGGCCAAAAACCATGCCTTTGTCGCCGTGGTGACCGACTCACATGACTACCCGTCGATCATTGACGAGATGCGTACTCATCACGGTGCGCTGTCGTATGCGACACGCCTCGCGTTCGCCAAAAAAGCCTTCGCCCACACAGCCGAATACGACGGCATGATCAGCACCTATTTGTCCTCGATGGATGGTGACGGCAACCGCCGCCGCTTCCCGGACAAACTGCATCTGTCGTTTACCAAAACGCAGGATTTGCGCTACGGCGAGAATCCGCATCAGGACGCGGCGTTCTATGTCGAGAAACATCCCGCCAACGGCACACTCGCCAACTACAAACAACTGCAAGGCAAGGAACTCTCCTACAACAATATCGCCGACGCGGACGCGGCGTGGCAGTGTTGCCGCAGCTTTGACGTTCCCGCGTGCGTCATCGTCAAGCACGCCAATCCGTGCGGCGTGGCGATTGCCGACACCACCCTAATCGCCTACCAGCGCGCGTTTGAAACCGATCCGACGTCTGCCTTCGGCGGCATCATCGCGTTCAACCGTGAAGTCGATGGCCCGACCGCCGCTGCGATATCCAAACAGTTTGTTGAAGTGCTATTGGCACCGTCATTCAGCGCCGATGCACGCAAGATATACAGCGCCAAACCAAACGTGCGCCTGCTGACCATTCCGCTCGCGCCGACCGTCAATGACGTGGAGATGAAGCGTGTCGGCGGTGGCATGTTGGTGCAATCGTCGGATGATTTTGATGTGGCCAAATTGAAAGTGGTGACCAAACGCCACCCCTCGGCCGAAGAGATGAATGATCTCATCTTCGCGTTTCGCGTCGCCAAATTTGTGAAGTCCAACGCGATTGTGTTTTGCCGCTACGGCATGACCCTCGGCGTCGGCGCGGGTCAGATGAGCCGTGTTGATTCCACCCGCATCGCCGTCATCAAGGCCAACCATGCCGGTTTCGCGCTCAACGGTTCCGTGGTCGCCTCGGACGCCTTCTTTCCGTTCCGCGACGGTCTCGATGTCATCGCTGAAGCCGGTGCGACAGCGGTGATTCAGCCGGGCGGCTCAATGCGCGACGACGACG
>JBCKPN010000149.1:0-2953 GCA_038901695.1 Usitatibacteraceae bacterium
CGAGTATGTGACGCCGGTTGCTCGGCGTCCTCCGGCACGAGCGGCGTAGCGCAGAGCAGAGCCCCCCAACTAGTGATAATGCGACACCGGTTGCTCGGAGTCTTCCGGCATCTCAGCGTGCATCGCCTCGCCTTCGTGATCGAAGAACAACGGTGCGCCGCAGTCTTCGCAATATTCAGGCGGCAGAATGCCGCTCAAGCGTGTGACTTCGGCAATTTTGTGTTCTTGCAGAATCGCCTCGATCTGTTCGCGTGGTCCGGGATTGGCGTCGTCGTCCTCGCTACCGTAGAGCGGCCACACCATGCCGTGCAGCACCTCGTTGTGTCCCTTGCGCGTCAGGCTGACGCGATACTCGTCGACCGCGACTTCACCCACGCCGGCGATCACGGCGCTCAACTGTCCGGGTGAGGACTTCAATGCGGTCTCGACGATCGCAACGGTCGAGCTCAGCATGTAGGGCCGCACGCGCAAATCTGACTCGCGACAGTTGTGGAAAAAAGCATCCGGCAAGCCGGACTCAAACGCACAACCGGGAATCAGCTTGGCTAGACTTGGGCGGCACTGCTCGATCCAGCGTGTCAGGCATTCGGTGCGGCTGAGGTGGGCGTCCAGTTCTTGCCACTGAAAGGTGGGTGCGCCGCGTGCGGCCACGGCGACGCCGAGTAAAAACCGAACGTCAGCAGGTAGCTCAGTCGTGTCGCCCAGCTTGGCGTAATCGAGTTTTACGGTATCGCCATTGACGGCGGCGTCGGCCATTTTTTTGGTGAGCTTACGCGTCTCGGAAAATCCGCGTGGCAATTGGTCGATGGAATACAAAAAGTCGCTCAGGCAGAGCTGCACATTCCGACCCAAAATGTGGCCATGCAAATGGGCACGAATGGGCGCCAGAATTTTTTCCTCGACGACGCCTGCCGGGATGCGGTACTTGGACCAGGCAATCAGCGGGATGGAAATCAACTGCGCTTGCAGAACGCGGTCATCGCCGTCAACATCAAAATGACTAGACTCCGCCGCAGCTTCGCATGACGCCGCGAGGATCTCGTGCGCCGGACTGTTCATCTGGTGCGTTTGTTCGAGTGCGGCTTCAATCGCACTATCGTTGCCGCGATCCATCAATGCGACGGCGAGCGTCTCGATATGCACTTGCCAGTATTGATCTTCGATACGGCTTCCGGCGGTGGCGGCCGCCGTCGACATGGCGATCAGGCGCTCGGCGTCTTTGGAGAGGCGTAGGGGGGATTTGCTGCGGATTCGCTTCATCGTCGTCTGCGGCCGTCGGGGTTTGAAGCCGCGCCGCGCGTGGTGCATGGCAGACGATTATAACGGTGGAGGGATCCCGACGGTTGGTGCCGTCCCTCGGCGCAAGGCTAAGCGGCCGAATCGATGACGCGCTTGACGCGCGGCAGACGGTTGGCGCTGCGGCGTAGCGCCGCTTCGTGGTGGTCGCGTAGCGCGGCGGTGACGCTCGCCACGGTTTGGTTAAACAGACGTGACAATTCAGTGCGACGCAAGGCGCGCGCGTTTTCGGTCAGGGACAAGCGGTTGGTGGTGCGGTTTTGCATGTTGGCCTCCATGGCCAGAATTGGATTACGGAAGTGACGGCACGGTCTGGGAGCCGACGAAGTGGGCTTAACCCGAACAGAGCCATTGTAATTACCATCCAAATTGACAACAATCATGTCGGATGGAATAATATTGTGGAATTTAGTTCATAAGCTGGAGGCTGCGCATGGATACACCAGGAGAAATGAAGGCCTTTGTGCGGGCGGTCGAACTCGGCGGCTTTTCGGCCGCAGCGCGCGACCTCGATTTGACGCCGTCGGCCTTGTCCAAACTCACCACGCGACTCGAAGATCGGCTTGGCGTGCGGCTGATGAATCGCACCACGCGCAAATTGGCGCTCACCGCCGAGGGCGAGGCGTATTTTGCGAGCGCCAAGCGCATCCTTACCGAGATCGCGGAAGCCGAGGCCGAGGTGACGCGCTTTGCCGCGCAGCCGAAGGGTCTGTTGCGCATCAATGTTGGCACCGCCTTTGGATTGCACCAACTCGCACCTGCGCTGCCAGCGTTCCTCGAGCGCTACCCGGAAGTTGAACTCGATATCACGGTCACGGATCGGCTGGTCGATCTGGTGGAAGAGGGTGCTGATGTCGCGATTCGTAACGGTGTGCTGCGCGACTCGTCACTGGTTGCCAAAAAAATCTGCGATTTGCATCGCGTTATCTGCGCTTCGCCGGCATACCTGAAAAAACACGGTGTACCAAAAACACCGCAGGCGCTGCTCGAGCACAACTGCATTTCGATTGCCGCGGCACCGCAGCTGCGTCGCTGGCCGTTCGCGACGCCGCAAGGGATTGAGTACCTGGAAGTACGCGGCAACGTATCGGCGAACAACGCCGAAACGCTGCTGCAACTGGCGGCCAATGGCGTCGGCATCATTCGCCTGACCGATGTCATCGTCGGTGACGGCATCCGTGCCGGATGGCTCACGCCGGTGTTGACCCACGCCCATCACGTCGAGCCGGTGCCGCTGTCGGCGGTTTATCCTCATGGCAAACACAAGAGTCCGCGCGTGGCCGCGTTTGTCAGTTTTCTGGTGGAAAAATTTGCCGACGCGCCGTGGCGCCAGGCGGGCAAGCGTTGATTGTCAGCGAAAAAAATCGCGAGCGCGCTAGCCTGCATATTTCATGGGGACGCGCTCGAGAGTGGGTGGATGGGCTTGTGATTTTTCGTTCGACTGACCGAGGCATATCGGGATATGCCGACGGAAGAGAGCGGAAAAGCGCATGTTCAGCCGCCCGCTATCGAGTGCGTAGGCCTACCGTTGCAAAAGTGCAATTTGGATTGTTCATCTAGACCACTTCGACACAGTGAAAATGTCCATGAGCAGGGCCGACCCGTGAAATATGCAGGCTAGATTTGAAAGTCAAATCATTCTAGGCGGAGAAGTCGA
>JBCKPN010000150.1:0-2937 GCA_038901695.1 Usitatibacteraceae bacterium
GTAAATACGCCGTGCTCGGTAATCAGCGCCGTAACCAGTCGTGACGGCGTGACATCAAAAGCCGGGTTGCTCACAGCCGCGCCGGGTTTGAGCAAGCGAACATCGACAATTCCACCAGTGCGGTCGAGCCCGCGCACGGTGGTCACTTCGTTCGGGTCGCGCTCTTCAATTTCAATTTCCGGCATGCCGTCTTCGATGGACAAGTCAACACTTGATGCCGGTGTCGCCGCATAAAATGGAACGCCGTTATCGTGCGCCGCGAGGGCTTTCAGGTAGGTGCCGATTTTGTTTGCCACGTCACCGCGGCGCGAGACGCGATCCACGCCGACCATCACCACGTCAACTTTTTCATGTTGCATCAAATGACCGCCCGCATTGTCAACAATGTAGGTGTGATCGATGCCGGCGTCAGCAAATTCCCATGCAGTAATCAATCCCTGATTGCGCGGCCGCGTTTCTCCGACCCAGACGTGGATCGGAATGCCGACTTGTTGCGCGAGATAAATCGGTGCCGTCGCCGTACCCCAATCCATGCACGCCATACGGCCGGCATTGCAGTGGGTCAACACATTGACGGTGCGGCCGGTGCGCTGATGAATATCACGCAGCAACGTTAGGCCGTGTTCGCCAATACGCAGATTGGTCGCCACGTCCTCCGTGGCCATGCGTTCGGCCTCAGTCCACGCCGCGTCCGGTCGGTCAGCCGGCTCGACGTTGGTCAGCAAACCACAAATACGATCCAGCGCCCAGGCGAGGTTAACCGCAGTCGGTCGCGTTGCCATCAACTCGCGTTTGACTCGGACGAGGCAGCCATCGGTAGCATCGCGCGTCATCGCCAGTGCCACGCCGTACGCGGCGGCGATGCCGATGAGCGGCGCGCCACGCACCCGCATCGCGCGAATTGCCTCGGCGACCTCCTGCCAACTGGCGAGCGCACGATGCTCAACCAGAAACGGCAACAGGGTTTGATCGACAATGTGAATGCGTGCCGCATCACGAACGGCAATCAAGCTTTTGATCGGTTTTTGAGAGAATTTCATATTGAAGAGTGCGCCGGATCGCGCTAGTTTCTCACAGCGCGCCTGTCCATGTGTCGCCACCTCGCGGCAGGTGCGTGCTTCTCCGTCGAGGTATGGCTGGGTACCCGACGGCGCGATGAGCCGAGTCGCGGTGGTTACGTTATAATCTCAATTTCCAACGCGTCCCTTCCCGGATATTGGCCATGACACAGTATATTTTCGTCACGGGTGGTGTAGTTTCCTCGCTAGGGAAGGGCATCGCCGCCGCCTCTCTGGCGGCCATCCTTGAGTCGCGCGGCATCAAAGTCTCCATGATGAAACTGGACCCGTATATCAACGTGGATCCGGGCACCATGTCGCCGTTTCAGCACGGCGAGGTGTTCGTCACCGAGGACGGTGCCGAGACCGACCTTGATCTTGGGCACTACGAGCGTTTTGTCTCGACCAAGATGAAAAAGTCCAACAACTTCACCACGGGTCAGATCTACGAACGCGTCATCAACAAAGAGCGCCGCGGCGACTACCTTGGCGCGACGGTGCAAGTCATCCCGCACATCACGGACGAAATCAAGAATTCGATCATCGCTGGGACGGCGGACACTGAAGTCGGCATCATTGAAATTGGCGGCACGGTGGGCGACATTGAGTCGCTGCCATTTCTGGAAGCGATTCGCCAGATGGGCATCGAGCAGGGGCGCGACAACACCTGCTACATCCATCTCACACTGGTGCCTTATCTATCGGCAGTGGGTGAAATCAAAACCAAACCGACGCAGCACAGCGTGAAAGAGTTGCGCCAGATTGGTATTCAGCCGGATGTCGTGATGTGCCGCAGCGACCGGCCGTTGCCCGATGAAGAGCGGCGCAAGATCGCGTTGTTTACCAATGTCGACAAAGGTGCCGTCATTTCTTGCTATGACGCGACATCGATTTACAAAATTCCTAAGATGCTGCACAAGCAAGGCCTCGATGAAATCGTCTGCCGCAAGCTGCACTTGACGCCACAGCCGGCGGATCTCACCAAGTGGGAGCAAATTGTTGACGCACTGGAAAACCCGACCGGCGAAATCGATCTGGCGATGGTCGGCAAGTATGTCGATCTCGCCGACTCGTACAAGTCATTGTCAGAGGCGCTGATTCACGCTGGCATCCAGACGCGTACTCGCGTCAATATCCATTACCTCGACTCCGAGGAAATGGAAAAAACTGGCATCGAAGCGTTGGCAAGCATGGACGCGGTGCTGGTTCCGGGGGGCTTTGGCAAACGCGGCACCGAGGGCAAGATTTCGGCAGTGCGGTTTGCGCGTGAAAACAAGATTCCGTATTTGGGTATTTGCCTAGGCATGCAAATCGCCACCATCGAATTTGCCCGAAACGTGGTGGGGCTGGTGAATGCCAACTCGACCGAATTCGATCCCGATACGCCGCACCCGGTGATCGCGCTCATTACCGAATGGCAGAATCACGACGGTCAGATCGAGCGGCGCGACGCGAGTTCCCGCATGGGTGGCACCATGCGCCTCGGCGCACAGCCGTGTACGGTACGGCCGGATACATTGGCCTACCGCATCTATCAAAGCACGACCGTGAGCGAGCGCCATCGGCATCGCTATGAGGTCAACAACCACTACGTGCCTAGGCTCGAAGCGGCGGGACTGGTCATTTCAGCGCGTACCAACTCAGAGTCGCTCACGGAAATGGTCGAACTGGACGCGGGCAAACACGGCCATCCGTGGTTTTACGGTTGCCAGTTTCACCCCGAGTTCACCTCGAATCCGCGCGACGGGCATCCTCTGTTTACGTCATTCATCAAAGCGGCGCTCGAGCAGCGCAAGCGTACGCATGGTGAGGCTGGGCTGCGCGTCGTGCAGGGGACAAAGGCAAGCGCATGAGGCGCATCAGAAGCCGCGAAAGTCAG
>JBCKPN010000151.1:0-2856 GCA_038901695.1 Usitatibacteraceae bacterium
GATCGAGCGTGTGGCCAAAGCCGATCACGTGTTGCTTTGGCAGGCCGTAGATGAGGTCGATGTTCACCGAGTTCATGCCATGTTTGCGCGCGGCATTGATGACGGCAACTGTCTCTTGTTCAGACTGGATGCGGTTAACCGCCTTTTGCACCGCCGGATCGAAGTCCTGCACACCGACACTTAGACGGTTAAAACCCAGCCTGGCGAGCGTGGCAATCTTTTCCGCGTCGACCGAACGCGGATCAACCTCGATGGCGTATTCGCCGGCGGCGAGCTCGAAGTGTGACGCCAACGATTGCATCAGTGTTGTGAGCTCTTCGGACGAAAGGAAGGTCGGTGTACCGCCACCCAGGTGCAGTTGTTCAACCCGTCGTCTGCCGCCCAGATGAAATGCGGTCAGTTCGGCCTCGCGGGCGAGGTAGCGCAGATATTTGGCGCTGCGGCCGTGATCGCGCGTGGTGATTTTGTTGCAACCGCAGTACAGACAAATGGTGTCGCAAAACGGCAGATGCACATATAGCGAGAGTGGCGCTGCTGTGTCGCGCGCAACGCGTTGGTTTAATGTAGTGCGATGAGTATTGGCGGTGTACGCCTCGACAAAGCGGTCGGCCGTGGGATAGGAGGTATAGCGTGGCCCACTTTGATCATAACGACGAATCAGTTCGGCATCGGGAATCAGATCATTGCGAAGGGTCAATCGGGAGGGCAGTGACATCATGCGGAAATCCTAGGGGTCGCAACGTCGGCTAAGGTAGAATCATCGGCGTATCGGCGGCGCTCGTTTTGATTTGGATCAAAGCTTCGTCAGCGCGCCTATACTGCTGTGGGTACACCTCCTACCTGATGCAGGCTTTCTCCCATGAAAACAGAGTCACTTCGCTTGCGATCTGCGCCGGTTAACCTAGACGAGCTGAAGACGGCATGCGCGAATTGCAATCTGCGCGAAATCTGCCTTCCCGCGGGTTTATCCGAAGCCGAGATCCACGGTCTTGATGAACTTGTTTATGTTCGCAAAAAAGTTCGCCGTGGCGATGCGCTATACCGCACGGACGAGGCTTTCGATGCGATCTATGCGATTCGCAGTGGATTTTTCAAGACGCGCGTGACGACGTCCGACGGTCGCGATCAGGTGACGGGGTTTTCGATGGCGGGTGAAATTCTGGGGATGGATGGCATTGGCCACGACAAGCACAATTGCGATGCGATCGCCCTCGAAGACAGCGAAATTTGCACCATCCCGTACTCGAATCTGGAAAAGATTGCGCTCGAAGTACCCTCGCTACAGCGTCATTTTCACAAGGTGATGAGCCGCGAGATCATCCGCGAAAACGGCGTGATGATGTTGCTCGGGGTGATGCGCGCCGAGGAACGGTTGGCCGCGTTTTTGCTCAACTTGTCGCAGCGCTTGAATGCGCGCGGCTATTCGGCGCTCGAGTTCAACTTGCGCATGACGCGCGAGGAGATCGGCAGTTATCTTGGCATGAAGCTCGAAACGGTCAGCCGCCTGTTCTCCAAATTTCAGGCCGACGGTCTGATCGAAGTCAACCAGAAGTATGTCGGCCTGCGCAATATTGAAGGCCTGCGAGAGATTTACGCGCATCACACCCGGTAGCCGCGCCGCGCGCACCAGGTCGAGATGGGCGTTAACAAGTTCTGGTGCGCGCGGCGCACCCTACCGACACACCAATACCGGAATCGTCGAGTGTGTCAGCACTTTGGTGGTCTCGCTGCCAAGCAGCATCGCCGCCAGCCCGCGTCTGCCGTGTGATGCCATGATGATGAGGTCGCATTGGCGTTTTTTTGCCACGCTGATAATCGCGTCATACGGGTGATCGGAAGGTACTGCGGTGAATTCGTAGGGCAGTTCCTTCAGGTGTTTGTTGACGCGCTCTTTGATGGCGTCGGTTTGGCGTTCGATCATTTCGTCCCACTGCTGGGTTGATAGCGGCGTGACCATGTAGTCTTCGCCACCCCTCATGGTCGGGAATTCGGGCGAGGCGGTCATCACCGTCAGCTTGGCACCGCTCGACTGCACGAGCATGCTCGCGTGATTCAACGCTTTCAGCGACAGCTCGCTACCGTCAACAGGAACGAGGATGGACTTGAACATGGCAACTCCCATCAGGGATGAAATGTGATCCTATCTTATGCCGATGTCGGACGGTCGTGTTGACGCCGATCAACGTTGGGCGCTGCGCACGGCATTGCCATTAGAATCGGCTGTCACATCTACGTTTCAGAGCGCCATGAGCAAAGCATTCACCAAGGAAACCGACGTTGACGACGACGACATCGAGTCGTCCGGCACGCCGATTCCGGCTGGCGCGAAGAACTACATTACGCCCGGCGGCTATCAGCGCTTGAAGGACGAGTTCAAGTACCTGCTGGATCGCGAACGCCCGGCGGTGACCTCGGCTGTATCGTGGGCGGCGAAGAATGGCGACCGTTCCGAGAACGCGGACTACCAGTATGGCAAGAAGCGGCTACGCGAAATAGACCGACGTCTGCGCTTTCTCACCAAGCGACTCGACAACGCCGAGGTGGTTGACCCACTCACGCCGCGCGACGCCGATTTGGCCGATCGCGTGTTTTTCGGCGCGACCGTGACGTATGCCAATGCAGCCGGTGCCGAAAAGACCGTCACCATTGTCGGCATCGACGAACTCGAATTGAAACGAAACTACATCACCTGGATTTCACCGTTGGCGCGCGCGCTGATGAAAGCACGGGTCGGCGACAATGTGGTGTTGCACGCGCCGGGTGGACGCGAAGAACTCGAGATTATCGATGTGCGCTACGAGGCGCTGCACATCGACCGTTTCGTGCCCGAGGGGCCGATCTCGTTGAATGTGGTGA
>JBCKPN010000152.1:0-2807 GCA_038901695.1 Usitatibacteraceae bacterium
TCAATAACCAGCTTCGCGTCGAGGCAAATGAAATCAACGATGTATTGCTCCACGGGACGCTGACGCCGAAAGCGAAAGCCTTCGATTTGCTTGTTGCGGATACTTCGCCACAAACGTCTTTCCATGTCGGTCGAATTTCGCCGAAGTTTGCGGGCGCGCGCGACTATGGCTCGTACCCCCATCCCGACCTTCCCCCGCGTCGCGGAGGAAGGAGTAGTCACGCTGCGCGATTCAACCAAATCCATCCCGACCTTCCCCCGCGTCGCGGAGGAAGGAGTGGATATGCTGCGATCAGCCCCCTCCCCGCCCGAGGGGAGGGTTGGGGGTGAAGCAAGGGTTTCGCGCAGCATGCTGCGCGCTTGCTGAACGGCAATCCCCTGCAAGGGATTGCGCGCACTGCAAGTGGGGTTCGCCGCTTCAGACCCCCTCGTTGAATCGCGCATCGATTTCCTCATTTCACCAACCTCCCACCTTTCACCCGATACCCCCGCGTACTCATGCTACCGACCAAGCCGCCGTGTGCATGACAAATCGCGCACGCCAGTGCGTCCGCCGCATCGGCACTCGGATTTCCGGCTAGCTTCAAGAGTCGCTTCACCATTTCCTGCACCTGCTCTTTTTTGGCGTGGCCATTGCCGACCACAGCCTGTTTCACCTGCAACGCGGTGTACTCGGATACCGGTAACGCGTGCAGCACCGCCGCGCAAATCGCTGCACCGCGCGCTTGACCGAGCAACAATGTCGACTGCGGGTTAACGTTGACGAATACTTTCTCCACCGCCACTTCAATCGGCGCATACAGACGAATGACTTCCTGCACTGACTCCAGAATGTTCTTCAGGCGATCAGGCAACTCACCATCCGGCGATTTGATGCAGCCACTTGCCACATACAGCAAGCCCTTGCCGCTCTTTTCGATGACGCCGTAACCGGTCACACGCAGACCCGGATCAATGCCGAGGATTCTCATTCGATTATTCGCGCATACGTGCACGAATCCTGCAATTCGCCACTCGGCGTTCACGCACTCGTTCGAGGTTCCGTTCGAGCGCGGTCACCAATCAGCCCGGCACGTCGAGTACGGCGGAGGTGAAGATTTCTTGCACATCATCAAGCGCTTCGATGGCATCGATCAGTTTTTGCATTTTTACCGCGTCGTCGCCCGCGAGCTCCGTATCGTTTTGCGCCTTCATGGTGACTTCACCAAATTCGGCTTTGAAGCCGACCTTTTCCAGCGCCGCCTTGATGTTGGAAAATTCATACGGCCCGGTGATGACTTCGAAGGAGCCGTCAGCATTCGCCACGACGTCTTGCGCGCCCGCCTCCAGCGCCGCCTCCATCAGTTTGTCTTCGTTGCTGCCGGGGGCAAACAACAACACGCCACAGTGCTTGAACAAAAACGCGACAGATCCTTCCGCGCCAAAATTGCCACCGTGTTTGGCAAAGGCGTGGCGCACTTCCGCCACGGTGCGCACGCGATTGTCGGTCATGCAATCAACGATGATCGCCGCACCGCCGATACCGTAGCCCTCGTAGCGAATCTCTTCGTAGTTAACACCTTCAAGATCGCCCGAACCGCGCTTGATGGCACGCTCGACGGTGTCTTTGGGCATGTTGTTTTCATACGCCTTGTCGGTGGCGAGCCGAAGTCGCGGATTGATGGCAACGTCGCCGCCGCCGAGTCGTGCAGCCACCGTAATTTCTTTGATCAGGCGCGTAAAAGTCTTGCCGCGCTTGGCGTCTTGGCGTCCCTTGCGGTGCTGGATATTCGCCCATTTGCTATGACCTGCCATATGCGTGCTTCCTCTTGATACGTCTACGCGTCTTCGCTTGCAAATGCGTTGTTGCGTCGATCCCGCGCCCGTCCTCATTGCCGCAACAGGCAACGCCGACGGCCGCGACACCTCGCGCCTAGCCTTTGCCGCGCTCGGGACGCTTTGCGGTTATTTACCGCCGACCCCTCACGACCCGCAGCGTTCAAATTGCGATCCGTTGGCGCGGCAATTTCTAAGATGCAATGTTAACATTCACTCACACCGCAGCCCAAGCCAGAGCACCCGAAAGCGCGCCATGCCGGAACCGCTGTTGATCGCCAAAGCGAGCGACAAAACCTTCTCTCCACTCGTGATGTTGCCAAACATGGCAAACCGACACGGACTCATCGCGGGCGCGACCGGCACCGGAAAGACCGTGACCCTGCAGGTGCTCGCAGAACAATTTTCATTGATCGGTGTGCCGGTGTTCATGGCCGACGTCAAAGGCGATCTGACCGGCATCTCGCAACCGGGCAAGCCGCACCCCAAAGTTGATGCGGGGCGGCGCATTATGCGTGGCGTGCTCGGCTCAATTCTGGGTGGACGACGCTAGGCACATCAGGTAACGGACGTGACGTAACAGCAACGAGGGAGATCGCAATGCCAAAACCAGAACCAGGTGAACGTCGCCGCGCAATTTTGCATTCACTCGCCGAAATGCTCGAGCAACCCAAGAGCGAGAAAATCACCACCGCGTTACTCGCCAAGAAGCTCGACGTCTCTGAGGCCGCGCTGTATCGCCACTTCGCGTCCAAGGCGCAGATGTTTGAAGGACTCATCGAGTTCATCGAGGAGACCGTGTTTTCGTTGGTGAACAAAATTCAGACCGAAGAGACCGACGGCTTGAAGCAAGTCGAGGCGACAGTGGCCATGCTGCTCAACTTTGCGCAAAAAAATATCGGCATGACACGCGTGCTCATCGGCGATGCGCTGGTCAATGAGGACGAACGATTGCATGTGCGCATGAATCAGCTGCACGACCGGCTCGAAGCC
>JBCKPN010000153.1:0-2787 GCA_038901695.1 Usitatibacteraceae bacterium
CACCCTACTCTAAAATCTAGCCTGTTTGTTCTCTTCCAAGGCAACCTGTGTTGTATTCAATTGCGCGCTCCGCGTTGTTCAAGCTGGATCCCGAACTCGCGCACCACGTCGCGCTCAAGAGTCTGAAAAAACTTGAAAGTGTCCATTTCGCGGGCGTTTTCGGGCAAAAAGTGCTGAAACCGCGCTCCCTGCTTGGACTTTCATTCGACAACGCGGTCGGGCTTGCAGCGGGCTTGGACAAGAATGGCGCTTACATCGATGCGCTCGCCGCGCTCGGATTCGGCTTCATCGAGGTCGGCACGGTCACGCCGCGCGCACAGCCTGGCAACCCGAAGCCGCGGCTGTTTCGCCTCACCGCGCGAGAGGCACTCATCAACCGGCTTGGTTTCAACAACGATGGCCTCGACGCATTTCTGCGCAATGTTGCGGCGGCAAAGTATCGCGGCGTGCTCGGCCTCAACATCGGCAAGAACGCCGACACGCCGACCGAGCGCGCGGTCGATGATTACGTCACGTGTCTGCGCGGCGTTTATTCGCACGCGAGCTACGTCACGGTGAACATTTCCTCGCCGAACACCAAGGGCCTACGCGACTTGCAGGCTGCCGCGCAACTCGAAAAACTCCTGTCCACGCTCAAGGATGAACAAAAGCGTCTGGCCAAACACCACCAGCGCGACGTTCCGCTGCTGCTCAAAATCGCGCCGGACCTCGACCTTGGCGCGATCCGCGATATCGCGGCACTACTTTTGCAATACGGTTTTGCAGGAGCCATCGCCACCAACACCACCGTTTCACGCGACGCGGTATCGGGACAAAAACACGCCAACGAAGGCGGCGGACTTTCCGGCCGCCCACTATTCTCGCCGTCGACCGAAGTGCTGCGTCAATTGGTTAAACACCTAAAGGGAAACATTCCCGTCATCGGTGTCGGCGGCATCATGTCGGCCGACGACGCGCAACAAAAAATCAACGCCGGTGCCGCGCTGGTGCAGATCTACACCGGCTTCATCTACAAAGGCCCGCAGTTAATCGCGGAATGCGCGAACAAGTTGAAATGACTGCGGCAACCAATAAGCTTGCAGCCAAGATTGACGCGCTGCTGCCGCAAACCCAGTGCACCCAGTGTGGCTATCAAGGTTGTATGCCGTATGCCGAGGCCATCGCCGCAGAGGAGGCACCCATCAACCGCTGTCCTCCCGGCGGCGCTATCGGCATCGCCAAACTCGCCGCACTGTTGCAGGTGTCGGTGTTGCCGCTCGACGCCTCGTGCGGCACACCACAACCGCACCGCGTCGCGTTCATCGATGAAGCCGCGTGTATCGGCTGTGCCAAGTGCCTGAAGCCCTGCCCCACCGACGCGATCATCGGTGCCAACAAATTCATGCACACGGTGTTGCCGCAGCTTTGTACGGCGTGTGAACTGTGCATTCCGGCGTGCCCCGTCGATTGCATCAGCATGATTGACGATGCACGCTACCCGGCGATGTTCGACGCCAACATGGCGCGTGATCGCTATCGGTTTCACAATGTCAGGCTGGCGCGCGACATTGAAGAACGCAACGCACTACTGGCCGGGCGCGAATCTGCTGCACACAACGCGAGCCGCATAGATGCCTGAGGCACGCGCCATGAAACCTGCCGAGCGACACGAATTCTTTCGGCGCATGCGCGAAATCAATCCGTCGCCGAAGTCCGATCTCGAGTACGCCAGCGCGTTCGAGTTGCTCATCGCCGTCATTCTGTCGGCGCAGGCGACCGATAAGAGTGTCAACCTCGCGACCACCAAACTTTTTGCCGTCGCCAATAAACCAACCTCCCTATTGAAACTCGGCGAGTCCAAACTGATTGACTACATTCAGACCATCGGTTTATTTCGCAACAAGGCGAAAAACATCATCGCCACTTGTCGGCAACTCATCGATCAACATGGCGGTGAGGTACCCGACACGCGCGAAGCGCTCGAAGCACTTCCCGGCGTGGGACGCAAAACCGCCAACGTGGTGCTCAACGTCGCGTTCGGTGAGCCAACCATGGCGGTCGACACGCACATTTTTCGCATCAGCAATCGCATGGGACTCGCGCCCGGCAAAGACGTGGTCGCCGTCGAACAAAAATTGCTCAAAGTGGTGCCCGCCGAATTTATGTCACACGCCCACCACTGGCTGATCCTGCACGGTCGTTACACGTGCGTGGCACGCAAGCCCAAGTGCGGCGCGTGTCCGGTCTACGATATCTGCGGCTTCAAGCGAAGGTCGGACTATGTCGAGTAACGGCGCGCGCGGAGATCAGCATGTTTAACCCCTCGCGCGATCAGGTGCGCGATTTTTTCTTCGACGCGTGGCGCAAGTTTGGCGCGCAGCAGCCGTTGACGGCACTCGAAGTGATGGCCGTTGAAATCATGTCCGCGCACCCCGAATACCACGCCCTGCTTTCAGCGCGCGACAAGTACGTGGACCGCGACTACGCGCCAGAAGGCGGCGACACCAACCCTTTTTTGCACATGTCGATGCACTTGTCAATTCGCGAGCAAGTATCCATCGATCAACCGGCTGGCGTACGCGCCCACCATGCGCGACTCACCACCCAAACCGGCAGCGCGTCAGACGCTGAACACCTGATGATGGACTGCTTGGCGGAAATGATCTGGCAGGCGCAGCGCGCCAAAACGGCACCCGACCCCGCGCTTTATCTCGAGTGCTTGCGGCTGAAGTAACTCTGCGCGCCCTGCGCGGCGCGTGCATCAGTACAGCAAATTCGCGCCGAACTTCGGCCGCTTGCCATCGCGAA
>JBCKPN010000154.1:0-2700 GCA_038901695.1 Usitatibacteraceae bacterium
GCTTGCCCGCTGCAAGCGGCAGCAGCGCGCCCGACTTCGCGCGTTGGCGCAGGACGACTTTGCCGCGTGCAATGTCGCGTGCCCGAATTGGCGTGTCGGACATCTGGTCAGCGGTACGTGAAGTAGTTTTTTTGCTCATATCTGTTCGCCTTTCTCATTGAGATGACGCGAATTTCCTCGTCGCCTTCAGTTGTCACCACAACAACCACCTGATCACCCATCAACCCATAGGTAACGAATCTGGACTCGTCGTAAGCAAAGCGATTGTCCTCGAACGTCACGGTTGATTCACTTTCAATCACCAACTTTGCGTCAGCCAGGTCGAAGCCATGTTTCGTCAGATTGGATTTTCGCTTGGCAGAGTCGAACGAATAACGCATTCCGCAATTGTATGTATTATTGTATGTATATACAAGCACATTCGACTTGCTTTTGTCGCGTGACGAGGACATGAAAAATCAATATCAAGAAAAGCTTCGGCAGTGCGCACGACTCGCCCACCGCAACAACGATTGGGATGGCGGTCGCGGCAGCGTGTTCGCGATGCATGTGTTCGAACCTGCCCGCGCGCAAACGTGGTGGGATGACATCAGCTTTGTGTTGAACAAGCGCCGTGTGATGGTGTGGTGGGTGCATCCGCGCATGAAGTACAGCGATGCGATTGAAGACGTCGCATGGAAAGCAGCCGGCGAGCCGCCGAGTCGCGGCGACCAATCTTTGATCGGCGAGAAAATCTTCAAGCCAGCTGGCCGATCACGTAAGCGCATCCATGCGTATCGATCCTCACCGACACCCGCCGCGCTCTCGGCCTACTACGAACGACTGTGGGAGATTGAGCGCCAACTGCAGCGCGACGGCATCGACCACATCGTGACGACGTCAATGTCCTTCACGCATTTGAACTGGTGTACCGGTGTCGATCTGTGCGTGCCGTCGGAGATTCGCTACCAAGCCGATGCCGTCGCACTCGCCGCACTTGCGCGCAGGCTGCTCACGCGTGAGACCACGTTGGCGATTGAGTTTCCCGGCTATGCGTATGGTCGGGTGAAGTGGATTGCGGAAGCACAAGGGCGTGAGGAGGACACAGAGCGTAGACGCGAGGAGGGCTAGGCAAAAGCGCCTATTGGCGGGCATTTTCCAGCGTTTTTGGCTAGAAGTGCGCGCGGGATGGCGAGTTTGCAAAGAATCGTGGTCTGTCCCCTATTGTTCATCATCGCCTGATCTGCGAAGCGGTTTTTTGCGCCTGATCAAAGCAAGGCCGGAGCCACGTCAGGGCCTTGGTCGCCGGACTGCCCGGCCTGATTCGGCGACTCAGGGGTTTCACTATCTGGCGTGCATTTGATGGGAATCAAAAAGCGCGCGGAAAAAAAGCGCGCAAGAGTACTCATGAGCGTAAGCTGGTAGCTTGCATTCCCATTGCGGAGTAACGACTATGAGAAGCAATTCAAGAGCAGAAACACGAAAATCATTCCACCGGAGTTGGCGGGTGACGTTGGCGGTAGGCGTCGCGTTCTTGGGCGCTGCCATGCTGCCGGCATTGGCCGCTGACCGAAGTGGCAAGGAAGTGGTCCAGGTTACCTGTGCCTCGTGCCATGCCACCGGCAAGGACGGGGCTCCAAAAATCGGTGATCAAAATGCCTGGGGGAAACTTGCTTCGCGCGGGTTGACCGATCTTACGCAAATTGCGCTTGCCGGCATTCGCAAAATGCCGGCACACGGTGGCAGCGCGGATGCCAGCGATATCGAAATAAGCCGCGCCATCACCTACATGGTCAACCAGTCCGGTGGACATTGGATCGAGCCCGTCGGCAAGACGGCGACGGCAGTAATTGCCGCTGAGCCGGTGGCACGCAGCGGCCAGCACCTCGTGCAGACGCAGTGCGGCAAATGCCACCTCACCGGTGAAAGCGGCGCGCCCAGAATTGGCGACCGCGACGCCTGGGTTCAGCGCCTGAAGCGGGGCATGGACGAAATCGTGCGCTCGGCGTTCAATGGTCACGGACCGATGCCGGCGCGTGGCGGGCTGGCCGATATTACCGTCAACGAGATGCGTAACGCGATCACCTATATGTTCAATCCGGCCAGCGCAATCATGGTCGCGCCGGTCGCGCAACCTGCCGCGCCGCGGAATCGTTACCACACGGTTGTCGGTGACACGGAGATATTCTTTGGCATCGCGTCGGCGGATTCGATTCGTGCCGCGCAAATAAACCGCCGCATGACCTCCATTGGCAACATTCCTGACGGTTCGCACTATTACCACATCAATGTAACGTTGCGTGACCGCTCAACCGAGTCGCTGGTCACCAATGCACAGGTGGACGCGAGGATTGAGGATCCGGTACAGCGCGGCGAATCCAAGACCCTCGATATCATCGCGATCAACAAGGGAATCAGCTATGGTGGTTTTTTCCGGTTGCCCACCAAAGGGCGTTATTTCATTGCCGTGAAAGTCCAGCGCCCTGATACGCCGCAGCCCGCCGAGGCGAGGTTCGAATTCAATCGAGACTAAGGTCCGGTGTTGCGTCGGGAATGGTTGACGCCGCCGTTCCGCGAAGCGCCCGGGCAGATCGAAAACTCCAGTACTGGCGCGCCTCGCAGGCCGAAAATATCCGAAAACGCGCGTCAAATGGCGATCTGCCTGATTAGTAACTTCTATTAAGGTACGTCAAAGGGGTCAGCGTCATTTGTTTTGAGCGT
>JBCKPN010000155.1:0-2684 GCA_038901695.1 Usitatibacteraceae bacterium
GGTCTGGCACCCGTCATCGCGTTGGCGTGCGCTCTCGTCGCCGCACCAGGTGCAGCGGCGCGCGAAAAAATCATTCGCGTTGCGTACCCGTCGGCCGAGCGTGGCTTTGATTGCGCCGCCGAGTCGGATGAAATCACCGGCACCTTGTGCGACAACATTTTTGACGCATTACTGCACTACGACTACCTCGCCCGACCGGTGGTGCTACAACCGAACACGGCAGAGGCGCTGCCGACGATCTCGGCGGACGGACTCACCTACACGTTGCGCGTCAAAAAAGGCATCTATTTCACGCCACATCCTGTGTTCGGTGGTAAGCGCCGCGAGCTCACCGCGCACGATTACGCGTACAGCCTGAAACGCTTGGTCGACCCCAAGGTCAAGGCGCAGTGGCAGTTCTTAATCGACGGCAAATTCGTTGGGCTCGACAAACTGGTCGCCGAGGCCAAACAAACCAGCCGATTTGACTACGATAAACCGGTGCGCGGCATCGAGGTCGCCAACAACTACACCCTTATCCTGCGCCTGAAAGAACCGGACTACAACCTGCGCTACATTCTGGCCATGCCAGCGACAGCCGCGGTCGCACGAGAAATCGTTGAACACTACGGCAGCGGCTTCGCTGAGCGTCCGGTCGGCACCGGACCGTTTGTGCTGCACGAGTGGCGTCGTTCGTCGCGCGTCATCCTCACCCGCAACCCGGGTTTTCGCGAAAAATATTTTTCGACAGTGGCGGACAAACATCCGCGCGACGTTGCAATCGCAGCGCATCTAAAGGGCAAGCGCCTGCCGTTGATCGACCGCGTCGAGGTGTACATCATTGAGGAAGACCAAACGCGCTGGCTGGCGTTTATCAATAACGAGCACGACTACATCCGGCCGGTGCCAGAGGTGTACGCCGAGATGGCGCTGCCTGGCGGCAAAGTTGCGCCGCATCTGGCGCGCCTCGGCATCACGCAAACGCCGAGTGAAATCGCATGGCTGGTTTACACGATGTTTAATATGCAAGACCCAGTGGTCGGCGGTTACACGCCGGAAAAAATTGCGCTAAGACGGGCGATGTCGATCGCATTTCCGGTGGCCGATGAAATTGCCATTCTCGAAAAAAATCAGTCGGTGGAAGCGTTCTCGCCGATCGCGCCCGGCATGGCCGGATTTGTCAATGAACGCGCGCCGTGGCACGAATACAATCCGGCCCGCGCCAAAGCGCTACTCGATCTCTACGGTTACATCGATCGCGACGGGGACGGTTGGCGCGAGACGCCGGATGGACGGCCATTGGTGATCGATCAGGCCTCGGTTCCGCATTTGAAGGAACGTCAGCGCAATGAATTGTGGAAGCGCGCCATGGATGCGATTGGCATTCGCATGACGTTTAACAAGGTCGAAAAACTGCCGGATCTGCGCAAACAAGCGCAAGCGGGCAAAGTGCAAATGTGGACCTATGGCTGGATTGCCGATTACCCGGACGGTGAGAATTTTCTGCAACTGTTCTGGTCGAAGTCCATCGGTGGAGCGAACTATGCGATGTACTCGCGACCGGAGTACGATGCACGCTACGAAAAAATCAAGACAATGCCGGATTCTCCCGAACGCACCGCGCTGTACCGCGACATGGTGAAAATGCTTTGGGTCGATAATCCGTGGCGGGTCAACTACCTCAAACAAGGCACCGTGCTGTCGCACCCGTGGGTGATCGGTAATCGTAAACACCCGTTCGGCCATGAACCGTGGATGTATCTTGATATTGATAACACGCGACTACCTAAACAGTGAACATCATGACTTCGCCGCGGCTGACCGTTGAACGCGTTGCCACCGCCATCACCCTGGTGTTGGTGGTTGCGATCGCGTTTCAGCTGGCGTGGTGGGGCTGGTATTTTTTTGCGCCGCGCGCCTCGGTTATTGCCACACCGGACACGCGCTCAGCAACGGATCGCAGTCTTGCGAGAACGCTGTTGGGCGATTCTGGCGGTGCCACCGCGTCAGCTTCTGACCGCAGCAGTGCATCGGCGTCAGGCATTCGCTTAAAGGGCGTATTTGCGGTTGACGGCAAGACGCTGTCGGCAGCCGTCATCAACATTGGCGGTCGCGATTTGAGCCTACGCATTGACGAGAGCATCAGCGATGGTGTCAAACTGGTTGAAGTGCGACCGGATCACATCATCGTCGCGCGCGGTGGCGTGCGCGAGAAAATAGAGATCGATCGGATGAGCGCGGCCAACACTGCCGCCAGTGCCGCTGTCAACAAGGCGCCGCCCGCCGCGTCGTTTCGGCTTAACGTCGCCTCGTCGTCACGCAACGCCTACAGCCTGTCCCGCAGCGAGCTCAACAACGTGCTGCAGGATCCTAATCAAATTAACTTTCTGGGCAATATTGCCGCCGCGTCCACTGGCGGCGTGCAGGTCAAAGATGCGCCAGCTGGTTCTCTCGCGCAAAAACTCGGCCTGCAGCCGGGCGACATCATCAGCAGCATCAACGGCCAACCGGTCAGCGGGCCGGGCGATTTGGCACGCTTCTACGGCCAGTTCGGTTCGACCAGCAGCATCCGTGCCGAGGTGCGGCGTGGTGGATCGCCGATGCTGCTGACCTACGCCATCAATCCATAAACACCAGCATTAGTGCGGTGTTTGGGGCAAAAAAGGCTGAAAGTCGCCGCCAAATGGCGCGTTTTCCGTTTTTCG
>JBCKPN010000156.1:0-2669 GCA_038901695.1 Usitatibacteraceae bacterium
CGCCCGTCAATTCGGAAGCGCCACCCTCCACCCGCCGCCGCCGCGGTATCTCGCAAAGCGCGGTACTCGGCAATAAATCGATGGAGCAAATGCTGTGGGACGCTGCCTGTGCGATTCGCGGCGAAAAGGATGCCCCCAAGTTCAAGGATTACCTATTGCCACTGTTGTTCATCAAGCGGCTCTCGGATGTGTTCGACGACGAGGTGCAGCGCCTCGCCGAAACCTATGGCGACCGCGAGACCGCGCTGGCGGTGCTCAACGCCGATCACAGTCTGGTGCGTTTCTATCTGCCGCCGGAATCGCGCTGGGCCATCGTCAGCACGCGCGAAGCCTTTGTCTGGCCGCAAGGTGAAGCGCCGAAAACGCTGGGGGAACTGCTTACCACCAGCGTGCGCCACATCGTCAAGGCCAATCCCGAACTGGCCGGCGTGATCGATACCGTCGATTTCAACGAATCACGCAATGGCGAGCGCGAAATTTCCGACAAGGCACTCAAAAGCATCGTCGAAACTTTTTCCGACCCGCGCTACCGCCTGGGTCTGCACGACGTGGAGCCGGATTTCCTCGGCCGCTGTTACGAATACCTGCTGCGCAAGTTTGCCGAAAACCAGGGCCAGAGCGCGGGTGAATTCTTCACGCCGCGCGAAGTCGGTTTCCTCATGGCCGAAATCCTGCGCCCGCGCCCGGGCGAAGACGCCTACGACTTTGCCTGCGGCAGTTTCGGCCTGCTGATCAAACTTCAACTCGTCGGCAAGCGCCTCGACCCCTTGAGCAAGATTCCGCTCAAGCTTTTCGGGCAGGAACTCACCGGCTCCTCCTATGCCATCGCCTGCATGAACCGCATCATCCACGACATGAAAGGCGAAGTGCTGCGCGGCGATTCGATGCGCAACCCCAAGTATCGCGACGCGGACAATCGTCTGAAACGCTTCGATCTCATCATCGCCAACCCGATGTGGAATCAGGTGTTCGATTCCACCATCTACGAAAACGACCCCTTCGACCGTTTCGAGAAAGCCGGCGGCATCACCAGCGGCAAGGCCGACTGGGCGTGGCTGCAGCACACGCTGGCCTGCCTGAACGACAAGGGCCGCGCGGCGGTGGTGCTCGATACCGGCGCGGTGACGCGCGGCAGCGGCAGTAAGAACGAAGACCGCGAACGCAATGTGCGCCGCTGGTTTGTCGAACACGATCTCATCGACGGCGTGATCCTGCTGCCCGATAACCTGTTCTACAACACCACCGCCTCGGGCATCATCGTGGTGCTGCGCAAGAACAAGCCTAAAGACCGCAAAGGCAAGATCGTGCTGGTCAACGCCAGCCGCGAATTCAAGAAAGGCAACCCGAAGAATTACCTGACCGATGACGCCATCGCCCGCATCGGAACGGCGTATCTGAAAGGTGAGCCCGTGGACGGACTGGTCGCGGTCATCGACAAAGCCAAGGCAGAAGAGAACGACTACAACCTTTCGCCCTCGCGCTACATCGCCAATGGGGATGTGAAGATCATTCGCGAGATTCCCGAGATTGTGAAGGAGCTGGCGGCGCTGAAAAAGGATGAGGCGACGCTGGATGCGGAACTGGCGAAGGTGTTGGCGCAGTTATGAGCGCGACAAAGGCTAAGTCAATAAAGAGCCGTCGTCCCCGCGAAGGCGGGGATCCAGTGCCGTTAACCACGAGCGAAAAGTCACCGGATTCCCGCCGTCGCGGGAATGACGATGACCGTGTTGGCGCAGCTATACGCCTCGTTACTGACCCGACATATGACTGGACGCCTACTACGTTCAGGGCAATTTGTTTGCCGACAAAACAATGGAATCCTAGCCGCGATTCACGCGAGACATTCCAATACATTGACGTATCTTCTGTAGGGCGAGAAAGCTACGAAGTCGAGGGTGCCGAAACTGTGGACGCGAAATCTGCACCTAGCCGAGCAAGAAAAATTGTCCGCGCGCGCGATTGCATTTTTGCTACAGTCAGGCCACGACTTCTTCGAGTCGCTCATATCGGTCAAGCACATGACAATCAGATCGCATCAACTGCGTTTTGCGTTCTGCGCGCCAATAGCGAGAAAGTGAATTCTCGTTTCATCTATTTCCTCTTGCGGACGAGTTTTGTTGTCGATGCAATTGCAACTCATGAATCGGGAGCAAGTTATCCGGCCGTAAGTGATAGCAATGTTCTCGACTGCGAGATATCGCTTCCTTCAATTACCGAGCAAGAAAAAATCGCCGCCATCCTGTGGAAACTGCAGCGCGCCATCGCCACTCAGAACCGCCTGATCGCTACCACCCGCGACCTCAAGCAATCCGCGATGGCGCATCTTTTCACCCACGGCCTGCGCGGTGAGACGCTAACGACAGCCGAAATTGGTGCGCTTCCGAAGTCGTGGTCAGTCAAACGGCTTGACGCATGTTGCGATGTCGTTAGCTCTTCAATGAGTTACACGGAACTCTTGGAAACCGATGCCACTTCAAATGACGGCGCCGTAGTGGTGCACGGAATCAAGGTTTCGGATATGAATTTGCCGGGCAATGAATTGGAAATCGCTTCAGCAAACTTGACTACACGGATCGAAGAGTCGATAGCTAAACGCAAACTTACACCGCCGCAAACAATCGTGTTTCCGAAGCGAGGCGCTGCAATCGCAACAAACAAAAAGCGACTTA
>JBCKPN010000157.1:0-2659 GCA_038901695.1 Usitatibacteraceae bacterium
CCAATTACTGAAATAATGCAGGTTCAGCCGCCCGGCATCGCACATTCTCGAAAATCCCATCCATGAGTCACTCCGCCTATCAAGAACTTTCCGCGACGTGGAAGCGCATTCACCACTTCAGTCATCTGCAATCACTCGCCGGCTGGGATCGCATGTCGATGATGCCGCCCGCTGGCAATACCGCGCGCGCCAACGCCATGGCTGAAATGGATGGCTTGCTGCACAGTATTCGCACCAACCCGCAGTTGCGGCTGCAGATCGACGGGGCGGCAACCGAGTCGCTCGATGATTTGGCGCGCGCCAACCTGCGCGAAATGCGGCGAGACTGGCGCAATGCCAATGCGCTGCCCGCCGAGTTGGTGCAAACACAGTCGCTCGCCAACGCCAGATGCGAGCACGCTTGGCGCACACAGCGTCCGGCCAATGACTGGGCGGGTTTTTTGGTCAATTTTCGTGACGTCCTGAAATGCAGCCGCGAGCAAGCACAGCGGCTCTCAGACGACAGCGGCCTTGCACCCTACGATGCGCTGATGGATTTCTATGAGCCGGGCATGACCAGTGCCAAGCTCGATGTGCTGTTTGGCGATTTGTTGCAATGGCTGCCCGACCTTGTGCGGAAGGTGCGTGACCAGCAATCGCGGCAGAACATCATCGCGCCAACGGGTCCGTTTGCGCGTGCCGGTCAGTACGCGGTGGGCCTCGCGGCGATGAAATTGCTCGGGTTTGATTTCAATGCCGGACGGCTCGACGAGAGCGCGCATCCGTTTTGTGGCGGCGTGCCGGAGGATACGCGGCTGACCACCCGCTATCGTGACGACGATTTTATCGGCAGTCTGATGGGTACCATTCACGAAACCGGTCACGGGCGCTATGAACAAAACCTGCCACGGGACTGGCTCGGCCAGCCAGTGGCGTGGGCGCGCAGCGCCGGCATTCACGAAAGCCAGAGCTTGAGCTTCGAGATGCAAATTGGCTTGTCACGCGCGTTCGTTGGACTGCTGGCACCACATCTGGCGCAAGCGTTTGGCGATGGCGATGCCAATGGCAAGGGCAAGGGCAATGGCAACCGCGCAGCCTATGCGCCAGAGAATTTGTATCAGCACATGATTCGCGTGCAGCCCGGCTACATTCGCGTCGAAGCCGATGAGTTGACCTACCCGTTGCATGTGATATTGCGTTACCGCATCGAGCGCGACTTAATTGAAGGGCGCATCGAAGCCGACGCTATTCCTGCGTTGTGGGATAGCGCAATGGCGGAATATCTGGACATCGACACGCGCGGCAATTTCACCAATGGCTGTATGCAGGACGTGCACTGGGGCGAAGGTCTGTTTGGCTATTTTCCGAGCTACACGTTGGGCGCCATGTACGCTGCACAGTGGTTTGCGGCGATGCGTCGCGCCACGCCAGATTTGGATGCGCGCATGGCCGCGGGTGATCTCGCGCCTGCATTCGATTGGTTGAAGCAAAACATCTGGCAGCAGGGCAGCCGCTGGACCACCGATGAGTTGGTGACGCGCGCGACCGGCAGCACACTCGACGCCACGCACTATCGGCAGCACCTTGAACGTCGCTATTTGGCGTAGTCAACCAGCTTAGGAATCACAACATGACCATCGGCGTCGGCGGCAGCACTCCCACAACAGCACTGGCAACGCTTTCCAATATGACAGACGGCGTAGTGCCGATTGCCGAGGCGGAATATTGTCAGCGCATTGCGGCCGCCCAGCAGCGAATGCGCGAGCAGGGCATCGCCGCGATGTGGGCGCACGCGGGCACCAACATGACCTATTTCACCGCCACCCAATTGCCGAACAAGCGCGGTGACTGGACCCTCGAACTCTCACCGATGACGCGTATCAATGCGTGGAAGGTCGCCGAGCCGAAGGTCGGCGATACGATTGAGGCCGTCGGTTACACCTTCAAGAACCAGCAAGGTGCATCGATCGCGCGCGTCGAATACCTGATTGTCGGTGCCAAGCTCTACGGCCTGCGCTCGATGCCGACCTAACCACAAGCGCCCGCCAGCGCCGACCTGGCAGTCCCGCGACGGCGAGTCGATTCGGCCTCAAGTTTTGCGCCGATTAGTCGAAATCCGGAGTACCAGCGAAGCCGGCATGTCGCCGTATTCGGCTCATTCGGACGCGGTTGCCATGACCTTCAGATACATCGCGCATTCCCCTCATCCGCCGGTCGGTCGAACCAAGTCTGCCGACGACGGTACACGCTGCCGCAGTGCCAACAGCGCCGACCGCGCCGACACCCGTGCCAAGCCTACCCCATGATGCGCGCGCTCTCATCCTGCGTCTCTTCCATTTCCGCCGCTTCTGCGCTGGTGTTGAACCCACGCGTAACGGTTCCCCACGGCTGGTCGAGTTTTGATGAGTCCCAGCCGATATACCTGATTGGCAAAGTCAAATCGCTGAAATGGCAAAACCCGCACGTCGAACTGGTGATTACCATGTCGGCCGACGCCAAGTTGCCCACCGATCTTGGCAAGCGCAGCGTCCCGCCTCAAACCGCGCCCGTGGACGGCACGCGGATTCTCGGTGCCGCCCAATTGCCGAACAAGCGCGGTGACTGGACACTCGAACTCTCACCGATGACGCGTATCAATGCGTGGAAGGTCGCCGCACCGAAAATCGGCGATACGATTGAG
>JBCKPN010000158.1:0-2537 GCA_038901695.1 Usitatibacteraceae bacterium
CAGCAGCGTGACCTCTTCGGGCTGCCACTGCGCCGTCGATTCGGTGAAGTCCTTGATGTCGGAAAAGAAGACCGTCAGTTTTTTGCGCTGCGTCTGGATTTCAGCCTGGCGGGAGCCGTCGAAAAGCGACTGGTAAACCTGCGGTGCCAGATAACGCGAGAGCTGCCCGGACAATTTCTTCAGCTGCCCGGCGTTGGCGCTGCGCTCCAGGTGAAGCCTGATGCGCGTCAGAAGAAGGGGCGGGCTGATCGGCTTGGTCACGTAATCGGCTGCACCGAGATCCAGCCCTTTTTGCTCTTCCTCCACGCTGCTGAGCGCCGTGAGGAAAATGACCGGAATATCGGCCGTGCGCGGGTCGCGCCCCAGCCGGTCCAAGACCGCGTAGCCATCCATGTTGGGCATCATCACGTCCAGCAGGATGATGTCGGGGCGCTTGTCTGACAGCGCCATTTCCAGGCCAGCCTCGCCTGACGCCACAGCCATGACCTCGTAGCGACCCTCCAGTAAAGCTGAGAGGAAATAGCGAAGATCGTCGGCGTCCTCAATCACCAAAATGCGGGGCCGCAGGGGCCGCATCTGCACCGTCGTATCCACGCCGGATGGCAATGGCTCGCCCGCTCCTGATCTCACTGCTTTAGTCATGATCCGGTTCTATTAAACCTAGGGTCAGGCAAAGGATAGGAATTTCAATGCCACTTTTGGAAGCATCCCATAACCTTCAGTCGTAGTCAATCTGGGAATTTCTGGAAATTCGTGCCGAAGAACCTCAAAACCCGCCCCTGCTTGCCGCTTGCGTTTTTGGTTTATTGCAAGCGGTGTGACAGGCGGTATGATGGGTGACGTTACGCCCAATTTATTCCATGTGACGAGCGTTCAATCGAGCAAGAGTAAATGCCATGAACATCTTCGACAACCGGCTGATCTTCGGCGACAACCTGCTGGCGTTGAAGGCGGAGTTTGCGGGCAAGGTGAAGTGCGTGTTCATTGATCCACCGTACAACACCGGCAGTGCGTTCACGCATTACGATGATGGGGTGGAGCATTCCATCTGGTTGTCGCTGATGCGCGACCGGCTGGAGAATATTCGACACTTGCTGGCGGAGGATTTTTACTTGACTCGAAAACGGCGTGTCTAAAAGCCGCCTCGGCCGCCGCTGTGGGAGATGGCGGGCGTCGGGCCGGACGAGAGTGATCCGCAGGCGCAACCGGCACCGGACTACGAGTTCGATCAGCGCGTCACGTGGTAGGGCAAGATGAGCAACGCTCGTCAGGGATCGCTCGTGCCTTGGGTCACGTGAGCGGCAAATTTCCGCCGCGAGCGTGGACACCTGCTCAAACAACGGGCAATCAGGGGCGGGTTTTGAGGTTCTTCGGCACAAACTTCCAGATTGACTACGACTGAAGGCTATGGGATGCTTCCAAAAGTGGCATTGAAATTCCTATCCTTTTGGGACGTTGAAAACGACATTGGCCGGAAGAGTCCCTCTTTAAGAAAGCCTGCGAAGATGCTTGATCTCGACATATACACGCTTACGCACCGTGGTAAGCAGGAGTTGCGCGGTGGTGTGAGTACACTCTCGCCCGCCGATATTGAACTGCTGGTCAGAATCGATGGTGCCCTGACGTTTGCACAAATCAAGGCCAGCATGCCCGCCGTTACCGTTGGAACCCTCACATCGACATTCAACAAGCTTTTGGACCGGCATCTGCTGACGTTGACCCAGTATGACCCCGTCGCCTACCAATTCCAGATTCAGCTGAACAAGATGGCGCTGTCCCACTCTGAGGCACAGACCGACTCGGGTGCCGCGTCGCTCAAAACGGTCGGGTATTACGTGAACATCGCCCGCCCGCGCGAGCTTGTCCGCAAGCTGGCACCCGGCGAGGTGTTCTCGGCCATCGTGGTGGACGATGAGCCCATGTTCGCCAAATTCATCCAGAGCTATCTGGCCTTCGAAGGCTTTCATGTCCGGCTGGCTGGCAACCGCGCCGAGGTGGTGGCCGAGTTTCGCAAGCCCCCGATTCCCGACCTGATTCTTCTGGATGTGATGCTGCCCGATGCCGACGGCTTCGACATCCTGTTCAGCCTGCGTCAGCACCCGGCATTGAAAAACGTGCCCGTCATCATGCTGACCGGGAAAGCCACGCGCGAAGCGGTGCTCAAGGGCCTGGCCGGCGGCGCGGACGGCTACGTCACCAAACCCTTCGAAGCCGACGCTCTGATGCGGGCGGTCAGGACGGTTATGGGATTGCCGGAAGACCCGGCTGTGTCCGGCAAGTCGGGCGACCCGTGGGTCAACCGGGACGCCATTGAGTGACGCCACCGGCAGGCTGATGCAACTGCGCTTCGCGCCGACGGAGACCACGCTGGGTTACATGCACGTCCTGCATGACCACATCGCGGCCTACGGCGTACCCGCTGCGTTGTATAGCGACAAGCACAGCATCTTGCGCATCAATGCCAAGGATGCCGATCCGGAGGCTGAAACACAATAGTTGGGCATCGAATGTATCCACGCCAACAGCCCGCAAGCCAA
>JBCKPN010000159.1:0-2537 GCA_038901695.1 Usitatibacteraceae bacterium
TGGCTATTGCCATGCAAAAGCGCATGAAAGGGCTGTGGGCACGCTGGCGGAAGATGGGCATCCACAAGAATTTCGAGATACGCATAGGCATCAATTCGGGCTTTTGCGACGTCGGCAATTTCGGCAGCATTCTGCGCATGGAGTACACCATCATCGGGCGCGAGGTCAACCTGGCGGTGCGGTTGGAGCAGGCCGCCGAGCCCGGCGAGATCCTGATTTCCAGCGAAACCTATGCGCTGGTGCAGGACGAGGTTCGGGCCGACGCGCGGGACCCGCTGCTAGCCAAGGGCTTTTCGCACCCGATTCCCGTGTATGCGGTCCACCCGGGCCATGCGGCTTCAGCCAGCGATCCCGGAATCATCTTCTGTGACGCGCCGGGCATGCACGTAGAAATCGACATCGCCCGCCTGACGGCTGCACAGAAGGCAGATCTCGCGGCCGAGTTGCGCAAGGCGCTGGCAAGACTGGAGGCGGCGGATGCCGGCGACCCGGACGGCAGCGACCCGGCCGAGGGGGCCTGGCCCGCCTCCATCGCCGGGCTGGACATGGCTCTCGGGCTGCGCCGGGCGATGGGTGTCAAAACGCTGTACCTCGCCATGCTGGGTCGTTTCCTCGAGGGGCGCCAGGACACGCCTGCACGGATTCGCGAGGCGCTCGATGCGGGCGACCTGAAAACCGCAGAACTGCTGGTCCATTCGCTGCGCGGCGTGTCCGGGCAGATTGGTGCCACGCGGGTGTCTGTCGATGCCCAGGCGCTTGAACAGGCGGTGCATGAGGAGCAGCCGCGCGCCGCCATCGACGCCCTGCTGGGGCCGCTGGAGGCCTCCCTGGGCGAGCTGATCGCGGCGCTGGAGACGGGCCTTGCCGTCGATAGGTATTGAACCATGAGTAGACCCGGGAACATCTGCAAATCAACAAATCAATGGCAAATCAATGGGTAATCATCGAGTAGGAGGCAGGATCACTCCTGCCGTCCTCTCATGTTGATGCTGACGCGAAATTGACCCAGGCTGCCGGAATTCGTTGACCCACTCCAATACCCCGCAAGACGCTGGCTCAGTGCGGGATTGAACGGGCTACGCCAGGGCAGTCAAAATCAGCACGCTGGGTCAAAAACGCATCAGCGCCAACAACTTCGAGCATTTGGTCGATCGATATGTATCAAACCACGGTGTCAGGCACTTTTCAGCCTGGAGTCATTTCCTCTGCATGATGTATGCGCAGCTCACCAGACGCGAAGGCTTGCGCGATCTGGTTGCTTGCCTGTTGACGCCGACCTCGGCCAGGAAGTTCGATGGATTTCTTGCCTTCGGGCGCGAACGGCACCACGAGTTCCGCCAGCGCGGACCACGGCACTCTAAAATGATCCAAAATCACCCACTCGATTTCCTGAAGAGCCAAAAAAATTAGCAACAGCCAATTAGTCTGGTAGCGGGAGCAAAAATGTCGAAATCAAACAGCCCGATAGATTCAGAAAATACACCGACTTCTGGTCGAAGCGCACAGCAGTCTTTCTGGGTGCGGGTTGATGCATGGATTCTTAATGAGCACGTTGCCTCGATAGTTCTGCTTCTCACCTTGCTGGTGACGGGTTTGGGCTGGAAGAGCGCGCAAGAAGCACTCTTACAGGCGCAGCAGGTGCAGTTTGAGAACCGTGCAGCAGAGGTGACCAACGCCATTCTCAAGCGTATGCAGGGCTATGAGCACGCGTTGCGCGGCAGTGTCGGGCTGTTTGCAGCGTCTAAAAGTGTTGAGAGAGACGAATGGCGGGACTATATCGCCAGTCTGAAAATTCAGGAGCAATACCCTGGCATACAGGGCATCGGCTTTTCAGTCCATATTCCAACGGCGGGCCTGGATGCGCATCTGAGAGCTATCCGTGCTGAAGGCTTCCCCGATTACGCGCTTCGTCCGGCGGGTATTCGTGCTGAATACACCGCCATTATTTATCTCGAACCATTCGACAGGCGTAACCAGCGCGCCTTTGGTTTTGACATGTTCTCCGAAGCGACTCGGCGTGCAGCGATGGAGCGCGCACGGGACACTGGCAACACAGCCATTTCCGCGAAAGTGACACTGGTTCAGGAAGACGGCAAGGCGGTGCAGCCAGGCATGCTGATGTACCTGCCTCACTACAAGAATGGAGCGCCTCGCAATACGCTTGCAGAGCGGCGTGCCAATCTGCTGGGCTATGTCTACAGCCCATTCCGGCTAAACGATCTCATGAGAGGCATCCTGGAAAAGAAGCAGACAGATGCAGAGTTGGATATCGATATCGAGGTATACGACGGCACGCTGCGCTCGGCGGATAGCCTGCTCTATGACGATGACGGAATCGCGCACGCGCTGGGCAAGCCTCCCGCTGGGAGTTTGACGCTTACCCGATCCATAGACTTGTATGGTCATACCTGGTCATTGTATTTCACCTCACGCCCGGCATTTCATGCCGCCTTTGACCAGAGCAAGCCGTTGCGCTTTTTGTTATCCGCAATGCTACTGAGTGTGATGCTCTCGGGGCTGATCTGGATGTTTGCCAC
>JBCKPN010000160.1:0-2510 GCA_038901695.1 Usitatibacteraceae bacterium
CAAAGGGGTCAGCGTGATTTGTTTTGAGCGTCCGGCAAAACAAATCACGCTGACCCCTTTGATTCGTGGGGAACAATAGGGGACAGACCACAATTATTTTCTGCTAGACTTTCACTTTCCCCTCAACCTAGCCCCCATGCCCCGCCGCGCCCGCCTTTCCCTCCCCGGCATCCCCTGGCACATCATTCAACGTGGCAACAACCGGGCGGTCTGCTTCCATACCGAAGCGGACTATCAGTTCTACCTGTATTACCTCAAAGAATTTGCTGACAAGTTTGGCTGCGAGGTGCACGCCTACGCGCTGATGACCAACCACGTGCATTTGTTGCTCACGCCCGCAAAGGCCAACAGCGCCGGTCTGCTCATGAAGCATCTCGGACAGCGCTATGTGCAGTACATCAACCGAACGTATCTGCGGTCTGGCACTTTGTGGGAAGGTCGCTTCCGATCCTGCCTAACCCAGACCGAGGACTACGTTTTGGCCTGCTATCGCTACATCGAACTCAATCCGGTTCGCTCAGGCATGGTGATGAAGCCGCAGGACTACCGTTGGTCAAGCTATCATGCCAACGGACTAGGAAGGGTCAATGCGTTGATCACACCACATGACCAGTACCAGCGCTTGGCGCGGACGGACGAGATACGCAGCGCGACCAATGGCAACTACGCGCTGGGGAGTACCAAGTTTCAGAAGCAGATTGAGAAAGCCTTGGGGAGGCGTGTGGTGCGTGGCGTTGCAGGGCGGCCTCCAAAAGTGGAGGAACCCGATGATCGTCAGGGAGAGTTGTAGTGAGAAAACGTGGTCTGTCCCCTATTGTTTGTGCATCTGGCATCCGAGCACGGCGTGGCGGCGCACTGGCGCTATAAGGAAAACGCGAAGGAAGGCGGCCGACATAAATCCAGCGCCGACAAGAAGTTCGAGTCCAAGATCGCGTGGTTGCGACAAGTGCTGGAATGGAATCGCGAATTGGTGGGCGATGCCGGGTTCTCGGAGGCCGTCAAGCAAGGCCTGTTTAACGACACCGTGTATGTGTTTACGCCGCAGGGCCGCGTGATCGATTTGCCGGCGGGTTCGACGCCGATTGATTTTGCGTATCACGTGCATACCGATCTGGGCCACCGTTGCCGTGGCGCCAAACTCGACGGACACATTGTGCCGCTCTCAACCAAACTTGCAAATGCACAGGTGGTCGATATTCTCGCGGCCAAGGTTGGAGGGCCTTCGCGTGACTGGCTGAATCCGCAACTCGGATTTCTGATGAGCAATCGGGCGCAATCAAAAGTGCGTGCGTGGTTTCGGCAGGAATATTTTGAGGTCGATAAGGCGCATGGCCGACAGGCACTGGAAAAAGAACTGGCGCGCGCCGGTGCGACGGCCATCGCGCTGGAAAAAATTTGCCTGGCACTTGGGCACAAAGACGTAGACGAATGCTGTACCGCGATTGGTCGAGGCGAAATTACGCCGCATCAGATCGAAGTCGCGCTGCGTGAGATGCAAGCGCCTGCCGTGCCCGCGTTGGCCGAGCCGGTATTTGCGACCCACCTGTCGGCGCAGTCGGGCAAAAGTTCGGCGGGTGTGCTGGTGTTGGGCGTCAACAATATTCAAACCTTGGTAGCGAAATGTTGCAAGCCATTGCCGTCCGATCCCATCGTCGGCTTTGTGACTAAGAATCGCGGCGTGATGGTGCATCGCATCGACTGCATCAACATCACTTGTCTGAACGATGAGCAACGTGAACGCCTGATGTCCGCCGAGTGGGGCAACACCGGCGATCAGCCGTTCGCCGTCGATCTCGAAGTCGCGGCCTCGGACCGACAAGGACTGCTACGCGATATTTCCGAAGCGCTGTCGCACGAACGCATCAACGTGGTTGGCGTCAATACGCTGTCGCGCGGCAACTTGGCGTCGATGCGTTTCACCGTGGAACTGCGGCGCGGTGAAGATCTGACGCGGGTGCTGCGAGCGATTGGTGAGGTGCAGGGCGTGGAGAGTGTGACGCGGCGGTGATGGGAGAAAGGCGTCAGCCGTAATCAAAGGCGTAATCAAAGCGGTCAGGGTGATTTGGTCAGGCGCTATCTCGATTGGGCGGGCATCACCGTGCCCGGCCCCGGCTCCTGTCATTTGCTTCGCCACGCCTGCGCCACGCACATGCTGGAGAACGGCGCCGATGTGCGTTTCATTCAAGTATTGCTGGGGCACGCCGACATCAATAGCACGCAGAGCTCTATACGCGTGTCTCGATTACCAAGTTGAAAGAGATCCACGCGGCCACGCATCCGGCGCGATTGGAGCGGCGTGAAGACCCTAACGCGAACACGGCGAGGGTAGATGCAGGCGACGAGCGTGCAATGCTTCAAAACGCGTTAGCGACCGAAAAAGTTAGCTTAAGCTTTAAGTGCCGCCTAGTCACTGCTGCGATCACCAAGAAAATTCTCATGACCAATAGCCTCCAGATTGTCGGTTTTTCTATACTCGCATCGATCCTCAAACTCAGACATCGGCCACTACC
>JBCKPN010000161.1:0-2436 GCA_038901695.1 Usitatibacteraceae bacterium
CTGAACTTGATGAAGGATTTGCAACGCGAGTTCGGTCTTACGTACTTGTTCATCTCGCACAACCTCGCCGTGGTGTCGCATATTTCCACCCGCGTCGGTGTGATGTATCTCGGACGGTTGGTCGAAATAGCCGACACTAAAACCATATTCAAGCGACCACTGCATCCGTACACGCAGATGCTGCTCTCGGCAATTCCCGACTTGAAAATGACTGGCAAGCAACGCACACCGGTCGCCGGCGAAGTACCCAATCCGCTCAACCCGCCTTCCGGCTGCACGTTTCATCCGCGCTGCCCGCATGCCAATGACCGTTGCAAGTCCGAAGCGCCGAGCATGACCATGGCCGAGGATGGCAGTCTGGTGTCGTGTCACGCCGTGGAAGAAAAACGCATGCCGATTCGATTAGCCGCGTAGCGTTAGAGTTTTCCTGAGCAGTGCGACGGGTCGGGCGCATGAGATCCCTCACTTCGTTCGGGATGACAACATTAAGAGGCGACACCTTCGTCCGCTGGTGGGCAGCGAGCGTAAACACCGCCGACTCACGCTTGTCATTCCGACAGAGTCCGCTCGCGGGCGACGAGGAATCTCATCCGGCCGCTAAATCGACGGCGCGGCAAGACCCATACCATCGATCATTTCAACGCCTTGTACAGCGCCGGCAAACTCGTCTCAATCCGGTAGTCAATCCCGGAATGCGTATCGTCAAATTCTTCGTAGACGTGTTTGATGCCGGCCTGCTTCATGCGCTTGGACAAAATGCGCGAACCGAAGTGAATGGCGTATTGATCGCGCCAGCCACAGTCGATGTAAATCGCCTTGAGTGACTTCAGGTTGGCGCGATGCTTTTCGACTAGGTTGATCGGATCGTGCTTCTGCCACGCTTTCCAGCGCGCATCAATCAACTCGCCGGTCTCGAGGTTGAATGGCAATCGAAACCCGAGCGGTGCCTTCCGGTCAGCGTCGTAACTCGCGGCCATGGCGATAATCATCAGCGCGTGGCCTTCGGCATCGCTCGGCTTGTCTTTTTTCCAGATGTGTTTCAAGAAATTCTTCACGCGGCCGTCATCGCATCCAGATGCTGCGCCTCTTTCTTCCTTCAACACATCGTACGCGCCGTTGATCCGCTTTTTGCTGCGATATTTGGTCAACTCCGTCAGTGTGCGCGGCCAGTCATTCATGTAGACGAAATCAAAATAGGCGTCGCCCGAGTGACTCGCCACCGCGCCCCAGTATTTCGCATACTTCATGCCGTGAATGATGGCTCCATACCCGCCTGATGATTTGCCAAAGCAACCGCGATGCTCGCGCGAAGCCAGGGTGCGAAATTCACGGTCGATGAATGGAATCAGTTCGCGCGTTAGGTAGTCGGCATAGTTACCCATCGCCGAAGAGTTTATGTACTGATTTCCACCGAGTGACGTAAAACAATCCGGGAACACCACAATGGTGGGACCCATCTTGCCTTCGTGGGTGATGCGCGCGATACGCTCTGGAATGTTTTCGTCAAACGGTTTCCAGCCGACGTGCGCCAAACCCGAACCGGTAAAACCGACCAAATCGAATAGCACGGGAAAGCGCTTGCCGCGCTGACGCGTGTTGCCTTGATCGTATTCGGCAGGCAACCAGACCGCGAGTTTGCGCACGTGTGGGTCGCCAAGCGCATTACCCTTGAGGACACTGGACGTGTGCTCGAGCATTACAACGCGGCCCTGTGGCCACAGCGGTCGTTTGATTGCCATCACTCACTCTCAACAGATGAAAATAATGAGCGTAATTATGGCAGAGCTGCCGTTTGGCAATCGACTCACCACCGACATCAGGTGAATCCCATCGCGGCGGTGCCACCTGCGGCACGGCAACGTACACACTGACGCACGCAATGGAACAGATCGCCAACGTGAATCGTCACTTCATGCGCAATTGACGTGAACCCGGAGCCGCGTTCCCGCTAGAATCAAGGACTTATTCACAGGAGAAAAAAATGACCATTTCCATGTATTCCGCATCGGTTCCCGTGTTTCAGACCAGCCTTAATAATTTGAAGGGCGTGCTGGCCAAAGGCGCAGCGTTCGCTGCCGCCAAGAAGATTGACGAAAGCGTGTTGGTCAACGCGCGTCTGGCAGCTGACATGCTGCCGATGGGGCGTCAAATTCAGCTTGCTTGTGATTTCGCCAAAGGCAGTGTCGCGCGTCTGGCCGGCCTCGACGTGCCCAAGTGGGAAGACAACGAGAAAACGTTTGCCGAGTTCGCCGCGCGCATCGACAAGACCATCGCCTACGTCGGTGAATTCAAGGCAAGCCAAATCGACGGGACGGAAGATCGCGATATCACCATTCCGGTGCAAGGCACGCCGACCGTCTTTAAGGGTCAAACGTACTTGCTCAATGTCGTGATACCGAATTTTTTCTTTCACATGACGACCGCCTACGCAATTCT
>JBCKPN010000162.1:0-2406 GCA_038901695.1 Usitatibacteraceae bacterium
CGCATGCCGGGTCGACGCGCAAAACCAGCTACGGCAAAGTCGCTGCGGCCGCCGCAAAACTCACCCCGCCCACCGACATCAAGCTCAAGGATCCCAAAGACTGGACGCTGGCCGGCAAACGCCTCGCGCGACTCGATACCGTCGACAAAACCACCGGCAAACAAATTTACGGCATGGACCTTGTGCTGCCCGGCATGCTCAATGCGGCGGTGAAAGCCTGCCCCGTATTCGGCGGCAAACTCAAAAGCGTCGACGACACCGCCGCACTGCAACGCCCCGGCGTGAAAAAAGTGCTGCGCGTGGGTGACAACGCGGTGGCGGTCGTGGCCGACACTTGGTGGCGCGCCAAGACCGCGCTCGACCTGGTCAAGATTGAGTGGGACGAGGGTGTCAACGCGAGCGCCTCAAGCGCGGCGTTTGCCGATGTGATCAAGGCCGGCCTCGATGCGAAGGACGCCGTCATCGGCAACAAGCAAGGCGACGCGAAGGGCGCGATCGAAAGTGCGGCACGCAAGATCGAAGCGGTGTATTCCTATCCGCACCAAAACCACGCTTGCATGGAGACCATGAACGCGACCGTGAAATGGACGCCGGAGAAGTGCGAAGTGTGGGTCGCGACGCAAAATGGTGAGAGCGCACACACGGCGGCGGCGGCGGCGGCGGGGCTGCCGCCAGCCAAGGTCGAGGTCTACAAGATGCTGCTCGGCGGCGGCTTCGGTCGCCGCGGTTCGCCAGATTATGTTCAGCAAGCCGTTCTCATCGCAAAGCAAATGCCCGGCACACCGATCAAGATGATCTGGTCGCGCGAAGAGGACATGGCGCAGGGCCGCTACCATCCGGTAACACAGTGCAAGCTCACCGCTGGGCTCGATGACAAGGGCGAGATTACCGGCCTGCATATGCGTATCGCTGGACAATCGATCATCGCCGGGGTGCGCCCGGAATCAATGCGCGACGGCAAGGATCCGGTCGTGTTTCAGGGCCTCAACGACGGCGGCACCGAAAGCGCATTGGGCTACACATTTGCGCATCTGTTGGTCGATCACGCGATGCGTAATCCGCACGTGCCGCCGGGGTTTTGGCGCGGCGTGAACACCAATCAAAACGCGATTTATCTGGAATGTTTCATCGACGAAATCGCGCACGCCACGCAGCAAGATCCCCTGGCATTGCGTCGCAAGTTAATGGCCAAACACCCTAAACATCTGGCCGTGCTCGACGCGGTCGCTAAACACGTCGAGTGGCACAAGTCGCCACCCAAGGGCGTGTTTCGCGGCCTCGCGCAAATGATGGGCTACGGCAGTTATGTGGCGGCGTGCGCCGAGGTGTCGGTGAGTAAGGACGGTGTACTCAAAATTCATCGCATTGTCGCGGCCACCGATTGCGGGCACGTGGTCAACCCGCAACAAGTCGAAGCGCAGGTTGAAGGCTCGTTCGTGTATGGCCTCGGCGCGGCACTGTATCAGACGTGTACGGTCAAGGGTGGGCGCATTGAGCAGACCAATTTCCATCAGTACCCGAGTCTGCTACTGGCCGACATGCCGAAAGTTGAAACACTCATCGTGCCCTCGGGCGGCTTTTGGGGCGGCGTCGGTGAGCCAACCATCGCCGTCGGCGCACCTGCTGTGTTGAATGCGATTTTTGCGGCGACGGGTAAACGCATTCGGGATTTGCCGTTGAAGAAACACAGCCTCAAGGCTTGAGGCGCGCGGCCCGGCGGCACCCACTGCGCACCCCAATGAAAACAACTTGAACAACAATGGCTCACGCGGCTTGCGCGTGAGCCGCCAGACGTTACTGGCGCAGCGTTTCCGTGCCGATTTTTTTGCTCAGATTCTGCACCCAGGAATTGTAGTTCTTGTGAATTTTCCCGTCTTTCTCATCCAGATTGATGCTGCTCTTGAAGATGATGCTGTACTTGGTTTCAGAGTAGGGAATGTCGACGACGGCGGTATGTTTTCTGAGGTTTAACGTCGCCTGAATCAGCCCGGGCTTGACCTCGGCCATGGTCCAGCCGAGCGAAATACCCGCCGCCAGTATCGCGGTTCTGACTTGGGCGAGCTTCAGCGGATTTGCGCTCGGAATCGTGGCATCGTTGACGTTCTGGATGGGTTGCCCGCCCCATCCCCAACTCGGCGTCGACGCACCAAGCCAAAGCATCAATAGGACAACTGCCAACGTCGCATGATTTTTGTTCATTCTGCAACTCCCCCGATAGAAAATTTACCGACACGGCAAGTGCCCGCCCCACCTTGAAAAATTGCGTCGCCACAGTGTTGGCCAAGTGGTGGTGGCGACCCATTCTATCGGCGGTTTTGGCATGCGTCCATGGCCGCAGCGGGCGGCGCATGAAACGCAGCGGGGCGTCAACCAACACGCGCTCAGTGAGGTGACAACACAAGCCTG
>JBCKPN010000163.1:0-2370 GCA_038901695.1 Usitatibacteraceae bacterium
GTTAGGTTTCCACTCCAAACCGTAGATCGCGATGACCCTATCAGACACTCTTTCCGTAGTTGGCGTAGCTGTTGGCGTCCTATTCGGTATTTGGGGAATCTACCTTGGGGTGCGCAGGGCGAAGTACCCAGCGAACCTCACCTTCTTACGCGAGCAGTCGGTCGCCCTGCTGGAGGACTTCGCGAGAAAAATCCCAAACTTGTCTGTCCACTACAAGGACACCCCTGTTGACAAAAGTGTCGTGCTGCTAAGTGGCTACGTGGTCAACGATGGCGCACTAGACATCACTCGAGAAATGACGGAAAAGCCTTTGACTTGTATTCTTCCGGAAGACAGCGCATGGCTTGAGTTCAAAGTCACAACGTCGGCCCCAGCATTACATGTGACCAGCATGGTCGTCGACAGTCTGAGCGCAAAGCTAGACTTCGGACTTTTCCGTCGAGACGAATCATTTTCGTTCCAAGCACTTGCCTTGCTCGGAGAAACCCATGCCAAGCTCAAGGCCTCAGACTTTGCAGACAAGATCAGTTGGAAACACCGCATCGCGGGTCTGGGTGAAGTCAAGACCGTTCAGATGCCGCCTCAGCCGAAGAGGAGCAAGAGTGGCAAGAGTGCAACGAGGGAACGTCGAGGCATGATCATTCTTATGAGTGGGATCTACGCGTTCCTGGGCCTGTCGCAGATTACTGGGATTGGTCCGCTCGGGAAGCAGCCTTCCATCATTCACGTGGTTGAGAAGGACGGCAAGAAAGCTACGGTAAAGCTGGTTCCGAACAAGGATGGCACGACCACGGTGAAGGACGTAGATACAGGCGAGAGCACCAAGGTAGATCTGGAGTCGTACGCAAAGTCCACGACGTTCGTCCCACTTCGAACAGAAAAAAGAGACAACCCATGGCTAAATACCTCCCTCGGCGTGTTTCTTCTCTTCGCAAGCGGCGTGTTCTTATTTCTGGGCTTCTCCAAGGAATATCGATGGTACAAGTTGCGGAAGCTCGTTGCGACATCGACCCAGGAAACCTAACTTTAGGTCGAGCGGACGGGCCGGAAGCGCGGTGCCACGTTTTCTGCCCGTCGCGACCCGCCGCTCACCAAGACGTTAGACCGCATTAGGAGACATCGCCTTGGCCACACAGCAAGCAGCAGAGTTGCTCCGCGTCGAAATCGGCAAAGCGTTCGCATTCCGGGAGCCCCGCGCGCCAACCCTCTTATGAAGACACTTCTTAGACACCCCTATAGCGACCAATGCGGTTCTAGCGGTTTTCGTTTCTCAGCTTGGAATACATTTGCTACACCTCAACTACGTTAGCGCCGCCGATATAGCGATCTCTGATGAGTTCGTAAAGAGAGCCTCCGGACGCTACTACACAGGCGAGACAGTGGGCCGCCGCCTTGCGCGCATAGTGGCGCAGTCGTTTGCTGCCTCTAGCCCACAACAAAAGGAAATCCATGTCGTTGATCCCTTCGGGGGCGATGGCCGACTGCTAGTTTGGTTGCTCGAAGCGTGGTCCGAACTGTCCCTTCCGCAGCAGTCGTGGCGGCTCCATCTATGGGACATCACTGACATCGGATTTGGCCATGCCCAAGATAGATTAAACAGCCTTCAGCAGCAGGGCATCGATGTCGAGTGTGAATTTGCGGTAGGAGATGCTTTTTGTCGGGGTATAGACAACGCCTCGAATTTTGACATTGTCATCACAAATCCCCCTTGGAAACTATTGAAACCTGACCGTCGCGAAATCGACAGTCTTCAGAGCGATGTCAAAGATGCTTATGTTTCAACCATGCGCCGCTATGACCAATGGCTTGCAGAATACTTTCCACGGTCACAACCTCGCCGAAAATTCGCGGGTTGGGGCACGAATTTGTCACGTGTGGGGCTTGAGCTAACTCTCATTCTCGCGCGCCCGGGAGGTGTGGTTGGTTCGGTTCTGCCAGCAAGCTTATTGGCGGACGATCAATCGACGGAACTCCGCAAACACCTGCTCTTAGAACACGCTGTTCGAGATGTGGCTTACTATCCAGCGGAGGCCAAGCTATATGGCTTCGCCGACGTGGCTTCGATCACAGTAGTTGTAGAGGCTCATAAACAGCCTCTCGACAGTGTTCCAATTACGACCCATGGCCCTTGCGGTGCTCAATTAGAAAAATCCGAGGTCAGTTTGGATCTTGCTCGGCTTTCGGATACGGGTTTCGTTCTGCCTGTAGCCTTCGGCGCGGGAGCAGTTGGCCTCCTATCTGCGCTCAGCGCCCGATTTCCCACTTGGAGCCATCTCGAAGGCAATCCAAACACCGGATTTTGGGCTGGGAGGGAAGTTGACGAGACAAGCAGCGTCAGATGGTTAACCCCTTTACCAAGTAGCGCCCCAC
>JBCKPN010000164.1:0-2315 GCA_038901695.1 Usitatibacteraceae bacterium
TTCCCGCCTCCCGTGTCCTCGGCAATGATCGCTGTTAGTGTCATGGTCACTTTTCAATCTCTGTCATTTTCAATATTACTCACGCGCGCCCGGCGGCTTGACGGTAACAACCGATTTACGTTTACGCCACCAGAACCAGTAAAACAGGAAACCAACGATGGCAAACGGCAACAACGCCGGGAACGCCGCAATCATCATCATCAGCGGGATACTGATCGCAAGCACGAGAAACAGAAACCCGAGCCCATAAATCACCGCGACCACGATCAAGGCGATGATCGATAACAGGCCAAACGCCAGCAGCAGCCCCAAGGTTCCCAGCGCCATGCCCTCAATACCCGTGATTGTCGTCCCACCAAGGTTCAATGGCAACGATCCGGTGGCGAGCGCAATCATGCCGACGATAAACACAACACCCAGCAGCGCCACAATGCCCAAGAACACTTTCACCAACAGGTTCGCCCAGAAGCTGTGTGTACGTGCGGCGATGTGCAGGGTTTTCGCTCGCCACGTCTTTGGCACTTCTGGACCCGCCGTCTTCGCCGCGACTGGAAACGCGCTGGCCCCGCACGCGGGCGCTGCAATAGTGGCAATCACACCCTTTGGCGTGTTTGCTTCGATGGTCAGCCGCGCGCGATCGCCGAACAACACCAACAGCCGTTCGCGAATGTTGGCGAGCCCAACGCCATCACCGGCTTGCATCGGCGCGTCCGATAAACCGCGCCCCGTATCCTTGACCATCAACCGGATGGTGGCGTCATCGCCCACGCCCACACATTCTCCGACGACATCAATGCGCCCGCCTTCGCGCAGCGGCTCGAGACCGTGCTTGATGGCGTTTTCCACCAGGGACGGGAGCATTAGCGGCGGGAACGGCAGCGTCAGCAGTGCCTCAGGAACATCGATGCCGAAGTCGAGACGCGAGCCCATGCGCATCTTGAGGATGTTCAGATAGGCGCGCACCAACTCGAGCTCCTGACCAACGGTTGAGATGTTTTCGCGCATTTTTGGCAACGAGGCCCGCAGGTACGAGATTAAGTGTCCTGTCATCTGGTTCGCCTGCTGCGGATCAACTTCCGTCAGCGCCTGCACGTTAGCCAACGTGTTGTACAGAAAATGTGGTTCAACTTGCGCTTGCAATACCATCAACTTAGCTTCAACCATCTGCCGATTCACGTTGGCTGATTCCGCTTCCTCGGTTTTCAAGTTGGCGACTTCCTGCGCGCGCCTTGAGCGACCGATGTAAAACTTGGCGATGAGCAGGATGAAGAACAGCGGAATGAACGCCACAATCAGTGCCGAGCCGATACCCACCCGCCGAAAATCGCTGGTCACCTTGCGTCGAATATCGTCGCGCACTTGCGGTGGAAGCGGTGGTGCCGGCGGCGGCTCAATGTTCACGCTGTCACTGGCGTCAATCTGGATAATCGGACGGTCGTCGTCGCCGATGCGAATGCTGCCGCGCACACGCTTGTCCTTGGTCCCGACATCAAAATTGATGCCGTCCTTTAGGCTCTCAGGCGCGCCTGGCGGCGTGGGCGATGTTGGCGCTTGTGGCGGCCCAATCTGGGTGTCGAACTTTTCGATCGGTGGCATGATCGAGATTGGGTTGTTGGGGAAAGTGCCCAACTTCTTGAGCACCTCCTCAGCCGTACGCTGACGCTCCGTTGCCTCATTGATGGCTTTATCAATTCCTGCCACGGCCGTATCGTCTTGCAGCCCGACGCGCTGCTGCACCTCCAAGGTTTCCTTGCGCGCGGCCTGCAACTCCACGATGCGCTCGCGGGCGTCGTCGCGCACACCGCGTGCTACGTCACGCGCAGCGGCGAGTGCTTCCCTGTTGACGTTCTTAGCCTCGCGCGCGGCATCGCGCTTCGCATCCGATATCGTGCGCTCGGCCGTACGCGCGGCACTGAATTTTTGTTCGCGTGCATCGGTGATTTCCTTGAGCGCTTGTTCAAACTCCGATTTGCGCGCCGGATCGCTGGTACGCGCGACCATTACCCTGACCACGCGCTCGGCGACGGCGAGCGCGCTATCGCCGAAGGTGTGATCAATCTCGCGTTGAATCGCTTGGTTTTCGGCGCGGGTGGCACCCGAATCCGCCAAGCGAATGACGTTAAATGGAACCGCCAACAGCACCAGCAACAAGAACACAAAGAGCCCGGCGAGCGCGATGGCCCACCAGGGTGTTTTGTAAATTGCGCTGCTGATCAACTTGAACATGATGTGAGTTTACGGTTGCATGAACGCGGTGCGACAAATGCGTGTGACTTAATCTACGATCACGCCCCAAAGCGAGGCAACCGTCGAGG
>JBCKPN010000165.1:0-2312 GCA_038901695.1 Usitatibacteraceae bacterium
TCAATTGATTCATGGATAGGCAACTGGCTGAATTAAATCGCCCTAGCGGCCTTCACCTGCAGCTTAAGCCCAAGGTTCGCGCCAACAGCGCTGAAAATAGCCGCAAGGTTGTCCATACTCGGATTGCCGGTTTCCGACAGCATCCGATGCAAGCTTTTGCTTGGCTTCGAGGTGGCCTCGGCCAACCCTTCGAAACCCACCGTCGCGTTTACTAAATCGCGGAGAATCAGCCTCGCCGTCTCCGGTTCCCCGTTCAAAAACAAGGTGGCTGCTTCGTCCAGCAGCGCTTTACCGAACGCAGGCTCTCGCTGCACCCGCTCGACAACGGTTTGTTTGAAATCTCTTGTCAATGCCATATCGACTACCTCTTTGCCTTCAGATTGCTATTTACCGCGTCGCGCTGCGCCTTCTTGCGTAGCTTGTATTCGCGGTGCAACGCGATGGCTCTCTCAATATCCTTACGTTGTGTTTTCTTGGTGCCACCGCCGAACAAAATTACGAGCGCCTCACCATCTTTCGCGAGGTAAATCCGATAGCCGGGACCCCAATCGATTCGATACTCGCCAATGCCCTCGAACCACTTGATGCTTGAAGTATTGCCCAGCTCGATGCGCAACAACGCCGTCACGATTTTTGCAGCGGCGTGAATATCAAGCCCATCAAACCAATCACAGTATGGCGTACCGCCATCTTCGCAAACGTATTCTTTGACTTCGATACTCACGCGCTAAATGGTAACTTAAATGTTACTTAAGCGCAAGCCCCTGCCCGCAATCAATGCACATGATTACAAACCCCATAGTCATGTCCGTACAGTTCCCCCATCGAAGTGATCGCCGCATAGCCCGCCGCCATCCCCGGTGCTGACTCAAAGAAGAACGCTTTGCGTGCCTTCGGTGTGGCACCGGTTTCATTCATGGTGGCCACATCAAACGCGCGGCCGTTTTGCATCACATGCGTGACGCGATCAGACTTGTAAATATCGGCGAGGATATCGGCGTCGATGATGATCAGGTCGGCGAGCTTGCCGACTTCGAGTGATCCCACGTCTTTATCCATGCCCAGATACTTCGCGCCGTTGAGTGTGGCCACACGGATGGCTTCGAGTGGGGTCATACCGCCCTTCGCGGCCATCCACATTTCCCAATGCGATCCGAGCCCTTCGCGTTGGCCGTGTGCGCCGATATTGACAGGCACACCGGCGCGCTGCAACTCAGTCGCGGTCTTGGCGATTCGGAGGATATTGAAGTCTTCTTCCGGTGCGGTGGTGCGACGCACCGCGCGGGCTTGCAGCAAGGCGCGCGGCACGTACTTGGTCAGCAGCGGGTGCAGCCACACATCACTCTTGGCGTACCAGTAGTGCTCGCCATCGAGGCCGCCGTAGCCCACGTTAAAGGTCGGTGTATAGCCCACCTGTGTTTGCGACCATAGTTGTTTGACATCGTCGTAGGCGTTGGCGACGGGGATGGCGTGCTCGATGCCGGTGTGGCCGTCGATGATCATGTTCATATTGTGTTGAAACAGCGAGCCGCCTTCGGGCACCACCATCATGCCGGTCTGGCGCGCGGCTTCCAGCACTTGTTGGCGCTGATCACGGCGCGGCTGGTTGTAGCTTTTGACGGTGTAGGCACCCGCCGCTTTCATGCGCTTTAAGTGCGTGAGCGCGTCATCGAGGCCGTTCACCTCGGCGGTCATCGTCGATTTGGCACCATACAGAATGGTGCCCGTTGAAAAAATGCGCGGCCCGACGACGCCACCGGCTTTTTGCATTTCCGCGACGGTAAAGATGGTGGCGGTATCGTTGGACGGGTCGTGCAAGGTGGTCACACCAAACGCCAGCGAGGCGTAGTTCACCCAGCTTTGCTGCGGGATGATGCCCTGTGCACCCATGCCACCATGCCAATGCACATCGACCATGCCGGGCATGATGCTTTTTCCCCGCGCATCGATTTGCGTGGCCCCAGCCGGAATGGTGATCTCGGATGCCCTACCGATGGCGGCGATACGGTTGCCCTTCACCACGATGCGCCCGTCGTCGATCACTTGGTCGCCTTTCATGGTGATGATGCGCGCGCCATTGATGACCGTGGTGGCGCTCGGTTTGTCGGCGCTGACCGCAAAGCCAATCTTGACGCCGTTCTCACCCATCGGCGGCAGCGGTGTCGCGGCGCCGTCGATGAACGCAAAGGTGTCTTTGAGCGGACGGGTGAACAACTCATCGCCCAACGCAAAGTAAACCGTTTTGCTGTCACCCGACCAATGCAAATAATCACCCGCGTTGACGGATAACTGTTTGGCCGGCAGCGGCTTGG
>JBCKPN010000166.1:0-2272 GCA_038901695.1 Usitatibacteraceae bacterium
TTCGGCCCTGTCCATTTTCAGCACCATCCCCAGCCCAAGATCGCCAACCGGCGCATAGGCCGCCACCACTTCCTGGTGGCGGTAATCCTTGGCGATAACGAATCCGGTGTCGCCCTCAAACGCGTGAGTCATCGGCAACCGCACACCTTGGGGTGATCTTTGAGGTGGCGTGAAAATTTTGGGGTTGAGCGCCGTTGGAAAGCACTGCATGTTGAGGCCGAAGGGCGCGCACAGCGCCTGCTCTCCCGTTTCACCCAGACGGACGGCATCCTTGAGCGCGCCCATGGTGGCAGGCAGCGACGACTCCGTCATGACCTTGCCGACAACGCGCCCTTCCTTTTTTATGTCTACCACTGCACGCAATAACAGTTGCCCATCCCACAGTAGTTGCACATGTCCCGGAAAATTAAGCGGCACCGCCAGTTCGGGCTGCTGCGCAAAAACACCGATACGGGTCAGCTCTTGCCCATCCTCGCCATAGAACGCAATGGCCGTGATGCCGCCCTGGAGAAAGGATCGAGCAACCGCATTGAGTTTGTTCCGGGCAGCGGTGTCGTCCGCGCGCGCATTTAGAAGCTGCAATTGATCGAGCATAAGAGGGCGAGTTGAAATGACCACCGCTTTGTCAAAACCTGCTCCAATTTCAGCCCGGGTTAGTTGTACGCGACTTTGCAGTGACAACTGGAGGCTTTGACTCAGCAGCGCCTCGGCGTGGCGCTGCATGACAACAAAGACGGTTACACCAGCCAGCAGGGTGACGATAACCAGAATTATTCCCGCGATCAGAACAATTCGCGGTTGATGAATTTTTGGATTTGGCATGTTTTTCGGAGCCTTTCTGTGCTGAGAAACTAGTGCGGCCTCAAGTCTGAAGTGCAACAACTGATGGCGGCTTGGCTTCGTTACCCTAGCCCGTGAGGTTTGAGGCCATCATGTTCACGTTGTCGGTCAAGTCCTTTCAGGTGCCCGACACGCCCTTGACCTCGGCCTGGCCGCCGAGCTTGCCGTCAGTGCCGACCTCGCGCGCCACGCGCGTGACTTCGGAGGAGAAGGTACCGAACTGCGTGACCATGGTGTTCACGATCTGCGCCGACTTGAGGAGCTGGCCCTGCCGCTTCTGCCCGTCGATCTCCATCGGCACGTTCTGGGACAGATCGCCCTTGGCCAGTCCATTGCTGGAATCCACCAGCTTTGCCCACGAGCCCTTCATGCTGGGCAGCTTGATGCGCTCGTCCAGCTTGCCCTGCTTGCCGACAAGCTGAGCCACGCGCTCGAACTCGGTAGTGGTTTCCCCCCCCGGTCGATGATGTCGTTCAGGGTGTCGGCAACCTTGCCCGGCAGCCCGAGCAGGTCGCCCGGCATGCGCGCGCTGAAGTCGCCCTTGCGGTAGGCGTCAAGCACGGTGAGCAGCTGTTTCAGATTGAGTTCGCCTGACGGCGTTTGCTGGGATGTGGCCATGATTCCTACGACGTGAAGGATAGGATCAGAGTTCTATGATAGTCGCTCATGTCGAAAGCCGCCAACCCGACCAACGGGGTATTTTTTGTCCGGCCTTGGCCGTGTTGGCGGTGCCACGGGCCGCACCGATCACCATCCCAGATTTGGCGTTGCAACCTGCCACCTCACCACGGTGCAACAATGAAGATTGTTAAACTCTAGCAATGACGCGCGATTTGGAGCATTTTTGCTTGAAACACCGCTTAGATGCTGGACTTTTGACTAGAATCTCCGCCGTCTGCCGGATCGTCAATGCACCGTCAGATTGTTCCGCCCCTTGGTCGCCCAGTGAAAAAATCCTTCCGCCTCGGTCGGCATACCGATGTAGTAGCCCTGACCATAATTGCAGCCCAGGTCTTGCAGCATGCGCCAGTGTTCGCGCGTCTCGATGCCTTCGGCGACCGATGAAATGTTGAGTGGCGTGCGAGGTCAAGGCTCGATTGCAGCTTCACGCGGTTAGTCTCAGTCGATGCGTCGTTGCGCACCAATGACCGATCAATCTTGAGTTCGCTGAAGGCGATGCGCGTCAACTGTTGCAGGGACGAGCCGCCCGTGCCGTAGTCGTCGATCGACAAGCCGAAGCCCTTCATCCGCAGGCGCGCCAGATTTTCCAGGGCGCGCCCGACGTCGGTGGCTGCCGCCGACTCGGTGATTTCGAGGATCATGTGGCTGGGATCGAGCAGGTGTTTTTTCACCACCTCGCACACCCGGTCGGCGAAATCGGCGTGGCCAGCGAGGCGGGAGCCAAGTTCACCGAAACCGAGAGGTTGAAACC
>JBCKPN010000167.1:0-2211 GCA_038901695.1 Usitatibacteraceae bacterium
GCCCGCGTGGGGTGAGCCATTCGGGTAGCGTCTTCGTAGATGTAGGCGTTTTCTTCCGTTCGCTCTGTTGGTATGTGGACCGCAAAAGATTGCGCCCGGTGGTAGGTTCCATCGGGACTAACCTCTGCCACGACGCCGATGACGTTAGAAGCTTTGACGGCTAACGAAGCTGCGCTGGCCTTGTCATTCGCCTTTGTCCAGTCAATTTGCTGGCCGTGTTGTTGAAGCCAAACGAAGAGCGGCTCGCCGTCCCCGGACAGAATAAAGTAACGAGCGGGATGCTGGTTTAGGGTTTGGCGAAGGTCGGACAGCATCTTGGCCAGATTCTTTCGGCCTTCCTCTCCCAGGTTACGGATACGGCTCTCCGCAGAAAGCCATCCGCGTGCTCGTGTTGCGTCAAGTGCTTCAAGCAGCTTCAGCACCTCCTCCGGGAAGTCCTGCGTCGGAAACGGCCCGTCTTCCCAGTCTGCACCCTCGAAGCTCTTGTCGATGATGTCGCTCATGCCGTTCCATATGAGCATGTTTACCTTGCCGCCCTTCAGTTGGTCGGCAATGTCCTGATCGAAACGGTTCTTCTTCAGGTACGCGCCCAGGTGGTCCAACTCATCGAAGAGATGAGCATGGCGTATCCCTGCCACTGCTTGTCGAACCTCCATATAGTGGGCAAACGAGCCGGGTGTGGGCAGGAACCGCTTGAGCACGAACAGGTCATCAATGGACAGCGAAACGAAGGCATGCTTCCCAAGTAGCGGCTCAATCTGCGGCAGTTCCTTGCAGTACGTCGAAAAGGGCGAGAACGACTCGACCGTTAGCCCAATTGGCATCATCACGCGGTAGTCGGAGCGGCGGACACGGCCGCACTCTTTATACTTGTCGTCGACGAGGTGGTATAGCGGCACTTCGTTCGCAGAATTCAGGTAGTTAAAGAAGCGCTCGCACTGCTTATACGCCTTGAGCACCAAATCTTGCACGGACTGGGCATGGCGACTGAAATCAAGCGCCGGCGACGCAATGGTGGCAGCCGCTCCTGCCTTGGCTTCAACCAGAAACAGCACGTCATCGACTAGGATGAGAGTGTCGTTCTCGGACCACTGCTTGCTGGCAGGGTCCTTGTAGTAGACCTCCTGGAGAACCGTGGCACCGGGAAGCTGGGCCGCGAGAATGTCGGCGAAGGCAGCTTCGCTCATCGTCTTCTGCCGATCTTCAAAGGTCTTCTTATAGTCCGGCTTTCGCTGAATGAGGTTGTAGAGAAGCGCACGATACCCCGCGTCGCGGGTGAAGCACGGATCGACGGCGTAGTAGTCCGATTCAAGCTGGATTAGGGGTTTCTTTCGGGCAGGAAGTGTCCGGTAGGGTGTCCCCGCAAAATCGCCCGCAGCGAAGAACTCGGTTTCTTCTCCGCGCCGGTACGCCAAGTCCGCCAGCAGCGTCGGCGGCAGCTTCGTGTGAAGGCTCACGTTGGCGATGCCACCCCGAAACATATCATCTATCGCCCGCCCGGCGGCTTTCGATTGTTCCGCATTGGTCACAACCCACGCCTCCATAACGTCTTCCAGAGGCTTGTCCTGTGCCGCAGCGAAGGTCTGTGCTGCCTTCTGTGCTGCCTCAATTTCCATGATGGCGTCGGCATGCCCAGAACGCGTGGCGTCTGTCATGGCTTGGAAGCCTTTCGCGATATCGGCGGCACCGACGCCGTACACTTCTTTCAGGACATCATTGTGAGGAGTGAGAACGTAGCGGTAAAACTCTTCTTCCAAAACTTGGTAACGGTTGCCGCGTAGCATGACCCAGGTGGATTTTGCGTGGAATTCAATGTCAGCAGTGTCGGGCCCGAAGACGCCGTCCTTGGTATCAGCGGAGGTGGCCACGGCGAAAAGTATGGCCTGCTCTCGCAGTTTGCGGCCAAGTTGAAACAGCTCGGCGCACTGAGCTTCGTCGAATGTCACGTCCGCAGGAGCGGCATCTGATGCGAGAACCGCGTGCACGTATTCCAGCAGGAACTGGTTTTCGTTGATCAGGTCATCCGGGCCGTCTGCTTTGCGTTGCTGCTCGATGGCATTTTGGTCTGCCATCGCTTTCATCATGTGCTGGGCGTAGATGTAGCCGAGCAGATCATGCGGAGGCATGGCGACGATCAGCTCGCGCATGCGGGCGGCGGTGGCTTCCATGTCTCTCAACAAAGAAGTAGCGGCCTCTTTCCGTTTTTTTTCG
>JBCKPN010000168.1:0-2203 GCA_038901695.1 Usitatibacteraceae bacterium
CTATATCCCGCGGGCAATTCTCCAGCCGTCAAATTCGCACAGGTCCGGTCAGGCGTTGCCATTAACGCGCGGAGCTGACCTTGTGGGCTGAGGTAGACCATGTCGGCAGCGCCATCATTGTTCAGATCCGTCGCGCCAAGCAATCTCCAATCCAGCGGTGCGCCACCGCGCTTGCGAACCTGTAACACGGAACTACCGTTAGTAAACCAGATGTAGGAAACGCCGGTATCGGGTGAGTCAGAGACCACGTAGCGCCAAACGAGATCCGCAAATCCATCGCCATCCAGATCTCCCACTGCCTGCACGTCCCATACTTGCTTGACTTGGCGCCAGAAAATCTCGCCGACGTTTGTGAAGTTCGGCCATATCAGAACATCGCCGAACGTCCCCTGCGTCATATTTTGAAACGCGAGGTCTGATTTGCCGTTTCCATCAAAGTCACCCGCACCGACCAGTCGATAGCCAACGCCAGGATCAGCAGCAGCAGTGAACTGAATCGTGTTGTTCACCCAGCGACCGCTTTGCAAACGTCCATCCGCAGACCGAACCACGATTTCGTGTTTGCCGTCGCCGTCGATATCGATTCCGTTGCGAGCGGTTAACGGTGCCATTGAGGGGTTGTACTTATTAATCAAAGTCGAAACTGCAGCCACAAATTCTGCGTCGAGCCCGTTAAATAAATGGAAGCCGCAACCCACGTTTGTTCCACCGATCAGCACCGCCAACTCCTTTTGCGAGGTGGATGTGAGCGCATTAAACATTGCTGATCCAAACGCACCTAGGTCATTGCCGTGCGTCACAATCCCTGCCGGTCGCGTGATTCTGGGAACGGTCGTCTGCGACGGTCGCTGGGGTGAATAAAACAGTACCCCACCTCGATAAACGCTCGATGGGTTCGCAGCAATCGTTGAGACTGGGTTCGTCGAGGCGCTACCGCCGACGATCCATATCGGCACATTGTGCTGGCCTTGCAAGTAGCGAATCACCTCCAGTGCAGAAATCGTCCCGCCACCATCCATGAGCGCGAGCGCAAATCCTCGTTCAGCGAATGTGATTCGATTACGCACAATCGGCCCACATTCGGCAACGTTTGTAGTCATCAAACCGTCGTTCTGAATTCCCAATACACCGTCCCCCCCTGACAGCAGGACAAGGCTGGCTGTTGGCGTAACAGGTCGCACATGCAGGAAACGTTGGGTTACGTCTCCATACTGCAAATCGACGACCGAGGTAGTGATGGCGGCGACTGCCGAAAAGGCGGACGTGAACAACGCGGCTGTCGCGCCGAGCGCAAGAAGTAATTTTGGCATTGGAAGCTCCTCCACTGAGACCCAGCGCGGCACAAGTAACAGCTAGCAGCGAACACCGCGAGCATCAAACTGGGCGGTCAAAATCTAACACAGTTGATGCGAACGCAAGCTGCGCGGAAAGCGATATAACTAGAAACTCGCCTATTGGCGCGCGTTTTCAGCCGTTTTTGCTTGAAACCGCGCGCCGAATGGCGACTTTATCTTTTTAGCCAGGCTGCGGATGAACAGCGCCCGTGTACCCCAGATGGGGTCACATCTTGTATTATCATATTTACTTTTTAGCATTGACAATGCGGCTCACCGTTGCGTAGTGCAATCCCACTGTGCGCCCGATTTCGGCCAAGGTGTAAGCATGCTCCAGATAGGCGCTCGTCATGGCGTGGTTGCGCGCTTCCTTGGAGTCCACGCCAACCAATAGCTTCTTGAGCGAGGGGCGGTGAACCCGGCGTTGTCGTTTGGCGCTCGCCGCAAGCTGAGCAGCCATTGCCGCGACGAAGGCGTCGCCACCCAGCAACACCTGCCCTTTCAAGCTTTTCCAAGGCGAAGCTTGTCCGATCCCGGCCTGAACGAATGCCGCATAGCGCTGGCGGGCCACGGGCCGGGTCTTGGCAAACTGGCCAAGCAACCAGTCGATGCTGAGGCCGGGCGGGCGTGGATTGAGTCCCATCGTCGCGCGGTAGCTGCTCCAAGCATAACGTTCTGGTGCCTTGACCATTTTCGCGCGCACGGGATTGAGGACGACATAGCGCGCCAGATCGAGCAGATAGCGGTCACGTTCCACTAGGATGGCTTTAAAACGTCCCCGGAACAGGTGGCCGACCTTGCCGTGACGTCGGTTGAACCCCTGGGAATAGACACCGTTCAACTGGCGCATGCCGCGCGAGAGGTTGGGC
>JBCKPN010000169.1:0-2196 GCA_038901695.1 Usitatibacteraceae bacterium
ACGCCGGCACGATGTGTCCGAGCTATCGCGTGACGCGGGACGAACTGCACGTGACGCGCGGGCGTGCTAACACGCTGCGGTTGGCGATATCGAATCAAATCGACGGCTTAGACAGCGGGATGGCTTCTGAATCGGTGAAGGACGCGATGGATTTGTGTGTTGGCTGCAAGGGTTGCAAGCGCGAATGTCCGACCGGCGTGGATATGGCGAAAATGAAAATTGAATTTCTGCACCAGTACAAATCGCGCCACGGTTTCACGTTGCGCGACAGGCTGGTGGGGCATTTGCCGCGCTATGCGCCGTGGGTGTCAAAGTTTGCTTGGCTGGTAAATGTTGTGGAGAGCATTCCGGGCGTGAAGTCGTTGCGTGAAGCGGTGACCGGTTTGTCAGCGCGGCGGTCGCTGCCGAAGTGGAGTGGGGTGCCGTTTACCTCGACAACCCCATCCCGGCCTTCCCCTGACGCAGGGGAAGGGGCGACTGTGCGCCGGTCACCTTCGCTACAAACTCCTTCCCCCGATGCGGGGGAAGCTTGGCCTGCCCTGAGTTTATCGAAGGGGGATGGGGGTGCTCGCGAAGTCGTGCTGTTCGCCGATACCTTCAACAATTATTTTGAACGCGACAATCTCACTGCCGCGCGGCGCGTGCTGCAAGCGGCAGGTTACGCGGTGCACGTCGCCTCAGCGTCGGACAATAAACGCCCGTTGTGCTGCGGTCGGACCTATCTGGCCACTGGGATGCTGAACCAAGCTAAGCGCGAGGCGCGTCGTACCATCGACGCATTGATGCCTTATGTCGATCGCGGCGTCGCCATTGTCGGACTTGAGCCATCGTGTCTGCTGATGCTGCGCGATGAATTTCTATCCTTGTACGCCGACGATGCTTCAACACGACTTGCGGCCAACGCGTTTCTGCTCGAGGAATTTTTGGTGCGCGAGAAAAGCGCGGGGCGTTTGGTCTTGCCGCTACAGCCGATCAGCGAAAAGCAGGCGCTATTGCACGGCCATTGTCATCAGAAGGCGTTTGGCGCGATGAGTGATGTCGAGCAAGTCATGTCGTGGATACCCGGGCTCAAGACCACAACGATTGAGTCAAGCTGCTGTGGCATGGCCGGTGCGTTCGGCTATGAAACCGAACACTTCGACATATCCATGCGTATGGGTGAGTTGGCGTTGCTGCCCGCCGTGCGCAATGCGGTTGCTGACACGCTGATCGTCGCCGATGGCACGAGCTGCCGCCATCAGATCGACGACGGCACCGCGCACCAGGCGTGGCACGTCGCGCGCGTGCTGGAGAGGGCGCTGCGCGAACCGTCGTCGGCTTAACCTAGAAACGGCAGTTGACCGCTCATCTCAGTCGGTAAGGGCTTGATATGTTTATGGTTTGGGACGATCTATGCGTTCACCTTCTGGGTGAGAGCGCTACGGGTGCGATTGCACGTTTTTGCGACTCCCTGGCGGCGTTGCTCCTCCTAGCAGAGTGAAGTCTGCGTCGTCGTCGCGCCTTGCCAGAAAGCCGCAAAAACGCACACTCACACCCGTCCAACTGCCATTTCTAGGTTTAACGCTTGCGCGCCAGCGTCAAGCCATCGCCGATCGGCAGCATCGACACATCGATGCGCGGATCACGATGTAACTTGGTGTTGAGCGCTTGCAACGCTTGGGTGTCGACATCATCGGCAGCCGCGGGTCGCGCGACGACGCCACTCCACAACACGTTGTCAATCGCGATTAATCCACCGACGCGCAACAGCGCCAGGCAGCGTTCGTAATAAGCGTCATAGCCGGTTTTTTCGGCATCGATGAAGGCGAAGTCGAAGCTGCCCGCTTCGCCCGCCGCGAGTTTTTGATCGAGCGTTTCAATCGCAGGGGCCAACACCAAGTTAATTTTGTGTGCGACGCCCGCATCGGCCCAGAATGGCCGACCGATCTGCGTGTATTCATCGCTGATGTCACACGCCAGAAGATAGCCGTCGTCCGGCAGCGCCAGCGCCACGCTTAACGCGCTGTAGCCGGTGAAGACGCCGACCTCAATGGTTCGATGTGCGCCAATCAACTTCACCAGCAACGCCATAAATTGGCCTTGCTCCGGTGAGATCTGCATCCCGGCGTTGGGCAGTGATCGGGTCGCGTCACGCAACGCAACTTGGGCAGGGTGTTCGCGCAACGTGTGCGCCAATAGGTAATCGTACAGCGTGTC
>JBCKPN010000170.1:0-2119 GCA_038901695.1 Usitatibacteraceae bacterium
CGCCGACAAGTTTTGGCGTGGCACCGAACACCCAAGCAAATGCGGTGGATCTCGCCTTGCCGGGCACGTTGCCAGTGCTCAATGGCGCGGCCGTTCAATGCGCGATCAAGTTTGGCCTCGCCGTCAACGGCGGCAAGCCGGACCACATTGCGCGGCGCTCGGTGTTTGCGCGCAAGAATTATTTCTACCCGGATTTGCCCAAGGGTTACCAGATCTCGCAGTTCGAGTTGCCGGTGGTGACGGGCGGTGCCGTGACGATTGTCGTGGAGGGCGTGGAAAAAGTCGTCAAGCTCACGCGCGCGCACCTCGAGGAAGACGCCGGCAAATCGCTGCACGAAGGCCTGCAAACGGGCGGCGTGTCGGGCATCGATCTGAATCGAGCTGGCACGCCGTTACTCGAAGTCGTGAGTGAGCCTGATATGCGCTCGGCCGCCGAAGCGGTTGCCTACGCCAAGGCGTTGCACGGCATGGTGACCTGGATCGACATTTGCGACGGCAATATGCAAGAAGGTTCGTTTCGCTGCGACGCCAATGTGTCGGTGCGACGACCCGGTGCGCCGCTCGGCACGCGTTGTGAGATCAAGAACCTGAATTCGTTTCGCTTCATGGAGCGCGCCATCAACTATGAAGTGCGGCGCCAGATTGCGTTGATCGAAGACGGCGGCACGGTGGTTCAGCAAACGCGCTTGTACGATGCGGATCGTGATGAGACGCGTGCCATGCGCAGCAAGGAAGACGCGATGGACTATCGCTATTTTCCGGACCCGGATTTGTTGCCGTTGGTGATTTCAGAAGCCGATATTGCGAAGGCACAGGCCATGATGCCGGAGCTGCCGTCGGCGATGGCGGCGCGGATGGTGAGAGAATTTGGACTTCCGGAGTACGACGCTCGCTTGTTGACACAATCGCGTGCCACCGCGACGTATTTCTTCGAGGCGACGGAAAATGCGCCTCAGCTCGCCAAGCTAACCGCCAATTGGATGAACGGGGAAATAGCACGCCGTCTGAATGCGAAGTCTATTGGCATCGAGGAGTTGGGGTTGCCTCCAACGCGGTTAGCAGCCGTATTGTCCAACATTCAGGACGGGACAATTTCCGCGAAGGGAGCGGAGCGACTGTTGGACAATTTGCTAGGCGCTGAGTTGGCAGTAAGCGCCCAAGCGTCCGCGACAATGGTTGGCCACCTCATCACGTCGCTAAACCTCAGGCAAGTCTCCGACGCGGCAGCCATCGAAAAACTGGTGGACGAGGTCATCGCCAACAACCCAAAGTCAGTCGCCGAATTCAAGTCCGGCAAGGAAAAAGCGTTGCAGTCATTGGTCGGACAAGTCATGAAAGCCTCACAAGGCAAGGCCAATCCGGCGCGGGTCAACGAAATTTTGCGCAAGAAACTCGCGTAGGGTGCGCTGCGCGCACCATCGGTTGTGCGTTGCGAAGCATGCTGGTGCGCATGGCGCACCCTACGTCAGCGCGAGACGCCGAGTCGTCAACAGCGCCGATTAACGACCGCTCGGCGAGGTCACGCGCCGCTGCACCGGCGCTTCGATTAACACGTTGCCCTTGTCGTCGAGAATGGTGCCCGGACGCATGCCCGCTTTGAGGCGTCTAAAACGATCCTTTTCAGTTTCGTAGCGCGCCACAATGGCTTTCTTATCGTGCTCCAAGCGCTCAATTTCAACTAACAGGTTGACCCGATCCGATTTGGCGCGATCAAAGTCCGATTGCAATTGCGGCGGAACTTCGCGCGCCGCCTCCTTGCTGTCCTTGCTCTTGGCTGGCTTGCTCTTGCCCGCGACGTAGAACTCCATCTGGTTATTGACCTTGACCAGTCGTGCGTCGACATCGCCAATGCGCGCTTCAAGAAACTTGCGACGCTGGTCGAGCTGGTCGACGCCTTTATCGCGAATGACATCAATTTCGCGCTCGGCTCCATAAGTGCCAAGCAACGCTAAGTCTTTTTGCCGCTGATCGGCCACCTTCTTGTCGCTGTCGCGCTGCTTGGCGTCCGCCACGTCACGTGTTTTTTGCTGGTCAGCGGTCAGAGGCGCGTCCATCTTGCGAATGGTGCGGCCCTGCTTGCTCAGCTCGGTGATGTCTTTTTTGGCGCAGGCGGCGGGCA
>JBCKPN010000171.1:0-2111 GCA_038901695.1 Usitatibacteraceae bacterium
GCACCGGCACCCGCAAGTTCGGCGCGAATGCCATCGCGCCAGATGCGAGTGGCCAGACCTTCGGCAGATGCGGCGCGCCAAATAGGCTCGACGCTGTTGGGGTCGCGCTCAAGAAACTCAATGCCGTTGTCGGTCAAGCGCATCGCGATCGGGTAGCCCGAGAAGACGGCGCGGTCGCGCGTTTTTTCCAGCACCGCCATCACACGCGCAGCCTCGATGCGCACACGCTCTTCGTCACCGACAAACAAGTTCGCCATCGCAATTGACAGTGCAATGCCGATGATGACGACCACGACCATGATCTCGATGAGGGTGAAGCCGCGCGTGGCATGCAGCAATTGAAACTCGCCTATTGACGGGCATCCTTCGACAAGCTCAGGACAGGGTTTTGGGGCACTTTTGCCCGAAAACGCCTGTGGATGCTGGAGTTTACATTTTTTCTCTATAGTGCCCACGAGCCAATATCCGCGTTGTTGCCCTCGCCGCCGGCTTGCTGATCCGCGCCGAAACTAAACACATCGATTTCGCCTTTGAGGCCTGGATTCAGATACTGGTAGGGCGTTTTCCAAGGGTCGTTTGGTAGGCGCTCAATATAGCCGCCGTGCTTCCAATTGGTCGGCTGCGGGGTTGACGTCGGTTTTTGCACCAGCGCTTGCAAGCCCTGATCGGTTGCCGGATAAAAACCATTGTCGAGTCGATACAGTTTCAGCGCTTGCATGATGATCGCGATGTCGGCTTTGGCGGCGACCACTTTGGCCTGATCCGGTCGATCGAGAAATCTTGGGATCACGACAGCCGCCAGAATGCCAAGAATGACCACCACGATCATGACTTCGATGAGCGTGAATCCGCGCAGCCGTGCTTTTGTCTCTCCGGCTTGCAGTAGTGATGAGTCGGTCATAGTCATTAACGGGACACCAGTTGGTTCAGTTCAAAAATCGGCAGCAACACCGCCAGCACAATGGAGAGCACGATGACACCCATGATCACAATCATGGTCGGCTCGATCAACGCGGCGAGTCTTGCAGTGCGTGTCTCCAGTTCGCGCTGTTGGCCGCGTGCGGCGCTCGCCAGTGTTTCGGGCAAGCGTCCACTCGCTTCACCGGAGGCTACCAGATGCAGCAACACCGGCGGGAACAGGGCAGGTTTGGTGTTTTGCGACTGCAGCGCACGCGAAAGTGAAACGCCTTCGCGCACTTGGTTGGCGGCGCGTTCCAACGCTTCGCGCATCGGAATGTTTCCGACCACGCCAACCCCGGCGTTCATCGCGGTCAAGACCGGCACGCCGCTGCCGACCAGTATGGACAGCGTTGCGGCCAGTTGCGAGGACTCGCGCACACGAATCAAGCGGCCCAGCACTGGCGTGCGCAACAGCAGCGCGTGCATGCGCCGCCGCTGCGTGTGCCGCTTCATCATCCAGCGAAATCCAACGACACCGCCAGCCGCGGCCAGCAGCCACAACCACCACGTTGCCTTGAGCATCGCCGACAGTCCCAGCAGCGCGCGCGTCATCAACGGCAATGTCTGCTTAGTCGCGTCGAATACGCCGACGACTTGCGGCACGACGTAGAGCATCAGCCCGACCACCACCAGAAAACAGATCACCATCACGATCAGCGGATAGACCATCGCCGTGATGAGTTTTTGTCGGATGGCTTGCTGATCTTCAACGTAGTCGGCAAGCTTGATCAATACCTCGGGTAACTTACCGGAGGTCTCGCCCGCACCGACTAGCGTGCGATAGAGCTCGGGAAAGGATTTTGGAAACTGCGCCATCGCCTGCGCTAACGCTTGACCTTCGCGAATGCTGGCGCGAAGTTGTGCCAACACCTGTCGTTCGCCCTCAGTCTCGGCTTGTTCAACCAGTGCGCCGAGCGCACCTTCGATGGTGAGGCCCGCACCGACGAGCGTCGCGAGTTGTCTTGTTATGCCAGCCTGCTGATCGATAGAAAGCGACGCGCTTGGCGCGCCGAAGCCGAAATGTGTCGTCGTGTTGTTAGCCACGTCGATGACCGCGACATCCATCGGAAACAGGCCTTGCTCGCGCAACGTCGCGCGCGCGATGCGTGGGCTATCGGATTCGATCACGCCGCGCTGTTCACGGCCATCGA
>JBCKPN010000172.1:0-2102 GCA_038901695.1 Usitatibacteraceae bacterium
GCGGCACTGATGGTCGCTTGGACGGCCCCGGCGGTTACATCCGCGCAGGCTACGTCAATGCCGACGGTGACATTCTCCGCGGCTGGGACGTATCGCTCAAAGCGCAGGGACGTATGCTGGAAGGGAAGTGGAATGCGTCGGTCGATGGCACCTACATCTCTATGTATGACTCGCGCATCTTTGTGACCCAGCCATACCTTTCCGGCGTCGGCGTTTCGACCACGTCGGGCGGCACTGCGGTTCGAAACCTGCTCTTGCGATGGAAACACGTCGCAAACTTCATCTACACCCAAGGCCCATGGAGCGGCACCCTCACGCAAAACTACTCGAACGGCTACAAAGATGAGAAGCCGCTTGGTGTAGTTCCACCCGGCTTTGATTCGAACATCAAGGCATACGTGACCCACAACGTGAGCGTTGGTTACACGGGCTTTAAGAACACCACCTTGCGCTTTGGCGTCAAGAACATCGCCGACATCAAGCCGCCGTTCACGGCACACAACGTCGACTTCTCGCCGGGAGCTGGTTGGGATCCGCGTGTCGCCGATCCGCGTCTCCGTGCATTCACGTTTTCGGCACAATATAAGTTCTAGGCTCACCTAGACGTGACGGCAACACTAAGGGGTGCTCTTGATGAGCACCCCTTATTTTTTGGTGAACACTCGACTGATGCAAAACCAACTTGCTGAACAGCGCATGAACCCACTTCGTCGGAAGCTATTGCGATTGATCGCCACCAGCGGTGTTGCAGCGGGCTTCGCGCTGCTATGGGCACCTGCCGCTGGGGCGAAAACATCATCGTGGCCGCCCATCATCAAGCCACCGCAACTCAAACGCGGCGATCTCATTGGACTGATTGCTCCATCCGGCGCAACCCATGCGGCCTATGTCCAACAACGCGTGAAAAACCTCGAAGCGTTCGGCTTCAAGGTCAAAGTTTCAAAAAATATTCTCGCGACACGCGGCAACACCGCTGGCACCGTCGGCGAACGCGTCAGCGATTTGCACGACATGTTTGCCGACCGCGACGTGCGCGGCATCTGGGCGGTACGCGGCGGCTCCGGCGCGTCTCAATTACTGCCGGCGATTGACTACGCCCTCCTTCGTCGCCACCCAAAGGTGCTGGTCGGATTTTCCGACATCACGGCGCTGCACCTTGCCATCTTGCGCTACGCGGGTCTCGTCACCTTTCATGGCTCGGTGGCGTCGGCGTCGTTTAGCGATTACACCGCCACGCAACTCGAAGCAGTGTTGATGCATCCACGCCGCGAAACCACCATTTATATGGCCGACGCAAATCGTCGCGCCAGCGAGTGCTGCACCGAGCAGAGTCGCGAATTCGCGGTGCGCACACTCACGCCGGGCGTCGCCGAGGGTCGTTTAATTGGCGGCAATCTTTCTGTTCTCTCGGCGATGATCGGCACACCGTACGCGCCGGACTGGCGCGGTGCGCTGTTGTTTCTTGAAGAAATTCGCGAAGCGCCGTATCGCATCGACCGCATGCTCACGCAGCTCAAGCAATCGCGCGATTTCAATCAAGCTGCTGGCGTGATGCTCGGTGTGTTCCGCCGCAGCGGCAATACCCAAGACGGTGAACCGAGTCTGACGCTCGAACAAACGCTTGACGATCACTTCGCCAATTTGCGTGTGCCGGCCGTCTATGGTTTTTCGTTCGGCCACATTGCGAATCAATTCACCATTCCGCTCGGCGTGCGCGCGCGGCTCGACACCAAGGCGGAAACGTTGACGTTGCTGGAAGCGGCAGTCGTCGAGCGCTAATCAAACTCGCAAGCATGAATCCTTTTGTCACGGGCCACCGTTCGGAAAAACAGTGAAGCCTGTCGGTGCTGTACCCACGTTTTGAACCACGGTCGGATTCGCGCCGCTCGCATTCATCAACCAAATCGTCAGCGTGCCATCCGGTAGGCGCCAAACAACGTCGTTCACGCCGTCCCCGTTCAAGTCGGCGCTCGCGTAAAACTGCCATGATGCGTCTGTGCTAGGCAGGTTGATCGTTGCCGAGGCCACACTCAATGTGCTGCCCGTACACGACGCATTCTGATCGTCGGGCAGACCGGCGTAGGCTGGTAACGTCAGCCCGG
>JBCKPN010000173.1:0-2068 GCA_038901695.1 Usitatibacteraceae bacterium
GCCGCTGGGGATGCGATGAGCGTGTCCGGCAACGCGCCGCGCAAAATGGCGATGCGCTTGATGAGTTCTGAGACGCCCTGCAGCGCCAGTAGCGCAAAACCCACCGGCACCAGCAAGCGCGCCCACCACAGCGGCAGGCCACCGGTGTTGGACGAGACTTCGCCGCTGCGAAAGGCATCAATGAATACTGGCCACGACAACAACATCAACAGCACGGCCATCGGCAGCAGGAAAAACAGCGTGCCGAAAATGTCGATTTTCAGTTGCGTTCGCCGAGAAAATCGCAGGTAGACGATGTCGATGCGCACGTGCTGTTGATGCAGCAACGTGTAGCCGGCGCACAGCAAAAACACGGCGGCGACCAGATACCACTGAAGCTCGAGCCACGCGTTGGAACTCAGGTTGAAGGCGTAGCGCATCACGGCGTTGCCGGCACTGACCAGCACCGCGAGCAACACCAGCCACGCCGTCGCGCGGCCGATGTGTCCGTTGAGTCGGTCAATCGCGTTCGAAATCGCCAGCCAGCGCTGCATCTGTTCCTCGCCCGTATGCCGTTTGCTGCTGCATTCTGGCATAGCGGTGTCGCCATCGCCCGACGCGATTACCGCACAGGCCGTCGTGATCTGTAACAACTTGGGTCAATGGTTTGGTCGGTTGCGCGCGCTAAACTGACGTTGAGGTACGAATCAAACAACAACTTGCCGCAGATTTGTGGGCTGAGGATTGGGGAGACGCAGGATGGCGGAAAGTTCTGAGCGCGGCACGAGGGCCGAGTTGAAGCGATGGGCGTGGACGGCCTTGCTTTTGATTGGCACGATGAGCAACGCGCATGCGCAAACGGGTGATGGTGACGCCGGGCTGGCGTTGTACAACGATTTTTGCGTCGCTTGTCATGGCAACCCGAGAACAGATGCGAGGTCAAGCAAGGGCGTCACGGTCGCTGTACTAAACAATGCGTTAGCGAGCGTCAACCTGATGATGCCTCTGCGGCAATTGCTGTCGCAGGCCGATGTCTGCAATATTGTCACCTACATCGCCGACCAGATGAACGCCGCACCGCCGTCTTGTGGCATCAGCGTGACCAAGAACGACATCATTCTGCGTTCGTCGGTGACGCCGCCGCAAATGTCGGTGGGTCGGTTGGTGAACAACACATTTCAATTCAACAATATCAGTGACCCTGGTGTCGCCTATCGCGTGGTGGCCACGGGCGACTTCAATCGCAGCGGCACGCCTGATCTCGCGATACTTAATGTGACGCAGGGTGACCGTGGCGATGTTCGCTCGTGGAACGAATTTAATTCGAATAACGATTTCCTTTGGCGACAGGTGAGGACGGTTTGGGATGTGCAGGCGGTCGGTGATCTCGACGGCGACGGCGTGGATGATTTAGTGTGGCGCTACGTCGTCGTTGATTCTCCGGATACTGGCGTCTCGTTTGTCTGGTTTGGCAGCGGGGTTTTCCCTGGCACCGAGAGCGCTCCGGTCGTTGCGCTGCCGCGCAAACGCGGTGGTGCGCCGCTCGACTGGCTGCTGCTTGGCGCACTCGACATCAATAACGACGGCGCGGCAGACATGTTGTATCTGAGTCCACAAGGACAGTTTCGCGCGCTGATGGCGACGCAACCCCGCACCTGCGCCAACCTTGCCAGCGGCACGATTCCGAGCGGCTTTGCGCCGCTGAAATTTGCCCGATTTCGCGGCGGCCAGAGTGGAGAAGTGCTGGTACGTAATGCGACCACCGGGGCCACCCAACTGCTGTCATTGGATGCGACCGGATTGGCGCTGCCGCCGTTCGTTGGCGACCCCGACAATCCCCTCGTCGCGTGCACCCCAAGTTCGCTCACGATTCCGATGACCATCATTTCGCTGCCCGCGGATCCGACATGGACGTTTTTTGCGGCGGCGGATCTGAACAACGATGGCACCACCGACATTGTATGGAAACGCCCCAACGGTCAGCTCACGGTGTGGTTGCTTAACCAGAGCGGTGGCTTGCTCGGTAACGCGATTGTCGACGTGGGCTTGGCTCCCGCCGGGTTCAGCGTGTTTCACAACGGCTTTTCGT
>JBCKPN010000174.1:0-2056 GCA_038901695.1 Usitatibacteraceae bacterium
ATCGAGCGTATTCTGGCGCGCGCCAAGGCTCACGGCGTGGTGGCCGACATCCACAACGGCACGCCGGAAGCGGCCTTGGCACGAGTCGCCAAGGGCTTTCAGTTCGCAACCATCAGCTCCGACGCGCGCCTGCTCGCCAGCGGCGCACAGCAGGTGATGGCAACAATGCGCAGCGCACTGAGCGCGCGACAATTGCTTGGCGGCTAGCTGCTCGGCACGCTGCCGGTGCTGCTCACGCGTGCTTACAGGCACGGTAATGAGTCGGCCGTTGGGACAGCTTTCCGGCGGCTCACCAGCTCGCCAGCCAGCGCGGCAGAGCGAGCGGATAGACCGGAACCATCTGCTCAAAGCTGGCAAAGAAAACCACTGAGCTGAGCAGCAGAAACGACCACGTCAACAGCCACCACCAAATCGCGCTCGAGCCGCTCGGCTTGACGCGCAAGGTGGCGGCGACTGCTGCACCCTGAAGCAGAAAAAAAGCCATTTGCAATCCGGCCGACCTGCCGATGGCGAGCCAAAACAGGTATTCGTGAAACAGCCCGGAGATGAAAAAAACCAACATGGTTGCGCGCACGGGATGCCTGCGACCGTTGGCCGGCTTGAAGACGTTCTCGTGCAGGAACTGGCCGGCGATGCGGTTATAGCGCCGCCAAAATTGCGCCGGGGTGCAGGCCAGATACGGGCGGTCGTTAGCCGCTACGCAGTAGCCGCCACAGAGTCGCGTGACGGCGACCGTCAGGTCGAACATGCCGACCACCAACCACAACAGACAGATCGCGACCAGCGCATGCGCGAACAAAAACGGCATGCCGAGCCAGTCGAATCGGTGCAGCAGACTGAGCGCGCTATAGCTGCCCAGAATATTGGCACTCGCCAGCAGCAGATCGCGCAAATTTTGCCGCATCGTTGGCTGGCGTTCTGCGCCGCGCCTGCGCCAGACGTTCAAGGAAATGTTGGCCAGATACGCAAAAAACTGGCGGGGGTCGGGCAATTCGCGACGGCTGGCACCAACCTGCAAGTCCCACATCTTGAAGGCCATCATGACCGCGAACAGCGCCGGCATAAACCGCGATACGTTCCGCAGCTCATCGGGAACCAGAAACGGTGCAGCGATCGCCAGCAAAAAGAGCAGCAGCAGCAGCAACCGCTGTGCGCGTTTCACAGTACAAGGTAGACGCAGCACAAAGTAGAAACACACGGCCGCGCCGGCGGAAATCAGCATCGACGCGAACGCAAGCTGGCGCGGGGAAAGATCGAGAAGCAGGGGTATAGGAATTTCAAACGCCATTTTTGACAAGCCACCAATATGTGCCTAGCCGTCTGGCCAGTCAAATACGCAACATTTCACGCACGAAATTCAAAGGGGTCAGGGTGATTTGTTTTCGGTGTCTGACAAAACAAATCACCCTGACCCTCATGGCACTACCTTAAGCGGTTACGCAGACATTTACGGTGGAAATGGCATATGTGCAACGCCATTCGCGCATGCTAGGTTGCCGTAGGTTGGTGCTGAGCGCAGCGAAGCCCAACGACTTGCTGCGAGATGTTGGGCTTCGCTGTGCTCAGCACCAACCTACAAATACTTAAGGTAGCGCCATGACACCCTGACCCCTTTTGATTGAGCAGGTTTTCGGGGTCGGGGGCGGTGCTGGCCAGAGTGACCACGCCTTCTTCTTCGATGAGGCACCCGGCCTTGGTCAGTAGCCTCATGATTCGCTGAATGAGTTTGGCCAATAGCGCTTCCAGTTGTGCCGTGTCGGTGGCGGTACCGGGTGGAAGTGCGGCGCGCCCCCGCCGGACGACGTGGCGAGCCCATATTGCGAGGGTTTCGTGATCGAAAACATCATCCAGTGTGCCGAAACACGCTGGCGGCTCTGCTTTTATCGCACACAGCCGCATTCAACGACATCACTGACACCGCATTTGCGGCGTCAAGTTCATCCACTTCATCAGCCAGTTCTTCGCCCGCTCCCGTGCATGCCGCGCGGCAATCTTCTCCTCCGGGGTCTGGTCGGGGCGGAAATCGAACGCGCGCCGCGCCAGCGGATAGACCTGG
>JBCKPN010000175.1:0-2016 GCA_038901695.1 Usitatibacteraceae bacterium
TCTCCGAATTTGCGAGATGCTGGATTCGGCATTCTGTAAAACAATTCACACTGACCCCTTTGATTGTTCAGGTTGGTATTTCAGGATGATAAACCGATAATTTTTGTATTTTTCAAAAGTCTCTTTATTACGCTGCCCGGAAAGATATTTCGCCCGTAATTTTTCCAGCTTGGCGTTAAAAGCCTTGCGGATAATCCAGGCGAGAACCGGATAACGCCGCTTCACATAGCCGCCTATGGTGAAGCAGGCGGGAGCAATGCGTTTCTGCAACAAGTCGTCCACCAATTGCAAGCCCGGGCTGACTTGTTTGGTGATGTCTTGGTCACGCAGAATTACGAATGGCGCGTCTTTAAGTTGCGCATAAAACGATTCCAAAGGATGCCCGCCGCCAAAGTCGCCGCCGGGGGTTCCTTCAGGGTTGGCTGCTGTTTTGAAAAAATCACAAATAATCACCAGCCCGCCCGGCTTTACGAGCTTTTGCAGTTGCCCGAAGGCGGCGGAGATTGGAATGTATTGGAAGCTTTCGCTAAACAACGCAACGTCGTACCGGTTGCCGTGCGCCTCGTCGCCAAGGTCTTCCAGGCGGCATTCATAGACGCGGCTGGAGGTGCTGGCGCGGATTTGCGGAAGCCCGCGCACTTTGTTCGCCAAGCTGTGCGAGGGGATAAGCCCGTCCACCGCGTAACCTTTGTCCAGCATTTGCGCCATCAAGTGCCCCGTGCCGCAGCCTATATCCAATATCCGCACCTGTCCCGGCAAAGGCGGCAGGGCGGCGAGCAGCATGTCGGTATAACGCTGCTGGGCCACGGGGATATTGCCCACCGTCAGCGGCAGGTCATCGCCCCATAAACCGTAATGGAGGTCTTTCACGCCAAACAGTTGTTGCGCCAGCACCAGCCCCAGATCGCGGCTATCCAATATTTCCACTTCCGTTTCGGTAGTTGTTTTAGTTATCTGTTTATTTGTTTGGGTGTTCGCGGTGTTGGCGCCGATTGAATATTGACCCACCCTGCTGATTGAAAATTAAAGGGGTTAGCGTTATTTGTTTTGCCAAGGGCTGACTAATCAAAGGGGTTAGCGTGATTTATTTTTGGCATTCTGTAAAACAATTCACCTTGACCCCTTTGATTTCCCGCCCTACCCGCCAACACACCCTGCAAATCAACGCTTGAAGTGCGTCGCTGCCAGGCCGTTATCGAGCGCCGTACGCACGGCATCCGCGGCGGCCATAAGCGAGTCATGGCGCTTCATGTGGAGCAGCGCGATTGCGGCGGCGGATACCAGCGCATCGCGCATCGGCCCGGGCTTGCCGGCGAGTGTTTCCATTCCCGCCTCGACCGTGGCGCGCGCCATGGCCTGGGTATCGAAAGCCGCCGCGACCCCATCCCCATCCCCCTCTCCGCCCGCAGTTTCGGACGCGCCGGGTATGGGAACGGGACGAATGGAATGATCAATGCCAAAATCGGCCGGGGTGATGTCGCGCATTTGCTCCTCGCCCAGGTCATGGTAGTAAAAATATTTTCCGGCCTGGCGCAGCGACGGAATCACCCCACCTTCCACGCCGCGCACCAGCAGCGCCGAATCGAAGCCCGCGTGGCGCGCGAGCATCGCATAAACCCGCGCATAGGGTTTGTGCACGTAACCGGTCATGAGGTGAGTGCGGGCGCGGCCCCGAATCGGCCCGATACACACTTCCACCGTCGTCAGCACCGGGCGTTTGACGATGAGAGTGCGCAGATTCTGGAGGTTATGCAGTTTCGGACAGAACGCCTGCTGATCCACATACGCCCAGCCCACCTCTTTCTCCCCCAGCCGCTTGGCTGCCTGTTCGGTGGAGAGATTCACCGGCACCCCTGCTGCGCGCAATATCTGGTGCGGCGTCACGCCGTATTTCGGCCCCAGCGTCTCAACGCCATGCGACACCGTCGGCAACCCGCAGGCGGCCAGTACTGCAGGCAAGAACGGCGACGGCGGGAGTGATCGCGTAAAGCCGTCATACGGGTCGCCGATGTCGAG
>JBCKPN010000176.1:0-2015 GCA_038901695.1 Usitatibacteraceae bacterium
GCGCAATACGGGGAACAGCAACGCCTAGTTGACTGGCAGTATCCCAATATCCGCCGCATCGCCTTCGCCGCCGCGTTTGCCGTCTGACCCCATCGAGTACAGCGCGAACGGCTGGCTGTTGGCACCCGGCACGCTGTATTGGTAGGGGTTTTTCCACGGATCCATCGGCACGTCACCGTCCGTGTAGGGCCCGCGCCAGCGCGCCGCGATGGTTGGCTCGCTCGGTTTCACCGTGAGTGCGGCAAGCCCTTCCTGGGTGGTCGGGTAACGTCCAACATCTAATCGGAAGTTTTCCACCGCGCCGCGCAATAGTTTGGTTTGTGTCAGCGCGATTTTCGGTGCCTCACGGTCGATGGTACCGAGAATGCGCGGGCCGACCATGCCGACGATCAGGCCGATGATGGCGAGTACAACGAGCATCTCCATCAACGTGAAGCCGGTTGCGGGTTGGCGGTGCATCAGTGGGCGGTTACGGGACATGGCGAATCCTGATTCTGGTTGACGCGTTAGCAAAGATTATCCCACTGTGCACTGTGTCAGCGAAATTCGCGAACGCCCCACTCGTGAGTGAACTTTTTGAGCGCTGCATGGTTCTATGCATGCCGGTGCGCAACCATCCGCCGGTTTGCGATAATCCCCCTCATTTAATGATTTGAAAAGGTGAATATCAAATGATCGTGTTTCGTCCATCGACGTTCCCATCCGCGCTTGCGATGCTGATTTCGCTAGCGCTTCCGGCGTGTGCTGAACCAGCGAACCGCGCCGATCGTGACACAACGACTGCCACCAAGACAGCCGTGGTGCCTGCTGCCGCGAGCCCTGCGGCCCCGGCGCCAATCTCAACACCCACACCCGCACCCACACCCGCGCCGCCCGACAATCCGCGTCTGGCAGTCATTGAGCGCATCACCAAGGCCGCCATGCAGGCGATGGCGGCATCGAACGATGCCAACGCGCTGGCGTTAGCGGCCAAATACATGCGCGAAGCAAATATGAAAGCCGGCGAAACGCGCGAACCGGAGCAAAAGGCCGACTTGCAAATGACCACGCTGGCACGCGCCAAGCAGCTCGCCGACAAACAAAACAGCGGCTTGGTTGATTTTCAGATTGCCATGTTTTGCCTAGGCTTCCCGGCCAAGTCGCTGTGTACCGTTGAAGATCGGCTCGCCACGTTTGCCGACGCCGACCCAGACAACGCGATGGGCTGGATCAGCATGGCGGCACGCGAATACACCCAAGGGTTGATCAACATCGCCGGCCCGCATCTGGAAAAAGCCGGCGCCGCCAAGCGCAGCGTCTGGTTCTATCATGTAGCCGCCGCGACCGCGCTCAGGTATGCCAACGCCGTCGTCGAGCCGATGCGTAAACCCGGCGACGACGAAGCCGCCGCCTTTGGCTTGCTGGACGGCATGATGGTGCCGCCATTTCGGTTGTTCGCGCAACTGTGTAACCCAAGCCCCGAGGGCAAGCTGCCGGACGGGCGCTATCCGATTTGTCGCCGTGCGGCACAGGTACTCATCGACAAAGGCGAGTCCCAAGCGGAACCGGCGATCGGCTATCGGGCGTTGGAGCGTCTGGCCAACGGCGAAAAACTGCCGGAAAAAGCCAAAGAGGCTGCCGATGGTGTGGCGGCGTTTGAAGCGGCCGGCCGTTACGTGTGGCAATCCCTCCAGAAATTTCCGCCGCAGAGTGACGACGACGGCAAGGCGTTGGTGGTATTTTTTGCTGACTTGGTTAAACACGGTGAGCGGCGCGCGACGGCGCTGGCGTTGCAGCGAGCAGGCAAGTCGATTCAAGACTTTAGGGCACCCAAATAGGGACTCGCGCTGTGCCGCTGTGACGTCGTGACTCCTCCCTTCCCGCTGCGACTCCTCTCTTTTCAAAGAACCTGCCCTGAGCTCGTCGAAGGAGCCTGCCCTGAGCTCGTCGAAGGAGCCTGCCCTGAGCTCGTCGAAGGGGGAAGCGCAGGAACTTGGTGAGCCACCAACGCGGTGCCGCACGGCACCTGAACGATC